>NZ_JBIAPW010000057.1:0-22863 GCF_042888505.1 Streptomyces sp. NPDC002870
CCGGCACCTGCACCACCTGCCACCGCCCCCTGCCCAGAACATCCACCACCAGCCAGAACCCAAGAGCCAGAGCAACCTAACGGAGTCCTACGAGGTGCCGGTGACACCAGTGGGTTCTGCAGGCGGGGGCGGGTTCTCGGGCGCCGGCCCGGCAGCCTGCCCCGAAGATGCCGGGACCGCGGCCAGATAGTGATCGCCGTCGCGGAGGACCAGGACCGGTGTGCCGCTCTCGGACCCGGTCCAGGTGATGTCGCCGCCGGGATTTCCGGCGTCGGCCAGGGCCAGCCGGATGCCGAGCTCGTCGACGGCCATGGCAGCCACCGTCCGTGCGACCACTCCGGAGCGGGCGTCGCCAGACCGCCGCACCAACACACGAAACTGCTCCATGCGGCTCAGCCCGATGTCCGAGACCCGCAGGCTGTCTCCCATCAACGCGGCTTGTGCCAGCTTCGACTGGCTGACGCCGAGAGCCCTGAGTTCGGCGGTGGTCACCACCGCGTCCAGTGCCAGCAAGGGCTCCTCGCCAGCCACGGTGTCCTCCCGCAGGTTCTTCTCCGCCCATGCGTAGAGAACCTCGGACGCCTGCGCCGGCGGCAGATCACCCGAGAAAGCGGCCACCAGCCGGGCATCCCCGGTAAATCCCTGCGGCGCAACAACGGAACGCGCCGCCAGCACGAGCGCCTCGACAAAACGCTCACCCCCGCCCTCCGGCTCCTGGAGCACGAGCGCCGCCCCCTCGAACTCCACCGCACGCGGCCCAGTCCAGCGAGGAGCCTCATACATCCCCGGCGGCGTCCCTTCCACTGCCGCGGGCACCGACTCGTCTTCGGTCGCCGCGGAGCCGGCCGCGGAGTCGTTGTCGGATTCCGCGGCCCGCGAGTCGAGATTGGGTGCCGGCGATGCGCCGCCCATGTCCTCGCCGTACTGGACGCTGTCCCCGAGGCCGGCCTGGTCGGCATCGTCCTCCGGCTGGAAGTGCAGGAGAGCAGAAGAAGAGCCCGCCACGTCGTCCCGCAACGCAATACGCACTGCCGCGTCGCCTTCCACCACCGGCACCAGGTACATATCCGACGGACCCGCCACCAGCGTGTACGGAGCGGCCCCGGGATCCAGGGAACCCATGGCATCCCCGAGCGTGTCCAGATTCCCCACCCGGCCGATCCAGCCGCTGTCTCCCCGCAGCAGAGCACCCGACGGCAGATGGATGAAATCGTCACCGAACCTCGTCCAGCCCTCCGGCGAAAGCTCCTCCCCACCGGGGACGCTGAGCCTCACCAGGCCCGCGTCACTGACCTCATAACTGAACGGAACAGAACGAGACGCAGAGGACCGCACATACGTGAACCACCGCTCCGGAACACCACCGGCACGCAGCTTCCCCGCCCGGACAGGCACCTGGGACACCGGTACCTCAACAAGACCACCACGACGCGGCCCCTCCACCGTCACCGCACGACCGATCACCCAACCAGCCGCCAACGGATCCACAGCCGTATCCGGCGACCCCCCGCGCAAACCACCAACACGGCCCGCTGACGCTCCCCTGGACCGCTCCACGACAGGCGCCTTAGACACTTCACCGAACGTAGGCCCGTCAGCGGTGCCGCCGGCATCCGAATACGTTTCACCGGCCGGCGGCGGGACGGGCGCGTCCGCCAACCGCCCGGACGCCGACACGGCGCGGCCCTCGGCCCACACCCGGACGGCGGAGTCGGAATCCGGACGGAACTCCAACAACGGCTCCCCACCCGGCCGGTGGTTCTCCACAATCCTGATGAAAATCTGCTCGCTGAACGGCGAGCGCGGCCCGGGCCAGTACATGTGCGCACCGTGCATGACCGCCATGTCCGAGGCCATCATCGTCTCGACCAGGCTCCCGTAACCCCTGGGCGTCAACTCCGACCCACCCGGGGTGGTGACATCGAACACGTCATGGTCGCCCGTGATCGGCCGACGCTCACCGGCCGCGTCCAAGCCATACACCAGCCCGTCCTTGACGAAGAACCTGCCCTCCTCGGCAAGCCGGCCCATCACCGGACCCAACGCCTCGAACTCCTCCGACCGCTGCCGGAACCGCTGCTCAATCCGCTCCCACAGCCCCGACTCGGCGTCCTCGACACCCGCCCGCTCCGGCATCCGCGGCTCGAAAAACCCCACCAGCCCCACATGCCCCCGGGCGGCCCCCAGATGCACATCCACCCGGTTGATCGTCTTCGCCTTGATGTCCTTCGGCTTCGGCAGCGCCCCACGCTCCAGCCACCCCGGAGCCTCCGCATTCGTCGGCCGCACCAAAATCCGCAGGCGACGCTCCCGGGCCAGCCGTGCAAACCGCCCATAATTCCCCCGCGGCATACCAAACGCCAACTCCGCCGACACCACATCGACACCCGACAGCGCATTCGCACCGTCATCAACCGCAGGCGCCATAGACACTTCACCGAAGATGACTGCGTCGGCGGTGGCGTCGGTATCCGGCTGCGTTTCACCGGCCGGCTGCGGGGCAAGCGCGGGTGGCGTGGTGAACGGGAGGTCGTAGACGACCGGGCCGGAATCGGTCGTGTTCTCGATCTCGGTCAGGTACTCCAGCGGGAACGTGCCGTCGGGCAGCACACTCACATCCGCCATGACCCCAGCCGTGTCGCCCTTGCCAGGACCCCGGCGGAACAGTGAATCACTGTCGCGGTAACGGTCACTCAGACCGGCGTAGTGCAGGATCTCATGAAGCAGGGTCGCGGAATCCCGCACCTGCTGGGCGGCAGTGGCATTCTCACGCAAGTGGAAATGCAGCTGGTCCGAACGGCCCGGATCGGGCGAGACGGTAACATGCACCGCATACGGATCATCCTTCCTGGCCGGGGTCAGCTTCACCTCAACATGCAGCTGATCACCAGACTTGGGCAGCCTGAAACCAGCGTTGACATGCCCGTCGAGCAAGCCCTGGATCCGCTCCTCCAGAGCAGCAAGCTTGCCCTCCTCGAAGCCACCCTCACCCACCCTGACCGGCAGCTCAACCGTCAGGCTCCGCACCCAGGCACCATTGTCCGCCTGGATATGGCGGATGTCCGTACGGATCAGCGTGCCCCAGCCATTGAGCAGACCCCGCCGACCGGACGCGAGCGGGTCCGCCTTCGGATCAAACCGCTCAGTACGCAAAAGCGCCGGACGCGCATCACCCCTCCGGGACTCCCACTGCCCCGGAGTGACAGCCACCAAAGACGGCGACACCATCGTCGGCCCCGTACCCACAGACGGCGCCACCGCCATATCAGACACCGCAGAAACGACCGGCCCGACGGCGTCCAGTTCTCCGGTCGGCTGCGGGGCGGGCGCGGATGACGTGGCGTGCCCGCTGCCGGGGGACAGCGGCGTGGTGTGACGGCTCAAGGTCCTGGCCATCTGCTCCGCTGAGAAGCCGCCCTGGAACAGCCTTGCCAGGTCCGTGGTGACCACTGGCCCGAAACCCTGCTCCAGCAACAGCTTGTGCAGCAGCAAATGGACATTGACCCGCCGGTTGGCATCCTTGAACGGGTGAATCACCTGCAAGGCACGGACCACCCTGCTGATAGCGGCGAGCTTGCCGAAATCACCGTCCGCCCGTGAAATCTCGTCGTAGTAACGGTCGAAAGCCGCGTCCACCAGTCCCGGCGCTTCACTCTTCCGGTAGAGCGTCTTGAGCACCCTGTCACGACGGTCCAGCCCGGTAATAGCCGTCGTCGGCATATTCGGGTCATAGGTGGACAGGTCAAGAACCAGCGGACGCCCGTCCAGCCCCTCCTGGAGAATATCCTCGCTGAGATCACCATGCCGCAGAGGGAAACTCGTCTCCTGCCCCCCGGACCAGCCCGGCTTCGCACTGAGATGAGCAATCACCAGATTATGCAGACCGAGGTAAAGCATCGCATTCATCCGCCGACTGACCCCGGCCGGAGAATCCAACGCCACCCGGTAGGCCTCCATCATCCCCTGCCGGAACCCCGGGGACTGCTCACCCTCGTAAATACTTCCGGGATCGTCCGCATGAAACGTCAGCGCCCGCTCATGATCCCTGGGATCAATGAACAGCTGCCACCACTTCTCCTCAGGCAGCACATCCGAAAGCCGCGCCCCAGCAGCCGCCAACGAATCCGGCGACGACACCGCGACCCACGCATCGACAGACTCCGCGACATCTATCGACAACCGCTCCGGCTCCACAGAAACCTCAGCCGCCGCAACCCATCCACCGGGCCGCAACGGCACCGCGAACAAACCACCCTCGTCACCACTGTCCTCGTCACTGTCACCCCCATCACCCGCACCCTCACCAACCGCAGGCGCCATAGACACTTCACCGAACGTAGGCCCGTCAGCGGTGGCGCCGACATCCGAATACGTTTCACCGGCCGGCGGCGGCGGATAGAACCCGGACGAGGCCAACTGTGAAGCGGTGGCCGGGGCGGGGTCCGGGGTGGTGGAGAGGACGAAGCGCAGGGCCTGGAGGACCTGGTCGTTACGGGGGTCGCGGGCCTGCGCGGCGAGTCCTTGGAAGTAGGTGTGAAGTGCGGTCCCTTCAGTCAGCGACTCCCTGATCGCGGCAGCGACGGTCTGCGTCTGCTCCGGCCGCGGCGCCACCGAGTACCCGGCCGTCGCGTCCCGGACGACCGCTTCCTGCCCGGTGCGGTAGACATCGACCGCCTCCTGCAGCCGCATCACCTGGTCACTGGTGACGACCACTTCAGCAGGATCCCGCATCTGCCGTTTGAACTGCCGCATGTCATTGGGGTCGTAGCCGACCATCCGCTGGACGGTGTCATCCCCGTCCCCGAGGATTTCGGTGATCTGCTCCGTCGACAGGACCTCCGTCAGCCGCAGCATCTCGTCCTGCGTCAGAAGCCGGCCACCGTCCTGCGCGGGAAGCGAACGCAGCACCGACAACGCGGTGTCCGCCGCCTGGAGTTCCTCCCACCCCGCAGCATCCTCCAGCCCGGCACCCCACTCACTCTCACCGACGATCGCATCAGTGACACCCTGGAGCCGGTCAGCGGCATCGGGATCGAGCCGGTCGTAAGGCGTGTGGTTGGTCAGTACCGAGAAGAAAGACCGGCCCAGCAACTGCACCAGATTGCTGGTGTTGGCACCCTCAAGGACAGCAGGCAGCGAACCGAGCTGATACACCTGCCGGAACACATCCTGCGGCAGCCGCCCGCCATTCACGACCAGCACCTGGTCCGGCCCCAGACCAGCAATCCGCTCTGCCAGGTCCGCCTCACCCAGACCGGCGTGGACCAGCCAGTCCGCGATGTGACGCGGCGCGAAAGGCACCGTGGCATCACCGAACGTCAACACCACCGAAGGCTTGCCCAGCCCCGCCGCGTGCACCCCTGCGGCCAGCGTACCCACAGCCGAGGCACGGCCCGGGGCAGCCACATTATGCAGCCCGTAGACCGGCATCAGATCGGCCCAGCCCCCGCGCACCGCGTCCGTCACAGCGCGCAGACCCTCACCACGCGAACCACCGACCTGCGTATCGATCAACGCGTCCAGCTCAGGCCCGGACAGAGCCGGAACATCGAAACGGTACACAGCACTGCCAGGAATCGGCGAAGTACCCGTCCCGCCGTCCTCCAGGTCATGAACCGTAACCGCCGAATCCGGCCCGGACCGGCTATAGAACAGACGACGCGACTCGCCCCAGGCATACGGCTTCAGCACAACCGCCCGATCAGCCCCCACGAAATCCAGGAAACCCTTGGCCGTCTCCGCATCCGAGTCAAGACGGTCACTCGCCGCCACCAGAACCAGCGACTCCCCCGCAGGTGCAGTACCACCAAGCCGGGAGTCAGGCTGCGGCGACTCCGAGTCGAACGTACCCGTCCGCCAGTCAATCCGCTGGTTCATCGCATCCGGCACCAGCATCCCGAGCCGGTCACGCACACTCTCCGGAGCAATAACCGTGATACGCCCCGAATAGCCCAACTCCTGCAACGAATCCATCAACATGGTCGCCGCCGCCTGATGACCGAAGTTCGCCGCATCATCCACGACCACCGTCACCCCGGACAACGACACCAGCAGATCACGCACCACCCCGTCGAGGTTCTTCTCCCGCCGCAGAGCGTCGGCCAGGACCGCGCCGGGCGCGGGATCACTGTCCACGCTCATCGCGTCATCGTCCTCGTCCAGTGCCGGCGGCGGCGGGTAGAACCTGGACGAGGTCGACTGTGAAGCGGTGGCCGGGGCGGGGTCCGGGGTGGTGGCCTGAGCGGGGTGCTGGGTGGTGGGCAGATCGGTGGAGGTGGTGTGGACGGGTCGGGCGGGCTGGGAGGTGGATGTGGTCGTGTCGTCGCTGGTGCTGGTGCTGGTGGGTAGGGGGGTGGGCGGCTGGAGGGTGTAGCTGTCGGTGACTTCGGGTCGGTAGAAGGGGTGGTTGTTGGGGTTGGCGCGGTGGACGAGTCCCGCGATTTTGCCGAGGTACCAGGCGTAGTCGTCGGGGGTGGCGTCGGTGCGCCAGGTGTCGTGGGTCATCTCCTGGCCGGAGTCGGGGCCGGCCAGGCGGGGGGTGAGGTGGGGGGTGGTGTTGGGGGTGGCGGGTGTGACGGTGAGGTGGAGGCGGTCTTCGGCGGGGGTGCGGTAGCCGGCCGCGTTGAGCCGGTCCACACCTGCGGTGATGCGCTGCCACACGGCGTCCAGTTCGGCGGAGGTGAGGTCCTCGGCACCGGCGAGCTGGACCTCCATGGTGATGTTGGTGACGGGCTGGCCGTCGTGGGTGAAACGGCGGACGTCGAACGCGGAGTGGACCGGCACCAGTTCGGGCTTGACATGGTCGGGTGCGAACGGATCGACCGGGCCAGGGCTGAGCCAGGTGTGCTCACGCCGGACGGGCGGTGTGTGCTGGCGGGCCGCGTCGAAGTCGGCGGCCGTGGGTGTAGCCGTCGGCCCTGCGGTCCCGGGAGCGGGGTCTGCGGCCCCGCTGGTACCGGTGTGTTCCGTGTCGGTGGTGGGGGGTGTGACGGTGTCGGTGGTGGTGCGCGGGGCGTGCGGCCTCTCGGCCGCCGGAGCACCATCGGCAGAACGCGAGCCGACAGCCGGAGCGTCGACGGACGGCGATCCGGTCGTTCGGGTGGGCCCGGCCGCAGTGGGAACGTCGGCGGCGGGGATGTCGGTGGTGGTGGGGACGTCGGTGGTGAGGTGAGGATCGACGTCGCGGGTGAAGGGGTCCTCGGCCAGGACCTGGTCCCCCAGATCGATCCCGGTCTCGGGTGAGAGGTCGATCAGGTCGTAGGGGTTGACGGCACCATCGCGCCCTCCGCCGGTGGTGGGCAGGGGCCTGGGCAGGGGGTTGGTGTCGAGGGTCTCCGCAGTCGGCCCGGTGCTGGGGCCGGTGGTGATGGGGGCTACGCGGTACGGGTCGACGCTCCCCGTGCCCTTGCCGGTGTCGGAGGTGGCGAAGGGGTCGGCGGTGCCGTCGTCGAGGATCCCGCCCAGCAGCACCGGCGCGGTGTTGGCAGGCCCGGGGACGGGCCGGTAGGGCGGCGGGGACGAGGACAGGGTGTGATACCCCGGCGGCGGCTCGGTGAAATGCACCCGGTTGGGCCCGTCGAAGCCCGGCCCGTCGGCGGTGAACGGCTTGCCCGGACCGACACCCGTATCCCAGGTCTTGAACGCGCCGGAATCGGAACCGGAACCATAGAAAGCAGGCGGCGGACCGGGCGGGTTGACCGGCGGCGGGCTGGTGGTGACCAGGTGCAGGGGCTTGTCCGGCTTGGTCACCGGCGGGGACGGGGTGACCATCGGCACCACTGGCCCACCAAGCGGGCTGAAACCGAAACGATCGACATCATCGAAGGACGCGGTGTTGTGCGGCCCCAGGCGGCTGTCCTTGCCGAACCCCTTGAACCAGTCCTGGCTGGTGCTCTTGAGCCAGGTGGTGAACTCGTGCATGCCGTCCATCAGAGCGTAGGTCACCACCGAGCTGAGCCCCCCGCCCAGCAGCGTTTCCACATCGGCGGACCACTTGCCGTCCCACAAACCGTTGTTGAAGAACTCCGCCCCGAACTCGCTGAAACCGCCGATCGGGAACTGCGCCAGCCCCTCGATCCCCTTGTACGTCCACGTGCCCAGCACATTCTTCAACGGCTTGAGTACCGGGGCGAAGAGCTTGTCCAGCCCCCACCCGAACATGCCCCCCAGCAGGCCCTGAGTGAAGTCCATGGCCAGCTGCCTGCCGTCGAGGTGGGTCCGCTTGCGGTCATCGGGGTTGAACCACATCGACGACAACTGCACGAACAGCCCCAGGAACAGCTCCTGAAGACCCTCGGCGATCGGCTGTACCAAGAACCCCAGCGACGACAGCGCAGCCAAAATCGTCAGGATCCGCACCCGCGACCGTGCTTTCGCCAACGCGATCTTCGCCAGCGACAGGCCCGCGGTGTAGAACACCGATGCCGCCAAGAACGCCAGCTCCGCCGCCAGCAGCAGCAATTCCGCCAGCAGCATCCGATGGGTTTCTTCGATCTGCATCGAGATCTCCGCCAACTGCTGCTGCAACCGCTCCAGCTCATCGGCGAACTTCGGCAGGTACCCCACCCCCGACGACCCCGAAAACGTCGACAGCACCCCAGCGAACGCCTCCGCCACCTGCTCGGGCAGCGCATCCCGCGCCAGCACCTCAGCCTCGCCCAGCGACCCCGCCAGCTCCCGCACCCGCACCGAGGCCCACCCACACAACCGGGAGAACTCCAGCGCCTTGTCCGGGTGCGCCTGCATCACATGCTCGCCCAGCAGCGCAAACGACAACCCGTCCAACGACTGCGGCAAATACATGTCAGACCACGCCTGTCACAGCGGCACAGCGCACGGAGAAGGCGCTGTGCTCGGCACAGCGCACCGGCGGGATGCAGCGCTCCCGCAGCGTCTCCGGGCTGCCCCCGACGGAACGGACCCGCTCTCCGGCTTTCACCGTGATCGGTCGCGTCCGCCGCAGGTCACCGCGGTACAGACCCCTGGACAAGGAACTCCTTCCGAATCGTCACGTCCCCTGTGTCAGCCTCAACGGCGGGAAGATGTCCCCGGTTCAACCGATGAGGACATGCGGGAAAGATCCGGCTGCGGGGTCCGAGGCGGCTCCGGGCTCGCGCGCGCCGACGGTGTACGCAGGCGGTGCGCCACGGCACTCGCGGGCGGTGTGCGCAGGCGGTGGTTTCGGCGGCCCGCCAGTGCTCAGCCGTCGGCCGCACGGGACGGCGCGCCGACCGGGGCCCGGTTCCGGCACGGGTGAACCGCCTCTGCAGTCGCCGCGTTATGCGGTGGTGGGCGTCTCGGTCGCCCATGGCAGGCCGGAGGCGGACAAGGTGCTACGCACACCGCCCCGGCTCTCAGTCCCGTCCCAACATCCGCTCAGGAGGACACCATTGGACTTCAAACAGAGATCGCTGAGGGCATTGGCAGTCACCGCGATCCTGGCCGTGAGCGCCGGCGGCGCTCACATCGTCGCATCGCCTTCAGTACAGGCCGCGGCCGCGGTGCCGGACGCCATCCCGCTCAAGTTGAGGAACAACTCCGGGATCGGCGAGCAGGTTTACGTTTACGTCCTGGGCACCTCACTGGCGACGGGCCAGCAGGGCTGGGCCGACGCGCAGGGCACGTTCCATCCCTGGCCGACGGGGGGTGACACACCTACCGCAGCACCTGATGCGTCGATCGCCGGACCGCGGAACGGCCAGTCGATCACCCTGCGCCTGCCCAAGTTGTCCGGCCGGGTCTACTTCTCCTACGGCCGCAAGCTCGACTTCAGGCTGACTACCGGTGGCCTGGTGCAGCCTGCGGTGCAGAATCCGAACGACCCGAACAACGACACCCTGTTCAACTGGGCCGAGTACACGCTCAACGGCTCCGGGGTGTGGCTCAACAGTACTCAGGTCGACATGTTCTCCGCCCCGTATGCCGTCGGCGTGATGCGCGCCAACGGGAGCATCAAGCGGACCGGCCGCCTGAAGCCCGGCGGTTATCGGGGCTTCTTCGACTCTCTGAGGAACCAGCCGGGAGGCTGGGGCGGCCTTGTCCAGACCCGGTCCGACGGCACCGTCCTGCGTGCCCTGGCACCGGGCCACGGCGTCGCCACCGGCGTCCTGTCGAACAGTGTCGTGGACGACCACGTGAACCAGGTGTGGACGAAGTACTCGACTTCGACACTGACAGTGGCACCCTTCGCGGACCGGCCGGGCGTGAAGTACTACGGCAGGGTCTCCGGCGATTCGATGAACTTCACCGATGGTTCCGGGCAGGTGGTCACGTCCTTCAAGAAGCCCGACGCCGACTCGGTCTTCAACTGCCACAAACAGCTGGATGCTCCGAACGACCAGGTGAGAGGCCCCATCTCGCGCACACTGTGCGCGGGTTACAACCGTGCCTCGCTGCTGGACGGCTCCGCCGGGGCCGACGCTTCGTCCGGCGACTCCTACCAGGACGCAGGGGGCAACCAGTACGCACGCAAGATTCACGCACAGATGGTCGACGGCAGGGCGTATGCCTTCGCCTTCGACGACGTCGGCAACCAGGAGTCGCTGGTGTACGACGCCAACCCGAGGAAGGCGTACATCACCCTCGACCCGCTTAACTGATCCGCACGGGCACTTGCCCGACACGCGGTGCCTTCCGGGTCGGTAAGCCGGGATCCTGCATCCAGGGCAAGCCGCCCGGCGGGCACCGCCGTGGACGCGTGCCCTACCGTCCTGGCCGGCGCCCGGGCGCCACGCCTTGGCCGAGGACCTGAACCGCTCGGTCCTCGCGGGCGGTTGACCGTCCGTCCCGAGCCGCACGTCGGCGGCCACCCGGCCATGATCCACAGGCACGCGCCGGAAGTCCGCAGTCGAGGTGTGCGCGCGGGTTGTACGCCGCCTTCAGGGCCCCGCTGTCTGCACCTCCTCCTCGGACTGGCCGAAGTCACCCTGCTGGTCGGTGACATCGGGGTGGCCGACGGCATGGACCGTAACGCCGATCGATTCGGCGCGCCCGGGATACTCTCAGGCATAGTGACGGAGTGGATCATAGAGCCAGTCCGTCTGTACCTTGAGTCCTTCGTCCCGCAGTCGCGCCACAGCGGACCGGGTGCGCGCGGTGGGATTCCTGTCGACTTCCCGGAGTACGTAGACGGCTTTGCGCGGCACGGCGATGAAGCCGAGCCTTTCGAGCAGACCCACAACTGCCGCGCTCTTGCTGCAGTCCGCAGCAACGATGCCGAGTTCCGGATGATGACCGATGATGACGTGGGGTTGCACCTACGACCTCCCGCCCGCTCGCCGCCCGCGACGGAGGGTACGGCTGCGGCTGTTCCTGCCGGTGACGGCCGCCCCGCGGCAGTCCCGCCGAGCACACGCCCTATTTGGTATTGCCTGTCCTTCGGATCTCCGTTCAATCCCCCCTGTCCGTGTCACGGCCCCGAGCTCCGAAAGCACGCCGAAGACCGCGGCACGGTGAGGAGTGCCGTACCTCTTCACCTGTGATGAACGAGGACACCGCCAGCGCGGTTCACATACACGGCACCCGTGACACCGAGGGCGCCCGCTGCTCTCCCCGACGCACCGCCTGCGTTTCACGCACCGTATGGACTGTGCGCACCGTAGGCAGCGGTGCCGGGCGTTCCGCCCCTGGCGGACGGGCGCTTCCCCGCTCCCCCCGCCGGTTCAGCTCCGTTCAGCTCCGTTCAGCTCCGTTCAGCTCCGTTCAGCTCCGTTCAGCTCCCGGAACAGCTGAACCCCGTGGGTGCTGTCTCCGTTGTGTTGTTCGGCGCCGGGGCATCCCTGCCCGGGCGCGGCCGCTGCTGCCGGTGCCACGGGGCCGTCGCACGGGGCATCAGGGCGCCGGCGCGGCCGAAGCAGGGCGCGCACGTCGGCCGCCGGCCTGCTCCGCCACGTAGTCCTGGCCGCAACACCCGTCCACGCGGACCCGCGAGACGGAAGACGTCAAGGGGAGAAACACACATGGCAGTTCTCTACGAAGATGTAATACCGGCCTGGTACGGCTTCTGCACCATGCTCGGGCCGAGCTTCCACGAAAGTCCCTGGAGATCGAATCTGATGGATCTCCCGGACCTGTCCAACGGGCTGGTCGCCGCCGTCCCGGACGGCATCCAACTCATCACGGGCACCGTTCACGGGGACCTACGCCTGACAGTCGAACTGCTCGACTCCGCTCCAGAACCACAGCCGCTGGACTGGGAAGCTGTGGTGGATGTCAGCCTCCTCATCACGGACGGAACGCTGGCGGACGGAGATGCTGAGCTGGAATTCCGGCTTCCCGAGCCCGGCTGGTACCGGCTGCGGGCATCCGCTCGCGGCCGGGCGGACGCCCACGCGCACCACTACGGCTTGGGGGACTACGAGGACGAGGACAAGGATGCGCCGGTGGAGGAACACCGCATCACCCTGTGGCTCGCGTCGCCCCGGGAAGAGCTCGTGTGGAAGCACGACGGCCTCCGCGGTGCCGCCGGGAGGCGGCCCCTTCCCGCTCTGGGGCTCGGTTCCGACCCCGAGGACCTGAACGGCCTCTACGGCGACTCCCCCGGCGACGCCACGCCGTAGTCCGGTCGGGGGGTCGAGCGTGCCGGGCCGGGGAACCCGCGCGGGCGACCTCCCGAGTTCCATTCGCACGGCGGGTGTAATCCCCCACTCCGGGGACGGCCCGGCCACCGGGTGGCGTCGCAAAGAACCGGACAAGTTCCCCAGCGCCGCCGAGCACTTCGGCCAAAGGTGTTACGGCCGACTCGGCGGACGCGCGTATCCTGCCGTCGTCTCGTCGGTACCGCGTATACACGTGTCTTCCGCGCCTGCCTCAGCGAGCGGCGAGAGGGCTCAACCCTGCGTCGCCGGAGCCAGAACAATTCTCAGCAGCCGCAGCACCGGGTACGGCCCCTCCGAGTTGCCCAGCCGTACGGTGTTCGCGCCGGCCCTCAGCAGTTTGCCAGGCACCGCGAACACCATGTCGCGAGGTGTGGCGACCGGTTCGGCCGACACGGCCTGCCTGGTCACGGCCCTGCCGTTGACCGCCACCTCCACCATGGCCATGGTGCGTTCCGGCTCCTGCAGGGCGGCCGGCGCGGCCATGACGGTGACACTGAGCCCGTCGGCAGGCCACTCCCGCACCGTGAAATCCAGGCTGACCGACCCGCCCGCACTCAGTGAAAGGTGAGCCGCAGCGCGGGCGCATCCGCGAAGGTCGACAGTGGTGCCGGTCGACAGGCCGACCGCGGTGGTGAAGTCGGCGACGATCGGACGCATCGTGGGCTCCTCCTCGTGGTCATCGTGGTGGGCCGACAGAAGCGGAGAGCGAGGACCGGCTGGGAGGGAAGCACGCCCGCCGGCGCATGATCCGGCCCTGGAATCGAGGAGGCCGCCAGGGCCCGGACGAGCCGGTCAAGCCGGGCCCGCAGTCCGTCCGCTTCGGGCGTCGTACAGCACAACGTGCTCTGGCCACAGACGGTTCACGGGAGTCCTTTCGTCCCTCCTCCACGTCGTCGTCCTGGCGTACCGGGACGGCGATGGGTTGCCCGGCTCGACTCGGGGCCGGGGACAGGGACGCTGCGGGCGGGCGAGGCACCTGCCACCGACACCCCGTTCGCCGGCGGCTTCGCCCAGTTCCTCGAAGTCCGCCACCACGGGCAGCCGTCGGCCCTCGTCAGGAGATCCGAGGTACAGAACCTAACCGAAGAGGATGTGGCGCAGGATGCGGCCCAGACGGTCACGTAGCTGGTCCGCCGTCATCTCCGCGAGGGGACCGGTCTTGACGATGTAGCGGCTGAAGGTGACGCCGATCAGTTGGGCGGCGAGGAGGCCAACCCGGATGTCCACGTCGTCGCCCGTGAGTGCGGTGCGGTAGACGGCCGTGCTCTGTGCCTGCATGACGGTGTAGAGGTGGGTGGCGGCGGTCTCGTTGGAGGCGGCACCGCGCAGCAGTGCCACGAACGGGTCGCCGGTGGGGTTGCTCTCCATCCGGTCGACGAATGCGGCGGCGATGCGCTCCGGCAGGGCGGCGGGGTCTCCGGCCATGACGTCGTTGAGGTCGCGCGTGCCCGGTACCGCGGACAGGAACAGGTGCTCCTTCGAGGTGAAGTGCAGCATCACCAGGCCGTGGGTGACGCCGGCCCGACGGGCGATGTCGCGAATGGTCGCCCGCGCGTAGCCGTGCTCGGCGAAGGCTTCCCGGGCGGCTTGCAGGATGGCTGCGCGGCTGGCCTCGGGGTTGCGTCGCCGGTCGCCCCTCGTCGGGGCGGGCGGATTCTCGTTGGGGCTGGGGGACTTCGCCATGACTTTACTGTACGGGTGGACAGTAGGCCTTAACAAGCGTTACTGTCCACTTGGTCATTAGCTTGCCTGGAGACCTTCCGAGGCCCTGGCGACATGGAATGGAACCGATCGAGTGCCCAATACCGAAGCCGATCCTCTCGCCGTCACAGAAACCCGAGTGATCCACGACGTACACCGCGCTGCCACGTCGCTGCTCGCGGACGCCGCGGCCCGCCCCCTGACTCCAGCGGCAGAACTCACCGAGCTGCGGGACTTCCTGGTCGCCGCGCTGCATCACCACCATCAGACCGAAGACAGCGTTCTGTGGCCCTTGCTCAGCGCCACCGACCCTGACGTCACAGCGAAGCTCACCGATCTCAGCCAGGAGCACGACCAGCTCGACGCGGCTCTGGACGCGCTGGCCGCAGCCCCGGTCCCGGACAACCGTGACCGCGCCGCGCTGGCCGATGCCGCAGTCGCCGTCCGCGACTTGGTACACGTGCACCTGGAGCACGAGGAGCTCATCCTCTTGCCCGCGCTACGCACCCACATGTCCCATGAGGACTGGTCGGCCTTCGCGCGAGAGGTCATGGCGAGCGCCCCGCAGGCGGGCGCCCACCTCCAGGTGGCATTCATGGAGCTGGTCGCTGCCCCCGAGGAGCTGTCGATGATCCTGGCTCAGCTTCCCCAGCCCCTTCGCGACGCGATTCCGGCCATGAGCCGTCGGGCTCACACCACTCTCAACACGCTCCAAAACACAAAGGCGGCAACAGCATGACCACGTCCATCGTCATCGGCGGCAGCGGCGGACTCGGGCGCGTCATCGCCCAGCGGTTCGCGGACCGCGGCGACTCTGTCGTCGTCACGAGCCGCGACAAAGCGCGGGCCGAAGCGGCGGCAGCCGAGATCGGCGGCACGACCCGGGGCCTCGCCCTCGATCTCTCCCAGCCGGAGACGATCGCAGCCGCCCTCGCGAGCATCGCCGAAGTCGACCACCTGGTCGTCACGGCCATGGACCCTGTGCCGAACACGCTCGCCGACTTCAGCATCCCGGACGCCGTCCGAGTCGTGACCATCAAGCTGGTCGGTTACGCCGAGGCAGTCCGCGCTCTGAGCGACCGATTCACTCCGGCCGCTTCCGTCGTGGTCTTCGGCGGCCTGGCCAAGGAGCGCCCCTACCCCGGCTCGACCATGGTGACCACCTTCAACGCCGGCCTCTCGGGTCTGGTGAAGACCCTCGCCGCCGAACTCGCCCCCCACCGGGTCAACGCGCTGCACCCCGCTCTCATCGGGGACAGTCCCAAGTGGCGTCATATCACTGATCACCCGCACGCCTCGCGCACCCCCATCGGGCGCCTGGTGACGATGGACGAGATAGCCGACGCCACCGATTTCCTGCTGCGCAACGCCGGAATGAACGCCCACGACCTCCACGTCGACGGCGGCATCCTCATCACGTGATCCCGGGCCTGATCCCAGGCACCTGATCCCAGGCGCCTGTCCCGGGCACCCGTCCCTCGCCCCTCGGCAGCGATGGCCGCGGCCTCCACATACGCGGGCCTGTGTGACGGACACCGGCAGGGCACATGCTCCTGAAGCGCAGCCCGCGCACCATCGCTCACCATCGCGCGCAGTCCGGGACATGGTGGTACCGCGGCACACATCAGTACGTCATCAGCGTGAGCGGCGGCGCCCCGGCCTGTCAGGACTCCGATCGACCGGTGACCGGGCCGGGCGCGAGACCGGCCCCGAACGGGCCCGCGCAGTGCCGGGGCCAGCCATGGTCGCCCGCCTGCCGTCCCTCCCCGGAAGGCCGGGCGCCGCCCGCGTGGTTCAGTGCCTGGCCGAGCCGGGTCAGTGCGGTCCTTCCGGCATCCTCGGCACGAGGCAGGCCCGTACCCTGCTCCGCCCGCTCCGTCACCGGGCCGGGCAGCTCCCGTAGAAGCACCAGGGGAGAACCGGAACCCCCCTCCCCGGTCCTGGTCTCCAGGACCTCGAAGGCGGTGCCGGGCGGGAAGAGAATCGGGTCCGCCGACGCGGCTGACCCGGCCGCGCCCAGCAGCGAGCGGACCCGGCGGCCCGTGAGGGACCAGATCGCGTAGCCGGTGTCCGGCATCGTGCGGCGGCCGGCCGACAACGCAAGGGCGCCGAGCGGGGCCGACTCGTACAAGAGCGTGTCCGGTGCCGCAGTCGGTGGCGTCTTGACTCTGGCAGCGCTCCGGCCGCGCACCGCCGCGCCCCGGTGAGCGGGCAGCCTGCGCAGTCCCGCCGCCAGGCAGACGGCGTACGGCCGCAGCGCAGTGTCACCTGTGCGCAGAGCATGATCCAGGGTGTGGGACGACAGCGGGTCCTGTTCGGGCGCGGTGAGGTAGACCTGCACGGCGAGCAGATCGCAGATCGCCTCCTCCTGCCCGGTGCCACGCAGGGCGGGCATGTGTACCAGGGCGCGGGCGACGGCGGCGGCGTGCCGACTCCACACGGCACCCACCAGTTCCCGGAAGGCTGCTCGGTCCTCCTCAGTGGGTGGACGCAGAACGTACGGGGGGACCTGCCCCGGGACGGGCGTTGGGGACCGTTCGGGAAGGCGCGCCGGGGCGAGTGTGCTGGTCCGGCCCTGGACACCGGCGGGTTCTGGCGCTGCGACGGTCCCCGGTGCGCGTGGTGGCACAGCGCTCTGCTGCGCAGCGCTTTCCCGGCCCTGCGGTGACGGCGCTCCGGCAGCCGACGCCCGCTCGGCCCGCTCGGCAGCGAGGGTCTGTCCCGCTGCGGCGGGCGGCGCCGGGACAGAGGCCGGGACGGTTACCGTGCCGGTCGGTTCCGGGACCGCTTCGGCCACCGCTTCGCGGAGCGTCGCGGGACCAGCGGGCGGGTGCGCGGAAGCGACGGGACCGCTCTCCGTCACAGAGCCACCGGCCGGGACGCCCAGGGCGTCCGGCGCGATGTCCGGCGCGGCCGTCCGCCGAGCGGATGTCTCCACGGACCGGAGCGGTGTCGGGGAAGACAGGGAAGCCCGGCTGGGGACGGGCACTGGTCGGACCGGTAGCCCGGAAGTCGGCCGCAGCGCCGGAGCTTGCTCCCTCTCCTCTCCGTCACCGTTCTCCAGGTGCCTCGTCCCCGCGGCCTCCTCGCTCGCTCTCCCGCCCTGCCCCGTTCCCTCCCCGGCCGGCCGGGGAGGGAACGGCGCGCGGGGCGCAGCGGCCGGGGCGGGGCGGCAGCGCACGGTCTCCACGGAGGGCCGCACGACCGGTGCGCCCGGCCCGCCCGGCACGGTGAACCCTGTATCCGAGTACGCCTCCCCGCCGTCGGTGAGGAGCGGCAGACCCGTCAATACGTCGATCTCCGCGCCGAGCATGTCGGACACCTCCTGGGCGACCGGCAGGACGTCCTGCTGCCCGCCGGACGCAATGCACACCTCGGCCCGCGCATCGGCGGGAAGCGTGGCCAGCAACGCGGCGACGGCCTGGGCGGGAACGTCACGCCCGCGGGAGGCGCCGACCAGGACCAACGGTCGCCGCTTGTCAGGCAGAACCGCGTAGGACAGGTCGCCGGGACGCTGCTCGGGGTCCTGGCGGTACCGCACCAGCACGCCCGCGGGGATGTCGTCCACGGCACAGTCTTCGTCGATGTACCGGGGCAGGCGGCTGAACGCGCCCTGCCACGAGGGCGCCGGATCACGGGGTCCGAGCGGCAACGGGTCCACGCCCGGGGAGAAGCGGCGCCAGCCGTCGTGCGGGCCGGGGCCGTCGCCACGGGTGAAGAGGGAGCCGTCGGGGACGACAATGACAGCGCCGTCGGCGGCGGTGACGTCCAGTTCCCATGCGTCGGCGATGCGTTGAGCCAGCGCCGGGTGGCCGGGCGGCTGCGCCGCCGCGCCGGTGAGGGTCAGCCGTACGTTGCGGACCCGGGCTGCGGAGAGGGAGTCGAGTACGTCGCCCAATCGGGGCCACAGGACGGGCGTGGCCGCCGCGGCAGGTCCGAACAGCAGGGTGATGGTGCCCGGATCGCCGCGCAACGCCCGCCACGACAGGCCGCCGGTCTCCGGCGCGGCCTCCTGTGCCGAGCGAATCAGCCGCACTCCCACGGCCTCATCCACGACGAGCACCGGCTCGGAGCCGTCCGCCTCCCCGGTTACCGGGCGTTGAGGTATCCCGCTCGGTCCTTGCCGGTTCGGCGTGGCGGCGCTGCCATTGCGCTCCCTGCCCCGCAGCCGTCCGAGGGCATCAGTCCAGCGCCGCATCAGCCGTCGTCCCTCGTGCCGTGGACCGCCGCCGTTCCGGGCCGTTTGTACTCACCGCTCGGCCCGGCGGGCGAAGCTTCCCACAGGGCCGTGTCTCCGCGGAGAACAGCGGGAAGGACGGCCGCCGGTGGTTTCAGCTCGTACTCGTCGCGCATCGCGTCCTCGGCTTTCGACTCTCACAGCAGTGGTCAGCGGTGCTGCCACCCCGACTCGGTATCAACGCGCGCCGCCACCCAGCCCTTGTGCTGCTCCGCCGGGCGTTCCCTTCCGGCCTTCAAGGCCCATCGCCGGTTCCCTACCGGGACCTACGTGCAGCGAACCTTTCGGTTCACCTCCCGGTGCATCCCGAGACTCCCGGAGATCCCGCGAGAACCGCCGATCGGCTGGGAAGCCCGTTGCCGAGCGACCCGAGGGACACAAAGCTGCACGCATCACGGTAAACATGGACATCGTCCTCAGGGCCGGTTCCGAACTCGGTATGCCGCTACCGGCGCTGCCCATGACCCCAGGCCGTGAAGCGGCAGGCAGAATCGACATGATGGGGCCCGGCGTGGATCCGGTGTGGAAGAACCGTCGAGTGGTGGCCTACCTGGGACACGAGAGGTCCGGAGGGTATGCGGAACTCGCCCTGGCCGAGGTGTCGTCACTGCATGAACTGCCCGAAACGCTGTCGGAGTCCGCAGCGGTTGCCATGATCGGCACCGGCCGCACGACTGTCGGAATTCTGGAACAGGCCGGACTCGACGCGGACGATGTGGTCCTGGTGACCGCAGCGGCCGGCGGTATCGGCACCCTGCTGGTGCAGGCAGCGCACAACGCCGGAGCGGCGGTGATCGGCCAGGCCGGCAGTGCGGACAAGGCAGAGCTCGCACGCCGGCAGGGCGCGAGAGCAGGTGTCGACTACAGCGCCCGGGGCTGGCAGGACGAACTGCGCGCGGCGCTGGGGACCGGCGACGCCACCGTGGTATTCGACGGCGTGGGCGGCCGACTCGGGCGCTCCGTGGCGGAATTCCTTGGAGCAGGGGACGGCACCTCTTCTACGGATGGGCGTCCGAGTGGGGGCAATTCACCACCTTCACCCCCGAGGAGCTGGCGGACCGTGGCATCACGACGGAACTTGCCGTCGGGCCGAAGATGTACAGCCGGCCTGGAGGCGTGCGCGCGCTGGAGGAGCAGGCACTCGCGGCAGCGGTCGCCGGCCGGCTCAGCCCCACGGTGCAGACTTTCGAGCTGGCCGACGCCGCAGCCGCCCACACCGCACTGGAGTCTCGTACCACCAGGGGCAAGGTAGTGCTCATTCCGTAAACCGCATGGGGCAAGGCGCCGGGGAGCCGCTTACGTGGAAACGGGTCGCTGACACCAACTGCGCCTCTCTGCATGGTGCTTGTGCCGGACCCTCGAACGCAGCAGGGTCGGACGAGGTCGGTCTCACACCCTCTCTCCTGGTGAACCGTGTCGGCTATTTGCCCGTGGGGGTGGCTGAGGGCCATCGCGGCGCGACTGCATATGTGGGTGACTCCCGCCGCGGCCGTACGCCCGGTTGCCACTTGCATGTATGCGACGTACTCGACGCCAATCCGGCATGAGGTGCAGGCAGCTCTTGCCTCGAAAAGGGAACAGACAACACACATGTTTGCTCTTCGCAAGAAGATAGTGACAGGAGCGGCCCTCGTGGCGGCTGCGGGGGTTCTCGTCACCGCAGCACCCGCGAACGCCGACTCGACCGCGACCTCAGCCAACACTCGGTGCGGGGTCGCCTCCGTGAGGTTCATAGCCGAGGTCAGCAAGTTCCCGGATTACGACCGATGGATACGCGCGTGGAAGAAGAAGCTCGCTGCTGCTACCACCGAGAGAGACCGGGCTGAGGCCAGGGAGGGGCTCGCAATTGCTCATGTCCACCGAAAAGAGGGCGAGGTCCGTGCCGAGGTGGCACGCAGGCTCATGAAGAAGTACTGTCATTGATTGATCTACGCCGCGGAGAACTCCGCGGCCGGTGGGGGTGCGACGGTATGCCCGACCGGCACGAGGCGGCTAGTTCGATTCGCCGGTGAGCACGCCCTTCTCTCCTCCCGCCAATGTGCGGTCGCCCCGGGGCTTTCTCCCGCCAATGCGGGGTCACCCCCGGGGCGAATTATTACGCGTAGTGTTGCCCCCCCGTGCGACTACCGGGGAATTTGTCGGGCAAAGGCGCGATCTCGGCGGCATCGGGGCATCCGTGGAGGGCCACCGGACAAGCGCCCACAGGCCCGGTGAAGCAACCTCAGCCCGCTGAGGGCAGGAGGAAGTCCCTGCGCAAGGGCATCTGGGACCGGCCGGCACCGGAGGTCCTGACCGCCAGTACCTGATTGACACCCATCGTGTTGTTCTCGAACCCGACGGCCGAGGCCGCCATGTACAGGCGCCACACCCTGGCCCGCCCGGGCGAGGTCAGCCGGACCGCCTCGTCCCAACGCGCTTCCAGGTTGGCCACCCACGCACGCAGCGTAAGGGCGTAGTGCTCGCGCAGAGACTCGACATCGCGCACCTCGAAACCCGCTTCCTCCAGCAGCGACACAGTGGAGCCGACGGGAGCCAGCTCACCGTCGGGAAAGACATACCGGTCGATGAAGGCGTTCATGCGGTACTCCCCCTCATCACGCACCGGTCGCCGCGCTATCTGGTGGTTGAGCAGTCGCCCGCCTGGCTTCAGCAGTCCGTGCAGGACATCCGCGTACGCGCGGTACCGCTCCCTGCCCACATGCTCGGCCATACCGATCGAGCAGATCGCGTCGAAGGGAGCGTCCTCGATCTGCCGGTAGTCCTGCACCCTGATCTCCACCAGATGGCCGAGCCCCGCCGCGTCAACACGCGCGCGTGCCGACGCGGCCTGCTCGCCCGAGATGGTGACCCCTACGACCTGCACGCCATAGTTTTCGGCCGCGTACATGGCCAGCGAGCCCCACCCGCATCCCACGTCGAGCAGCCGCTGTCCCTCGCGCAGGTCCAGCTTGCGGCAGACCAGGTCCAGCTTGGCCTCCTGTGCCTGCTCCAGGTTGTCACCTGCCGATGGTTCTCTCTCCCAGTAGGCACAGGAGTAGACGAGCGACGGACCCAGCACCAGGGAGTAGAAGTCGTTGCCCACGTCGTAGTGGTGACTGATGGCCTCCCTGTCACGGCGCAGGCTGTGCACCGGCCCGCGACGGCGCAGCACCTCTTCGGCAGGGGGTGACGGCGGGAGCCCGCGGCCCGCGAGGCTGAGCGTCCGGCTCAGTGCACGCACGCTGTCGGGTGTGCTCAGCACGCTCAGCAGTCTGCGGAGCACCGCCGTGCGGCCGCCCTGCTCTTCGCGTTCCCAGAGCAGCGTCGAGATCCTGTTGAGCAACTCGTACAGGTCTCCGTCGACCTCGAGATCTCCGGCCACCCAGGCGCGGGCCAGCCCCAGCTCTCCGGGGCGCCACATCAGACGCCGCAGGGCATCACGGTCGCGCAGGACGAACGCGGGCCCGTCTTCGGGTCCGGCCCTGCTCCCGTCCCAGAGCCGGATTCCCACAGGCAGCGGGACGCCCAGCACTTGTTCGGTGAAGCGGGCAAGAACTGCGGCTGCCTCTGCCATCGGATTCCTCTCAACGCTGCAGTACTGCGAACCCGCGCCCGCTGGAGCTGCGTACGGGTCGGTGGGTCGGGACATCGGTGTGTGCGGACTTCGCCGGAACGAGACAGAGCGGCCCCACTGCATAGCGCACTTCCCGTGGCTGCCGGCTCCGGCCTCTGCGCCGAGAGCCACGCGGTCGGGCGCACACCGCAAACGGTTCACCGGCGGGGTCTCTTCCTGCGTCGCGTCCAAGGGACGCGGTGCGCACCAGTGCGCACATTCCCCAGAGGGAGCGGGGTTACGGAGAAATTGGGGCGAAGGTCACCTATGGACGAGTGGTGTGTCGACCAAGTGCTCGGCAAGGAACCACGCCTGCAGTTCACCGGTCCTGATCACCTGGGAGACCAGCAGGTCGTTGGTGCCGTCGTCCCCGAGTTCGGCCGTGCGGGCTGCCGCGTCGTCTGCGGCTCGCTGATCGCGGGCTGGGAACTGCTGGTCATATGCCGTACTCCATGTCATGGGTGGTGTGGTGTCCACGGGGACGGACGTTAGGCGCCGTGCGCCGGTACAAGTTGCGCAATAGCGCATGCGCTGATGCTCAGCAGTGCACAGACCGGGGTTCGTCGGCGATGCCCTCGTGGTGGCCGCACCTGCGGGCAGAGCCTTGTCCGCAGGTGCGGCTCCCGCTCTCCTGATGCCTTCGGTGGGTTGTTACTTGGTGAGGAAGGTGAGGAGGGCGTTGTTGACTTCTTGGGCGTGGGTCCATAGGAGGCCGTGGGGGGCTCCTTCGATGACGG
>NZ_JBIAPW010000058.1:0-19584 GCF_042888505.1 Streptomyces sp. NPDC002870
CCGCCCCCCCGCCCCCCCCCCCAACCCCCCCCCCCCCCCCCCCCGGCCCCCCCCCCCCCCCGGCCCGCCCGCCCCCGCCGGCCCCCCCCCCCCCCCCCCCCCGCCCCCCCCCCCCCCCCCCCCCACGACTCTCGTACAGGCGCTACTTCTTGCGGCGGCGCCCGCCGCCCTTCTGCGCCTTGCGCCGCTCCGCCCGCGTCAGCCCGTCCGAATCCGACCGCGAAGGCTGCCCGTCGTTGTCGAAGTCGCCCTCGACGACACCGCCCTCCCCGTCCACCGTGGGCGCGGAGAAGTGCAGCCGGTCGGGCCGCTGCGGGGCGTCGAGCCCCTTCGCGCGGATCTCCGGACGGGACGCGACCGCCGGAACCGCGTCCTCCTTGGCGAGCGAGGTCCGAGCCGCCGCGTCCAGCACCGGGACCTCCTCGACCTGCTGCTCGACCTGGACCTCCAGGTTGAACAGATAGCCGACGGACTCCTCCTTGATGCCCTCCATCATGGCGGTGAACATGTCGAAGCCCTCGCGCTGGTACTCCACCAGCGGGTCCTTCTGCGCCATGGCGCGCAGGCCGATGCCCTCCTGGAGGTAGTCCATCTCGTAGAGGTGCTCGCGCCACTTGCGGTCCAGCACGGACAGGACCACGCGCCGCTCGAGCTCACGCATGATGTCCGAGCCGAGCTGCTTCTCGCGCTCGTCGTACTGCTCGTGGATGTCGTCCTTGATGGACTCGGCGATGAATTCGGCGGTGATCCCGGCCCGGTCGCCGGCCGCCTCCTCCAACTCCTCGACGGTGGCCTTCACCGGGTAGAGCTGCTTGAACGCGCCCCACAGCCGGTCCAGGTCCCACTCCTCCGCGAAGCCCTCGACGGTCTCCGCCTGGATGTACGCGTCGATGGTGTCGTCCATGAAGTGGCGCACCTGCTCATGCAGGTCCTCGCCCTCCAGAACGCGGCGGCGCTCGCCGTAGATGACCTCGCGCTGCCGGTTGAGGACCTCGTCGTACTTCAGGACGTTCTTACGCGTCTCGAAGTTCTGCTGCTCGACCTGCGACTGGGCCGACGCGATCGCGCGCGTGACCATCTTGTTCTCGATCGGCACGTCGTCGGGGACGTTGGCCATCGCCATCACGCGCTCGACCATCTGCGCCTTGAACAGTCGCATCAGGTCGTCGCCCAGGGAGAGGTAGAAGCGGGACTCGCCCGGGTCGCCCTGACGGCCGGAGCGACCGCGCAGCTGGTTGTCGATACGCCGCGACTCGTGCCGCTCGGTGCCCAGCACATAGAGCCCGCCGAGGTCGGTCACCTCGTCGTGCTCGGCCCTGACGGCCTCCTCGGCGCGCTCCAGCGCGGCGGGCAGCGCCGCGGCCCACTCCTCGACATGCTCGACCGGGTCCAGGCCGCGCTGGCGCAGCTCCGCCTCGGCGAGGTCGTCGGGGTTGCCGCCGAGCTTGATGTCCGTACCGCGTCCGGCCATGTTCGTCGCGACCGTGACCGCGCCCTTGCGGCCGGCCTGGGCGACGATCGTCGCCTCCCGATCGTGCTGCTTGGCGTTGAGGACCTCGTGCTGGACGCCGCGCTTGTTGAGCTGCTGCGAGAGGTACTCGGACTTCTCGACCGAGGTGGTGCCGACCAGGATCGGCTGGCCCTTCTCGTGCTTCTCGGCGATGTCGTCGACGACGGCCGCGAACTTGGCGACCTCGGTGCGGTAGATCAGGTCGGACTGGTCCTTGCGGACCATCGGCCTGTTCGTCGGGATCGGCACGACGCCCAGCTTGTAGATCTGGTGGAACTCGGCGGCCTCGGTCATCGCCGTACCGGTCATGCCGGAGAGCTTGCCGTAGAGGCGGAAGAAGTTCTGCAGGGTGATCGTGGCGAGGGTCTGGTTCTCATCCTTGATGTCCACCCCTTCCTTCGCCTCGATCGCCTGGTGCATGCCCTCGTTGTAGCGGCGGCCGGCGAGGATACGGCCGGTGTGCTCGTCGACGATCATGACTTCGCCGTCGATGACGACGTAGTCCTTGTCCTTCTTGAAGAGTTCCTTGGCCTTGATCGCGTTGTTCAGGTACCCGACAAGCGGGGTGTTCACCGACTCGTAGAGGTTGTCGATGCCCAGCCAGTCCTCGACCTTCGCGACACCCGGCTCATGGATGGCGACGGTTCGCTTCTTCTCGTCGACCTCGTAGTCGCCGGTCTCCTCGATGCCCTTGAGCGTGTTGCCCGCCTCGCCCTTGGCCAGGCGGGTCACCAGCTTGGCGAAGTCGCCGTACCACTTGGTGGCCTGGTCGGCGGGGCCGGAGATGATCAGCGGCGTACGGGCCTCGTCGACGAGGATCGAGTCCACCTCGTCGACGATGGCGTAGTTGTGGCCGCGCTGGACGAGCTCGTCCTTGGACCAGGCCATGTTGTCGCGCAGGTAGTCGAAGCCGAACTCGTTGTTCGTGCCGTACGTAATGTCGCAGTTGTACTGTTCGCGACGTTGCGCCGGAGTCATGTTGGCGAGGATGCAGCCGACACTCAGGCCCAGGAACTTGTGGACGCGGCCCATCATCTCGGAGTCGCGCTCGGCCAGGTAGTCATTGACCGTGATCAGGTGGACGCCCTTGCCCGAGAGCGCGTTGAGGTACGCGGGCAGCGTGCCGACGAGGGTCTTGCCCTCACCGGTCTTCATCTCGGCGACGTGTCCGAGGTGCAGCGCGGCGCCGCCCATCATCTGTACGTCGTAGTGGCGCTGGCCGAGGACGCGCTTGGCGGCCTCGCGGACGGTCGCGAACGCCTCGGGGAGCAGGTCGTCCAGACTCTCGCCGTCGGCGTAGCGCTCCTTGTATTCGTCTGTGAGCGCCCGCAACTCGGCGTCGGAGAGGTTGACGAAGTCCTCTTCGATGGAGTTGACCTGGTCCGCGATGCGGTGCAGTTTGCGCAGGATCTTGCCTTCGCCTGCACGCATGAGCTTGTTGAAGACGGACACTGAGGTTGGTCTCCTTGCCAATCGGGCCTGGCACTGGGTCGTGTTATGGACACTGGCGCGGGCACGGCAGGTGGGCCCCACCGCAACGGCCATCGTAAGCGAGGACCCCACCAGGTCGGGAGGCCCGCCGTCAGCCAGGCCTGCTGTCATCCGCAATTAGAACGCGCGGGACGCGTGGAAGGTGCCGGTGAGGTACGAAAAGTGCTCGCTTCCCTCCGCGGACCTGACAAGAATCCGGCTATGGAGCCCATCACCCTCACCACAGAGCGCCTCCTGCTGCGCACGTTCACGACCGACGACACGGAGGCCGTGTACCAGGCCTGTCAGGATCCCGACATCCAACGGTGGACGACGGTTCCCTCGCCTTACGAGCGGCAGCACGCGGCCGAGTTCACCGGGCAGATGGTGCCGGACGGCTGGCGCTCCGATGTGCACCTTCGCGGTGCTGCCGCGCGCGGGCGGCCCGCTGATGGCGTCGGTCGCGGTGACCCTGCGCACTCTCTCGGGCACCTGGGAGATCGGCTTCTGGACGGCCAAGGAGCACCGGGGGCGCGGCGTCATGGCGGAGGCCGTGGGCGCCGTGGCGCACTGGGCCTTCGCCAGGCTGGGCGCGACGCGTCTCGAGTGGCGGGCGGAGGTGGGCAACGCGGGCTCGCGGGCCGTCGCCGAGAAGGCCGGCTTCGTCGTCGAGGGGGCACTGCGCGCGGCCCTGCTCAACAAGGACACGCTCAGGGACACCTGGGTGGGCGCGCTGCTCCCGTCCGACCTGGGACTGACGAGCACCCATCCGTATCTCCCGACCCGGAGCTGACGGCAGGCGAGGATGACCGGACGGGGAGGACCGGACGTGGCTTCGCCCGGCAGGGGCTTCGCCCGGCAGGGGCCTCGCCCGGCAGGGGCCTCGCCCGGCAGGGGCCTGGCGGCCGGAGCCGCTTGCCCCCGGACCGATTGTCAGTGCCGCCATCTAGGGTGCCGACCATGACCCCTGTGCCGCGGCCCACCGCCGAACTGTCCGCCGACGAAGCCCGCCGCATAGCGCTGCGCGCCCAAGGGTTCCTGGGCGCGCCCGACAGGCGGGCGGGGGTGCGGGGCGTATTGCGGCACCTGGGCGCCGTACAGCTGGACACGATCTCGGTGCTGGCGCGCTCGCACGAGCTGATTCCGTACGCCCGGCTCGGCGCGGTCGGCCGCAGGGTGGTTGAGGACGCGTACTGGACCGAGGGGCACAGCTTCGAGTACTGGTCGCATGCGGCCTGCATCCTGCCCGTCGAGGAATGGCCGCACTTCGCCTTCCGCCGCCGCGCCTACCGCGCCCGCCCGCAGTGGCACCACGACCTCCCGGACGCTGCGTATGAAACGGTCGTCAAGCAGCTGCGGGCCGAAGGCCCGCTCACCGCGACGGCGTTGGGCGGCGCGAACAACGGCGGGGAGTGGTGGGACTGGTCGGCCTCGAAGGTCGCCATCGAGCGCGCGCTGATGTACGGCGAGGTCGTGTGCACCGAGCGGCGCAGCTGGAAGCGGGTGTACGACCTCGCCGAGCGGGCCATCCCCGACGATCTGCTGCACGACGAGCTGGACGACACGGAGTGCCTGCGCCGGCTCGTCCGGCTCGCGGGCCAGGCGCTCGGCGTCGGCACCCGCGCGGACATCGCGGACTACCACCGCCTCAAGGGCGAGCAGTTCGACGCGGTGGTCGCGGATTCCGGGCTGGTCCCGGTGACGGTCGAGGGCTGGTCCAAGCCCGCCTGGGCGGACCCGCAGGCGCTGGTCTCCGAGCCGCGCGGCCGGCATCGTACGACCCTGCTCTCGCCGTTCGACTCACTCATCTGGGAACGGGCGCGCACCGAGCGGATCTTCGGCTTGACACACCGCCTTGAGGCATACGTCCCCAAGCCCAAGCGGGTGTACGGCTACTTCGCGATGCCGCTGCTTTCGGGTGGACAGCTGCTGGGCCGCGTCGACCCGGCTCGCGAGGGCACGACGCTGGTGGCACGCCAGGTGTCCCTGCACGGCGCGAAGTCGGTGGCCCCCATGGCGCAGGCACTGCGCGAGGCGGCGCAGTGGGTCGGCTGCGATTCCGTACGCATCGAACGGGTCGACCGCCCCGAACTCACCGCGGACCTCGTCCGGGCCGTTTCCTGACCCTTGCCCGCGGGTGACCGCTACCGAATCTCGAGGATCTTCTCCCGCATCGCGTAGACCACGGCCTCCATCCTGGAGTGCAGCTGCAGCTTCTCCAGGATGTTGCGGACGTGGTTCTTCACGGTGTTCTCGGAAATGAACAACTGCTTGGCGATGTCGCGGTTGTTCATCCCCGTGGCGACGAGCTTGAGCACTTCCAGCTCCCGCTCGGTCAGCCGGGGCGCGGGCACAAGCCTGCGCTCGTCGGTGCGCTGGATCATCGACTTGAACTCGGTGAGCAGCTTGGACGCCATGGACGGGCTGATCTGCGACTGCCCGTCCGCCACCGCGCGGATCGCCGTGGCCACCTCGTCGGTGGAGATCTCCTTGAGGAGATAGCCCGTGGCGCCCGCCTTGATCGCGTCGTAGAGGTCGGCCTCCTCATCGCTGATCGTCAGCATGATGATCTTCGCGCTGGGAGCCACCTCCTTGATGGACGTACAGGCCTCGATGCCACCGCGCTTGGGCATCCGCACATCCATCAGCACGATGTCGGGCAGCAGATCGGCCGCCTTGTCGACGGCCTCCGCGCCGTCGCCCGCCTCGCCGACGACCTGGATGTCCTCCTCCTGAGCGAGGACGATCTCCAGCCCGCGCCGGAACAGGGCGTGGTCGTCCACCACCAGGACCCGGATCGGCTCCTTGCGGGAGCTGCCGTGGTCCGCATCGGCAGCGACGACCGTGGCACCAGCGTGGTCCGCGTCGTCGTCGCGAACCGGCCCGAAGCTGTCCGCCATCGTTCCTCCCCCTGAGGCCGTGGCCTGAAGATCACGTGTGGTCTGCCAACATCAGTGCACAGCGCACCGGTTGGCTTGCGAGGCCATGCTTTCATGCCCGGACGAAAGAACGGTGATCCAGTGGTGGCGCGGTGGTGCCCCTGGGGGCGCACAGGGCGCTCCAGGGGCACCATCTACCTGCTGTGACGGCCTCGTCAGCCGCCGAGAGCACCTCCGGCGCCGCCTGCCTCGGATCCCGCCAGCGGGTCGGTCTCCAGGTGAATGACGCCATAGTCGTATGCGTGCCGTCGGTAGACGACACTGGGCTGCTTCGTCTCGGAGTCGACGAAGAGGTAGAAGTCGTGCCCGACCAACTCCATCTCGTAGAGCGCCTGGTCGAGCGACATCGGTGCTGCGGTGTGGATCTTCTCGCGGACCACCAGCGGTCCCTCGCCCTGGATTTCGAGCGAACCGATCCTGGTGGTGGGAATGGATTCCGACGCCTCTTCGGCATGCGGCCTGCCATTGGCGTTCAACTCGGCGACGCCGGGAACGACATCAGCCACTTCGGACGCCGAAATGCGGCCGTTGCCACGGCGGGTGTGGCGCTTGTCATGCTGCTTGCGCAGCCGCGCCTCCAGCTTGCCGGTGGCGAGGTCGAGTGCTGCGTACGGGTCGCCGGCCGCGGCCTCCGCCCGGATCACCGGTCCTCGGGAGTGAAGAGTGATCTCCACCCGGTCGGAACGGTCGGCCTGCCGCGGGTTGTGCTCCTTGGACACCTCGACGTCCAGGCTGATCACCTTGCCGTCGAGCTTCTGGATCTTGTCCAGCTTCAGCTTCTCGGCCACGTGCTTGCGGAACCGCTCGGGCACCTCGGTCTTGCGGCCCTTGACGACGATGTCCACGCAGAACTCCGTTCCCGGATAGCCCCGCCCGCTCGCAGGCTGCGGAGCGTCTCCCTCTTGCACCAGGCTCCGGTGATCACCAGAGCCTCGGACTTGGCGACTTTCACCTCCTCCTCCCCAGTCGACAAGGTCCCCACCCCACCAACTTTTCGAGGTTCGATTTCCTCGAATACCTGACCGAAAACCCGGAAGCACGGCAGTGCATTCGGTGCGGTACGGCGCTCGCCATTCCTCACAACCCGAACATAGCTCGATCGGAGCGGTGTCGGCACCCGCTACCAGCGCGTACCTCCGTTCAGTAGTAATTCTCCTCTCACTGCCTGCAACGTTCCGACTACCCTGTCAGTTCCGGTTCATTTCGAAAGAGATCGGCGGCACCGCGACAACCGCTGCACTCAGCTGCAGGGGGCGGGGAAATCGCGGCCCGGCGGCCGCGCGGAGCGCCCGCGCCGCCTCCACCAGCGACGCCCCCGTCGTCATGAGATCGTCCACGAGCACCGCCCGGCCGCGCCCCAGAAGCCGTCCGCCGCCTGCCACGACCTCCAGAGCTCCCGCCAGATTCGCCACCCGTCCGCGAGCCGTGAGGCCGGACTGGTCGGCCACTGCCCGCCACTGCCGCAGCACCGGGAGCGCCCTCGCCTCCGTCCCCGTGCGCCGCAGCTCGCCCGCGGCGGCGAGAGCGATCCGCCGCGCCGCGTCGTGCCCCCGCGCCCTGACCGCTCGCCGCGCCGACGGCACCGGCACGAGCAGCAGCGGCCCGGCGACCCGGGGCAGGCCGGCCCGCACCGCCCCGGCGAGCGCGACGCCCAGGGGCCGGGCCAGCCCCAGCGCGCCCCGCTCCTTGTGGGCGAGCAACACCGCACGTACCGCATCGGCATACGGTGCGGCGGCGTGCACCACCGGCAGGCCCGCGGGCTCCGGCACCGGCCTCGCCCGGCGCGCTGCCGTGCCGTACAGCGCCCACGCGCACTCCTCGCACAGCGGCGTACGAGGAGAGCCGCAGCCGCCACAGTCGACCGGCAGCACCAGACCGGAGATTTCCCGCCACCAGCCCCGCATGGCAACCACTGTGCCAACAGCTGAAGGCCCGTGCCACCCCTGTGGATAACTCCGCGCGGGGACTCGAGGGAGTTGTCCCCGGATCACTCCCGAGGCCCTCCGAGGGCCTCCTGAGGCCCCTGGGAGGGGCACTCTCCTGAAGCCCTGGGAGTGGCGGCTCCGCCGAGAACCGGGACGCTCCCCCGAGGCCCGCGACGCTCCCCCGAGGCCCGGGACCGCTCCCCCGAGGCCCGGGACGCTCTCGTGCGGCCCGGGAGGGGCTCTCCTGAGGCATCCCTGTCGTGGCGCGCCGGCCCGGCCGGGGAAGAGGCCGAGCCGGTCGCGGTTACCCCGGGTAGACCGGCGACGAGCCCTTCTTCACCAGCGTCTGCCAGTTCGCGCCGGCCGGGAGCCGCACGATGCCGTCGTCCTCGGAGTACGCCACCAGCGGGCGAGTCTCGTCGTCCCACGCCGCGACCGCCTTGACCCGGTTCAGCCCCGGCAGCACGCTCACGTCCGAACTCGAGCCGTCCGTCTGCATATAGCGCACCTGCTGCACCCCGCCGGACTCCTTGCCGACCACCACCAGCCTGCTGGGACCGGCCCAGGAAACCGCCGTCACCGTCTCCATCTGCGGTGCGGCAGGCCGCAGTTCCGCGACGGACACCACCGGGTTCCCCTTGGGGCCGGGTCGCTCCACGCGGCCGATCTTCAGCGTTGTTTTCCTGTCCTTGGTCAGCAGCAGCGCGATCCGCACACCGTCCGCGGAGACCTTCAGCGCCTCGATGCGCGCGCCGTCCAGCCCCGGGATGATCTTGACATTCTGAGGTGTGCCCGCGCCGTCCACCAGACGCCACAGCGCCGGATGCTCGGGGTCGCGGTCCGCGACCCACAGATCACCACGCCCGTCCCAGCTGGGGGCCGAAAGACGGTTGCCGGTGCTCTTGCCGGCGCTCTTCACCACCGCGTTGCCCAGCTCGCTCTCCGCGGATATGGACGACACATACAGGCGGCTGTTGTCCTTCGATACCGCGGCGGCGGTGCGCTCGTCGCGGGCCACCCCGACCATGCTCAGGGGCAGCTGCCCATTGCCGAACGGCCCTGGCACGTTCTCGGGCACGCTCACATCCTTCGCTCCGCCCGCCAGCAGCGCCAGCCGGTACTTGTCGTCGACGAAGTACTGGTTGACCGGCCTGCCCGAGACGTGGTCCGGCGCGTAACCTTCCGCCTGGCCGCTGTTGAGCACACACAGCTGCGAGCCGTTCGCACGCTGCAGCTCCACCTGCTCCACCCTGGTGGACGTGAGGTCCTTCAGAGTGAACAGGATCTGCGCCGCCATCTTCATGCACTGCTGGCGGTCCACATTGGACGCCTTCTCATTGAGCGGCACCTTCAGCGCGTTGCGGTCGTCGAACGTGAGCGACTTGGTGCCCTCCTTCAGCGCCGTACCGGTCGGGAAGGGTGACTCGACCACTGGCTTCAGCCAGTTCGTCGGCCCGTCCAGCAGCGTCTTGACCGACTGTGTGACGGGATCCATCCGGGTCACCGGATCCAGCCGCTGCCGGATGTAAACCGGGTCGGCCACCAGGATGCTCCGCCCGGAGGCGAAGTAGTACTTGTTCACCGAGCGGTAGTTTCGCTGGAAGTCTGATGCGCCGAGCACCAGCCCCGGCGGCAGGTTGTCGATACGCCACTGCTTGCCGTCCGGACCGTTCTGCTGCGACAGATGAATGGTCCGGCGGTAGTCGGTGGGCGTGACCGGCTGATAGGCGTGCTGCGTGTCCACCGTGGCGATCTGCTTGCCCAGCAGCGGATAGTCGATGCCCGGATTGTCCGCGTCGCCCGAGCTTGCCTGCCCCGCGTCCGGTGCGGCCGACAGCACCGTGGTGCCCGCCTCCGGCCGCCACTTCTGGGACGTCTCCGGCATCAGATAGGTCCGCGCGGTTGCGAAATTGGCATCGTCGCTGGTCATCGCCTCCAGGAAGCCTGTGACGATCTCGTCGGGAGTGGCCCCCTTCCGCGGCGGCACCGCATACACCCGCACCTGGGAGTCCCCGCGCGGGGACGCCTTCACGGCGTGGATGTCACCGCTGTCCGGCATCGAGGCGCACCCGGCCATCAGCACACTGCCGCAGCCGAGCAGCGCCGACACGCGCAACGCGCCTCGTCGGCCGTTGCGACGGGGATCAGCGCCCACGAGTCGTGTCCTCCCGGTTCGAAGCAACCTGTGCCGCGGAGTCGTCGTGCCGCTCCCCCGCCTGACGCGCCACCACCCGGGCACCGCTGCCCGGCAGCGCCGCGGGATCCACGCCCGTCGGGCCCGTACGAGGCGGCAAAGGAGCCCGCGGCGGCACAGACAGGGGCAACCGGTCCGTGGCCGACTGAGCCGGCACGGACGCCAGCAGGTGCCCGCTCAGCATCAGCTCGTCGGACAAGGCACGCTCCCTGTTCTGCCGCGAGTCCTCCGGCTCCAGCGGTATCGGCGAGCCACGCAGCGGCTCGTCCGCCGTACGCGGCAGAGTCAGCCGGAACTGCGAACCCCCGCCGGGCTCACCCCACGCCTGCAGCCAGCCGCCGTGCAGCCGGGCGTCCTCGACCGCGATGGACAGACCGAGACCGGTGCCGCCAGTGGTCCTGGCACGCGCCGGATCCGCCCGCCAGAAGCGGTTGAACACCCGGGTCGCCTCCCCCGGCTTCAGCCCCACGCCGTAGTCGCGTACGGCGACCGCGACAGCCCCGCCGGCCACTGCCATCCGCACCACCACGTCCCGGCCCTCGCCGTGCTCGACGGCGTTGACGACCAGGTTCCGCAGGACACGCTCCACACGCCGGGCGTCGGCCTCCGCCACGACCGGCTGCTCGTCGCCGATCACCCGTACCCGGCTGCCCTTGCGCTCGGCCAGCGGCTCGGCGCCGCCGATCACCCGCCGTACCACCTCGCGCAGATCTATCGGCTCGGCCTCCAGCGCCGCCGCTCCCGCGTCGAAGCGGCTGATCTCCAGCAGATCGGAGAGCAGCGACTCGAAGCGGTCCAGCTGATCCCCGAGCAGCTCGGCGGAGCGCGCCGTCACCGGGTCGAAGTCCTGCCGCGCCTCATGGATGACATCGGCTGCCATCCGTACGGTCGTCAGCGGCGTACGCAGCTCGTGCGAAACGTCCGAGACGAATCGCCGCTGCATCCGGGAGAGCTCCTCCAGCTGCTGGATCTTGAGCTGAAGGTTCTGCGCCATCTTGTTGAACGCCTCGCCGAGTCTGGCGATGTCGTCCTCGCCGGTGACCTTCATCCGCTCCTGGAGGCGGCCCGCGGAGAGCCGCTCGGCGATCCCCGCGGCCATCCGTACGGGCGTGACGATCTGCCGCACCACCAGCCAGGCGATGGCTCCCAGCAGGACCACCACGAACAGTCCGGCCGTGGCGAGGGTCCCTCTGACCAGGCTGAGCGACTGCTCCTCCTGCGCCAGCGGGAAGAGGTAGTACAGCTCGTAGGGATTGCCCTCGATGTCGTTCAGCCGTGTACCGATGACCAGCCCGGGTTCGGGCTCGTGCTCATCGTTGTTGTACTTGATCCGGATGTACGTCTCGTACGTCCCGGTTCCCTGGTCGACGGCTTCGCGAAGTCCCTCGGGGATGCTCGCGAAGTCCACGCTCCCCGAGGTACGGGGCCCGCGGCTGGAACCGGCATCCTCGGAGCCGGAACTCAGCGCCACCACGTTGAACGCGCCCTGACCACCACTGGCGAGCTGCTCCACCAGATCGGACCGCCAGGAGCTCCGGGCGGTCCTGCCGTCCGTCGAGGCGCCGTCCTGCCCGCCGGGCCCGACAGGGGCGTTCGCCCTCTCCCGCGCCACCGCGAAACCACCGGCAGCCTGGCTCTGGGCCGCCTTCCCCTTGGCGTCGAGCAGACCGTTACGCACCTGCCCGATGACGACAAGGCCGAGCAGCAGCACCACGCCGAGCGACATCAGCAGTGTGCTCGCGACCACCCTGAGCTGGATGTTCCGCCGCCACAGCCGGAAGGCCGGCAGCAGCGGACGGCGCACCCAGCGCATGGCGAGCCGGAGGACCGGGCCGCCGGGCGCACTGTCCTGGGGCAGCCGTCCGCCGTGGAGCAGGCGGCCGAATCGCGAAGGCTCACGCCCCGGTCCGGCAGCCCGCCCCGTACGGACTCCCGGCTCCCCGGGCTTCGGAGCAACACTGCCTCGGGACATGTCAGCTCGGCCCGGCCTTGTAACCGACACCACGGACGGTCACCACGATCTCCGGGCGCTCGGGGTCCTTCTCGACCTTGGAACGCAGCCGCTGTACATGCACATTGACCAGCCTCGTGTCCGCGGCGTGGCGGTAGCCCCACACCTGCTCCAGCAGCACCTCGCGGGTGAACACCTGCCAGGGCTTGCGAGCGAGCGCGACCAGCAGGTCGAACTCGAGCGGGGTGAGGGCGATCGACTGCCCGTCCCGCTTCACGGAGTGACCGGCCACATCGATGACCAGATCGCCGATCGCCAGCTGCTCCGGCGCCGGCTCCTCGGACCTCCTCAGCCGCGCCCGGATCCGGGCGACCAGCTCCTTCGGCTTGAACGGCTTGACGATGTAGTCATCGGCCCCGGACTCCAGGCCGACCACCACATCCACGGTGTCGCTCTTGGCGGTGAGCATCACGATCGGCACGCCGGACTCGGCCCTGATCAGCCTGCACACCTCGATGCCGTCCCGTCCGGGCAGCATGAGATCCAGCAGTACAAGATCCGGCTTGGCCTCACGGAAAGCGGCAAGTGCCTTGTCGCCGTCCGCTACGAACGACGGCTCGAAACCTTCACCACGCAGCACAATCCCGAGCATCTCGGCCAGTGCGGTGTCGTCATCGACGACAAGGACTCGTCCCTTCATAATCGACATCATCCCATTAGCTAATCGTTACCTGGCGTGACCTGGCACACAGCTCCGCTATTCCGCCCCCGGTGACCGGGGACAATGCTCCTTGCTCGGTGACTATCGCCGTCACCAGATCCGGGGGTGTGACGTCGAACGCCGGGTTGTACGCCTGCGTCCCCAGCGGCGCCACCGTCAGCCCGCCGCCCACTCCCCCTCCGGCCGCCACTATCTGCGGCGCGGTGACCTCCGTCACCTCCTGCCCAGGCCGTTGCTCCACCTCTATCGAAGCCCCGTCCGGTGTGCTCAGATCCACCGTCGTCGTCGGCGCGACCACAATGAACGGTACGTGGTGGTACTTCGCCAGCACCGCGAGCGGGTAGCTCCCGACCTTGTTCGCCACCGAACCGTCGGCGGCGATCCGGTCGGCCCCGACCAGTACGGCATCCACCTCCCCCGCCGCGAAGAGTGACCCCGCGGCATTGTCCGTGAGCAATGTGTACGGCATTCCGCCGCGCGCCGCCTCATAGGCGGTCAGCCGCGACCCCTGCAGCAGTGGCCTCGTCTCGTCCACCCACAGCCGCCGCAGCCGCCCAGCGCGGTGCGCCGTGAGCGCCACGGCGAACGCGGTGCCCTCACCGCCCGAGACCAGCGCCCCGGTGTTGCAGTGGGTCAGTATCCGGTGACCGCCACCCGGCAGCAGCTCGTCGAGCAGTACCAGTCCGTGCTCAGCCATCCGGGCACTGGCCGCGGCATCCTCCCGGTGCAGCCCCTTGGCCGCGGCCAGCGCCGCCTGCCCTGCCTGCTCCGCGTCCGCCCCCTTCTCCGCCGCGGCCCGGTACGCGGCCGCAGCGTGCCGCACTCCGTATCCCAAGTTCACGGCGGTGGGCCGCGCCTGCTCCAGCAGCCCCACTGCCTCCTCCACGTCGTAGCCCCGCACGGCGGCGAGGGCCACACCATAGGCACCGGCGATGCCCAGCAGCGGCGCCCCACGCACGGCGAGCGTCTGGATCGCCCGCACCAGCGCAGGCACATCGGTGCAGACCAGCTCGATCTCCTCGACAGGAAGCCGGGTCTGGTCGAGAAGCACCAGTACGGGTCCTTCCGGCGGCTCGTCCCAGCGCAGCGCCGGAAGCATGGGCGGCTCCGCGCCGACCGGGTTTTGTACGTACTGATCAGCCATCCGCCCAGTCTGCCCGGTGAGGCACCGACAAAGAAGGTGCGAAGGAGATACAGGGGCCCGCCCACCAGCGGGCCACGCGTGGCACGATGGCAGCCAACCTGCCATCCCGCTACGGGGACGCGCAGTGTGAACGTGCCGACTCGCCGAGCCGGCCCCGCGATCAATCCATGAGGTGGACGACCGTGAACGACACTCCGGGCTGGGCCTCGCCCGGATCTGCTCCCTCCGACGGCCAGGACGGCGGCGTGCCCCGGCCCGCCGCGCCCGTCGACGAGAGCAGCCCCGCCTCGAAGTGGTCCAAAGAGCAGCCGCCCCCGGGACAGTGGTCCGCGCCGACCACCCCGGGTGCCAACCGCGCCCCTGCGCCACCGCCACCACCAGCGCCCGGCTGGGGCGGCGGCCAGCCGGGCGGCGGCTGGGGCCGGCCTCCGGCCGCCGCCAAGCCCGGCGTCATCCCGCTCCGTCCGCTGGGAGTCGGCGAGATCCTCGACGGCGCGGTGTCGACCCTGCGCGCCCACTGGCGAACAGTGCTGGGCATCACGATCACCGTCTCCGTGATCTCCGAGATCGGCAACATCCTCGTCGACCGCTACCTGCTCCCCGACCCGCCCGAGGTCGCCTCGGACGCGGACCCGTCGGAGGCCCTGAGGCAGTCGGTGGACTCGCTGCAGTCCAGCCTCCTCGCCATGGGCCCGGTGCTGATCATCGCCCTGATCGCCACGCTCTTCACCACGGCGCTTCTCACCGTGGTGATCAGCCGCTCGGTGCTGGGCCGCCCGGTGACGCTCTCCGAGGCCTGGCACGAGGCGCGCCCCCGGCTCCCCCAACTGCTGGGGCTGACCCTGCTGTTGCCACTCATGAGCGCCGGCATCATGACCGTGGCGATTGTGCCCGGCATGCTGCTGGGCACCGATGCCGGAATCGCACTGTCCGTACTGGCAGGCCTGGCGGCCTGCGCCGTGATCCTCTGGCTGATGATCCGGTTCGCCCTTGCCTCTCCCGCGCTCATGCTGGAGCGCCAGGGCGTCATCGCATCCCTGCGCCGCTCCGCCAAACTGGTCCAGGGCGCCTGGTGGCGGACCTTCGGCATCATGGCGCTGACGGTGCTCCTGACGCTGCTTGTGTCGATGATCATCGCTGTGCCGTTCGGTCTGATCGCGTTCGCGGTGGACGGCAGCGGGTTCGGCGACCTGTTCGCCGGGACCACCCCGGAATTCGGCTGGCCGTTCCTGATCATCACGGGCATCGGCTCGGTGATCGCGTCCTCCATCACCTACCCGATATCCGCCGGCGTGACGGTGCTCCTCTACATCGACCAGCGCATCCGCCGCGAGGCCCTCGACATCGAACTCGCACGGGCCGCGGGCGTCTCCGGCTACGGCTCCGAGCCTCCTGGCAACGCCCACTCCAGGAGCTGATGCGGTGTCCACCACGGGGGGCGTGACAATGGCGCGGCCGCTGATCCGCGCAAACGACGACGTACCGGTGGACACTCCCCGCATTCCCGCCCGGGAGGCGGCGGAGCGGGAACTGTCCAAGCCGATGTACCACGAGAACGACCCGAGCCTGCTCCAGCGCGCGCTCAACCGCTTCTGGGACTGGGTGGGCGGCATCTTCGACGCCGCGTCAGGCGCCGCCCCCGGCGGCCCGCTCGGTCTTCTCGTCGTCGCCCTGCTCGTCGTCGGCCTGATCGCCGCCCTCTGGTGGCGACTTGGCACACCCCGGCGCGCCCCCGGCACGGTGGACTCCCTCTTCGACGACAGCCCCCGCAGCGCATCCGAACACCGCACCGCCGCCGAGGCCCACGCCGCCGCCGGACGCTGGAACCAAGCAGTCCAGGAACGCATGCGCGCCATCGTCCGCTCCCTGGAGGAACGAACCCTCCTCGACCCGCGCCCCGGCCGTACCGCCGACGAAGCCGCCGCCGAAGCAGGTCGCTCCCTGCCCGACCACGCCGACGGACTCCGCGCCTCCGCCAGGGAGTTCGACGAGGTCACATACGGCGGCCGCACCGCCGGCCGGCAGGCGTATCTGCTCCTGCGTGACCTCGACCTCGACCTGGAGCGCGCCAAGCCCCAACTGAGCGGCGCGGCCCAAGGAGCAGCCGAATGACCGGGGCGACTCTCAGCTCCACCTCCATGTCCCCCACCGGCCGCCAGGTGTGGACCCGCGCCCGCGGCCTGCTCCTGGCGCTCGTCATCCTCGTCGCAGCCGGGATCGCCATGGCCGCCCTGCGCTCCGGGGACCAGCACGGCCGGCTCGACCCCCGCTCCGCCGACCCTTCCGGCAGCCGGGCCGTCGCCGAACTCCTCGAGGACCGCGGCGTCACCACGCGCGTGGTCACCACCCTGGACGAGGCCACCACCGCGGCCGGCCCCGACACCACCCTTCTGGTCACCGCACCCGACCTTCTGACGGAACACCAGCAGGAGACCCTCCGCACCGCGACGGCCAACTCCGGCGGGCGCACCGTCCTCCTCTCCGCCGGCCCCGGGTCGCTCGACGTACTGGCCCCGGGCGTCGACAGCGAGATCCCGGCCCCCGTCTCGGCACGCGCACCTGCGTGCTCCCTCCCCGCAGCCCGCATCGCCGGCAACGCCGACCTCGGCGGTGAGCGGTACTCCACCGAGACGCCCGGTGCCGACAGTTGCTACCCGAGCGACGGGCTGCCGAGCCTCCTCAGGATCGACGACCCCGGCAATGGCGACACCGTCCTGCTCGGCTCCCCCGACATCCTGTACAACCACCGTCTCGACAAGCACGGCAACGCCTCCCTCGCCCTGCAACTCCTCGGCTCCCGCACCCATCTGGTCTGGTACCTCCCTTCGCTCAGCGACAGCTCCGCGGCCGAGGAGAACACCGACGGCGACACCGACAGCACGTTCCTCGGTCTCATCCCCTCCGGCTGGCTCTGGGGGACACTCCAACTCACCCTCGCCGCCGTCCTCGCAGCCATCTGGCGCGCCCGCCGGCTGGGCCCCCTCGTCACCGAACGGCTTCCGGTAGCCATCCGCGCCTCCGAGTCCACCGAAGGCCGCGCCCGCCTCTACCGCAAGGTGAACGCCCGCGACCGCGCGGCGTCGGCCCTGCGCTCCGCCACTCGCAGCCGCCTTGCACCGCTTCTCGGCGTCCCCCCGACCGACGCGCACTCTCCCGCTGCCCTGCTCTCAGCCGTTTCGGCCCATCTCCCCACCGGCGACCGGGACCTCAAGGCACTGCTCTTCGGTCCGGCTCCGGCCAACGACATCGCTCTCGTCCATCTGGCAGACCAACTCGACGCCCTCGAAAGAGAGGTACGCACTTCATGAGCGCCCCGACCCCCGAGACAGCTGAGAACTCGGACCGCGCCCGCACCTCCCTGGAGGCCCTGCGCACCGAGATCGCCAAGGCCGTTGTCGGCCAGGATCCCGCTGTCACCGGACTCGTCGTGGCCCTGCTCTGCCGCGGCCATGTCCTCCTCGAAGGAGTGCCGGGCGTCGCCAAGACGCTCCTGGTCCGCACCCTCGCGGCCTCCCTCGAACTCGACACCAAGCGCATCCAGTTCACCCCCGACCTCATGCCGAGCGACGTCACCGGCTCTCTCGTCTACGACGCGCGCACCGCTGAGTTCTCCTTCCAGCCCGGTCCCGTCTTCACCAATCTCCTTCTCGCCGACGAGATCAACCGCACCCCGCCCAAGACCCAGTCCTCGCTCCTGGAAGCAATGGAAGAGCGTCAGGTCACAGTCGACGGCACCCCCCGCCCGCTGCCGGACCCCTTCCTGGTCGCCGCGACCCAGAACCCGGTCGAGTACGAGGGCACCTACCCCCTTCCCGAAGCCCAACTGGACCGGTTTCTCCTCAAACTGACGGTCCCTCTGCCGTCCCGCGAGGACGAGATCAACGTCCTGACCCGGCACGCAGAGGGCTTCAACCCCCGCGACCTCCAGGCTGCGGGCGTGCGCCCCGTCGCGGGCCCCGCCGACCTGGAAGCGGCCCGCGCTGCCGTCTCCAAGACCTCCGTCTCCGCCGAGATCGCGGGCTATGTCGTCGATATCTGCCGTGCCACGCGTGACTCCCCCTCACTCAGCCTCGGGGTGTCTCCCCGAGGCGCCACAGCCCTGCTCTCCACCGCCCGTGCCTGGGCCTGGCTCACCGGCCGCGACTACGTCATCCCCGACGATGTGAAAGCCCTGGCCCTGCCCACCCTGCGCCACCGGATCCAGCTCCGGCCCGAAGCGGAGATGGAGGGAGTCACCGCCGACTCCGTCATCACCGCGATCCTCAGCCACGTCCCCGTCCCCCGATGAGGCGCTGACCCATGGCCCTCACCGGAAGAACCGCACTCCTCGCCGCTCTCGGCTCTCTCCCCGTGGGCATCCTGACTCCGAGCTGGACCGGGATGCTCGCTGTGAATGCGCCTCTCTCACTAGCAATCTTGTGCGACTACGCCCTCGCGGCGCCAGTGCGAACGCTCCGATTCACCCGAAGCGGTGACACATCAGTTCGACTGGGTGACGTCGCGGAAGTGCAGCTGACCGTCACCAATCCCTCGAGCCGCCGCCTGCGCGCCCACCTCCGGGACGCCTGGCCCCCGAGCAGCTGGCTCACCGGCACCGAACAGGCGGCATCCCGGCACAAGCTGACCGTCCCCGCAGGCGAACGCCGGCGCATCACCACCGTCCTGCGCCCCACACGCCGCGGCGACCGCCAGGCCGACCGCGTCACCGTCCGCTCGTACGGACCTCTGGGCCTCGCCGCTCGCCAGGGCAACCACAAGGTCCCCTGGACGGTCCGCGTCCTGCCGCCCTTCACCAGTCGCAAGCACCTGCCGTCCAGACTGGCCCGGCTGCGCGAGCTCGACGGCCGCACCAGCGTTCTCATCCGCGGCCAGGGCACCGAGTTCGACAGCCTGCGCGACTACGTCCCCGGTGACGACACCCGCTCCATCGACTGGCGCGCCACAGCCCGCCAGACCACCGTCGCCGTGCGCACCTGGCGTCCCGAACGCGACCGCCACATCCTCGTCGTACTCGACACCGGCCGCACGTCAGCCGGCCGAGTAGGGGATATCCCGCGCCTCGACGCGGCCATGGACGCAGCACTGCTCCTCACCGCACTGGCCTCGCGCGCGGGCGACCGAGTGGACCTGCTGGCCTACGACCGCCGTATCCGCGCCCAGGTCCAGGGCCGCTCAGCGGGCGACCTCCTGCCTGCCCTGGTCAACGCGCTCGCTCCCCTCGAACCCGAGCTCGTCGAAACCGACACGCGCGGCCTCAGCGCCACGGCGCTGAAGAGCGCCCCACGCCGGTCCCTGATCGTGCTCTTCACCAGCCTCGACACCGCACCCATCGAAGAGGGCCTGCTCCCGGTTCTCCCCCAGCTCACACAGCGCCACACGGTGCTTGTGGCCTCGGTGGCCGACCCCCACATCCAGCAAATGTCCACAGCCCGAGGCACCATCGAGGCTGTTTACGACGCCGCTGCCGGCACCCAGGCCCAGGCTCAGCGCCGCCGCACGGCAGAGCAGCTCCAACGCCACGGCGTCACCGTCGTCGATGCCACCCCCGACAACCTCGCGCCTGCCCTTGCAGACGCCTATCTCGCGCTAAAGGCTGCCGGCCGCCTCTGAGAAAGAGGCGGCGGCATTGCCCCTGAACGCAGAAAAGCCCCGCACCAAAATGGTGCGGGGCTTTCCCACAAAGATTGTTCGGCGGCGTCCTACTCTCCCACAGGGTCCCCCCTGCAGTAC
>NZ_JBIAPW010000059.1:0-19332 GCF_042888505.1 Streptomyces sp. NPDC002870
ACGCGCCCCTCGACGAGGCTGGCGACCCCACCGAGAAGTTCGCGGCCTTCCGCGAGGTCATAGCCAAGTACGCGGCGGTGCCGAGCGAGCCCGTTTCGGACCGTGCGCCCAAACTCGCCTTGCCTGCCGTCGAGTTGAACGAGAGCAGCTCCTGTGCACCACACCCCGGGCGGCTTCCGCACCCGTACGTACGTCGCCCGCGTCACCCAGCGGTGCTCACTCTGGCTCTTTTCCTCGCACCTCTCCTCGGATTGCGGGCTGCGCCTCGTCGGTCCGGACTGAGGTTGGTGGTACCGGGCCCTCTGCCGACGCACTGATTTCCGCCTCAGGCACCTCCATTGCTGGAGGATGCTACGAATTACCGTTCGCGTTGAACACTTCGCGAGTCTGTTCCGTATGTAGCCCGGTGCTTCTCCTTTAGCCAGCGCACGTTGACCACCGGCAGTGAAACATAGGAGTTCCATTGAGACGTACAGTGCGAAGACGCTCAAAGCGGGGCAGAAGGGCAGTCGTTGCCTCGATCGCGCTCATGCTGGGCGGGGGTGGTCTCATCGCTGTCAACTCCTACGCCTCCGCCGGCGAAGGAGAGGGGCCCTGGCCAGCCGAATGGAACGGGCAACAGCAGAATCAGACCCAGAGCGCAGGCGCAGGCCCCTCCGCGTCCACCATCAAGTGTCCTGAGGTGGCAAACGGGCTTCCCGAGGTGCCGGATGGGGCCAGGCCGGAGGTCGACCGCGAACTTGCCACGCTGGACAGCCAGATCACCGAGGCGTACCAGAAGTTCGTCGAGGAGAAGGAGCAGATAGAACAGGATCCGCAGTTCGCCCAGAACACGGTCCTCGGACCGCTGAAGGACAAGCGCGCAGCGAGCATCGACCGCATAGCCACAGCCATCAGCCGTGTGGCCGGGCAGCGCCCGCAGGGACTGGAGTCAATGGCTCCTTGCATTCTGCAAGCGGATGACACAGACGGGGCCAACGCCGGCGGGGACAACGGCCAGGGGCAGGCCCCGGGCGACGACCAGAACAACAGCAATGGCGACGGGGACAAGGGAAACGACGGCCAGCAGAACGGCAACAGCGGCCAGGCGGGCAACGGTCCCGAGGTGAACGACTTCGTCGACATCCAGTCCGTCCGGCCCAATGTCCAGGTTCCCAGCACGCTGCGCGATGCCTCACGCGGCAGCTTCTCCACCGACTGCGGTGTGAACGCGAACGGCAAGTTCAACCCGGACAACGTGATCGTCGCACCGGGTGTGAGCAATGGCGCGCACCATATGCATGACTACGTGGGGAACCAGGCCAACGACGCCTTCGCGAGCGACGACGATCTCGCCAACGGCGCCACCACGTGTCGCAATCAGGGCGACAAGTCAACTTACTACTGGCCGGTGCTGCGTGTGCAGGACGGTGAGAACGAGGCCGACGCCGACGCGGACGGCGGAGGCAAGGACAAGAATGTCGGCGAAATCCAGACCCCGGCCCAGGTCACGTTGAACTTCGTCGGAAGCCCGGTCAGCAAGGTCTCGGCCATGCCGCGATTCCTGCGCATTATCACGGGTGACGCCAAGGCCTTTGTCAACGGTGACAAGAATGCCAACGCGTCCTGGAGCTGCACCGGCTTCGAGAACCGCCAGCTGAAGGACAAGTACCCGATCTGCCCCGAGGGCAGCCAAGTCGTCCGTACCTTCAAGTTCCAGAGCTGCTGGGACGGTCAGAACACCGACAGCGCCAACCACCGCACGCACGTGGCCTTCGCCGACCAGAACGGCGGCTGCCCCAACGGCTTCCGGGCCATTCCGCAGCTCGTGCAGCGGATCATCTACGACGTGCCACGGCCGGACTTCGACGGGGATAACCCTGCGGTGTTCGCTGTCGACTCCTTCCCCGAGCAGCTGCACAAGCCGGTCACCGATCACGGCGACTTCATCAACGTCTTCGACGACAACCTCATGCGGGAGGTGGTGCGTTGCATCAACGACGGACGAGAGTGCGGTCCGGGCGACCCGCCGGCCGATGACGTGGAGAAGCCCGAGGCTACGGTGCAGCCGGGGGCGGCCACACCGGATGTCCAGGACGCGCCCGACGGACCCGACGTGGAGAAGCCCGAGGCTACGGTGCAGCCGGGGGCGGCCACACCGGATGTCCAGGACGCGCCCGACGGACCCGACGTGGAGAAGCCCAAGGCTACGGTGCAGCCGGGGACGGCCACACCGGATGTCCAGGACGCGCCCGACGGACCCGACGTGGAGAAGCCCAAGGCTGCCGTGCAGCCGGGGACGGCCACACCGGATGCTCAGAACACGCCCGACGGACCCGCCGACGTGGAAAAGCCCAAGGCTGCCGTACAGCCCGGCACCGCCACACCCGACACCCAGAACACGCCCGACGGAGCCGGTGAGAACAGCCTGGCGCCTGCCGACGGCGGAGAGAGGCAGGCCGGACAAGGTGGGCTAGCCGCTACTGGCACCCAGCTCTGGCCCTCTGCGGCCGGCGCTGTGCTGCTGATTGCAGGCATTGTGCTTCTCCGGACACGCACCCGCCGTGAGACGGCCCGTCATCGATGAAGACGGTTCCACTCCGGCCCTGGCCGGACCCGCAGCGCGGGTCCGGCCAGGGCCGATGCTCATCTCGGACCGTCCAGTACGCCCGTGCCGCAGCCGTTCGCCGAGCCCGTGGCCGGAAAGAAGGAGACTGGCCAGCTCGGACGGCAAGCCACAGCCCAAACGCTGCTCGGCCGCAGCCAGCTCGGCGGCGTCAACGGAAGGCCTGAACTCCGCTCGGGGAATACCTGGGCTGCAACCTCTCTCCACATCGACGCAGCCTAGACGGCCAAACGCCCCACGCTAGGGCCGACAGCCGACAGCCGACAGGTTAAGGAACAAGCTAAGAGGTCGTTTTCTCCCGTGGTTTCATCCCGTGATGCGGGTTTGATCCGGTGATGTCGGGTCGCGCCAGGAGATGGTGGCCTCGCCGGTGAGGCGGCGGGCCATCAGGTCGGTCATGGCCAGGTGGATCATGGCTTCGGAGCGGGTCGGAAGTGTTTCGTAGTCGCGGGCCAGGCGGCGGTGCAGCATGAGCCAGCCGTAGGTCCGCTCGACCGTCCACCGCTTCGGGATCGGGGCGAAGCCCTTGGTTCCCGGGGCGCGTTGAACGATTTCGAGGTCGATGCCGAGGGCGGCGGCGTGGTCGACGAAGTGCTTGCGGTAGCCTCCGTCGACCCAGACCTTGCGCAGTCCGGGGTGGTCGACAGCGGCTTGGTCGAGGAGCTGTCGGCCGGCGGTGGAGTCCTGGACGCCGGCCGCAGTGACCAGCACTGCGAGCAGCAGGCCGAGGGTATCGGTGATGATGCTGCGTTTGCGGCCCACGATCTAATGGGCGGCAGTTGGGGTCGCTGAAGCCTATTGATCACTCGAGCGGTCAGCTCTATGTAAAGACCGGTTTGGTGGCCCCAGCTCTCTCGCCGCCGGTCGCCGGCGTCAGCACGATGCCTGCCTACGATCTGTGCTTCGAGCCCTCAAAGAAGACTGGCGCGTGCTGGCGCTCGCCATCGGCGGCGTGACCGATCAAGCCATCCACCCGATGATGATCGTGGTCCAAGTCCCCTGCGGGGACTACCTCTCACGTGCTCGGGAGCCCTCGAGCTCCTGCCCAGACCGAGGACCCCGCAGGTCGCTGGGGTCATGAACGGCTAATCGGATGTCGGGCCTCTGAGCCCTTCCATTAGGGAGACGCATGCCCCGCATGGCTGTGACCAGCCACAACATAGGTCCAATAGCAAAGGGTGAGGCGAGTGGGAGCATTCTGCGGCATCGACTGGGCCAGCGACCACCACGACATAGCTGTCGTTGACGAGACGGGATCACTGCTGGCGCGTGCTCGCATCGATGACACCGCAGCTGGCCTCGACCAGCTGCTGCGGATCCTCGCGGAGCAGGGCGACACCCCGCACCACCCTGTCCCCGTGGCCATCGAGACCTCACTAGGTCTCCTGGTCGCCTCCCTGCGGGCGACAGGCCGTCCCATCTACGCCATCAACCCGATGGCCGCAGCCCGGTATCGGGATCGACACACGGTCTCCCGCAAGAAGTCTGATCACCTGGATGCCATGGTGCTGGCGAACATCCTCCGCACTGATGCCGCAGCTCACCGTCAGCTTCCCGCGGACTCCGAGCTCGCCCAGGCTGTCGCCGTGCTCGCCCGCGCTCAGCAGGACGCGGTCTGGGACCGCACTCAGGCCGGCAACAAGCTGACCTCCCACCTGCGCGCGTACTTTCCAGGCTTTCTGGCTGCAGTCGGCAGACGGCGCGAGGGCATCTTCCACCCCATAGCCCGGACGCTCCTGGCCGCAGCCCCTACCCCTGGCCAGGCAGCAAGGCTCACCCGGACCCAGCTTCGGACCCTGCTGAAGAAGGCCGGGCGGAAGAACACCATCGACAAGGAAGTCGAGCGTCTTCACAGCGAGCTCCGGATCCCGCAGATGCGTCATCTACCTCTCGTTGAAGAGGCCATGGGACGGCAGACACTCGCGCTGCTACGGCAGTTGGAGGCCGCCTGTGTGAGTGCCGACGATCTCGCCGAAGCGTCGGTGCGGGCATTCGAGACCCACGCCGACGCAGAGATCATCACGAGCTTTCCGGGGCTGGGCCCGCTCAGCGGAGCCCGCGTCCTGGCCGAGATCGGCGATGACCGGAGCCGGTTCGCCGACGCGAGGGGCCTGAAAGCGTACGCAGGCTCCGCACCTGTCACCAGGGCGTCCGGCAAGAGCGTGTCCGTGATGGCCCGCAGGGTGAAGAACCAGCGGCTGGCAGGCGTCGGCTACATGTGGGCCTTCGCCGCGATGGCCCACTCGGACGGAGCACGAGCTCACTACGACCGGCGGCGGGAAGCCGGAGACCGCCACACGGCTGCCCAGAGGAACCTCTTCAACCGCATGATCGGCTGCCTGCACCACTGCCTAACTCATGGCCTCCCGTTCGACGAGACCGTTGCCTTCCCAACCCCGACAGAACCCCATCTGTCCCTTGCCGCTTGACAGTAAATCCGCATCGGATGTCTTCTTCCCCGCGTCGGTACCCTGACTCGTGACGGGAACGCTGGGGGCGGTCTTCACGCTCTGCGCATCGACCAGACAGGCGGACGGTTCGGTGTTCCGGCCCTCCTGCTCGCGCACCAACTCCCGCAGCAGACCGTTGAGCTGGGCGAAGATGCCGTTCTTCTGCCACTTGGCGAAGTAGCCGTAGACGGTGTTCCAGTTCGGGAAGTCGTGTGGCAGATAGCGCCACTGCACCCCGGTGCGGTCCACGTACAGGATCGCGTTCATGATCTCGCGCAAGTCGTGCTCGGGTGGACGGCCGAAGCCCAGGGCCCGGCCATGGCGTTCGTAGCGCCAGGCCGCCAGGACCGGCTCGATCAACTCCCAGCGGGCATCGGACAGATCACTTGGGTACGGAAGACGTTCGGTCATGACCTGGGCATACCGCCCGGGATCGAGTGCGCCCAGGCGTGCGCCCGCGACCGCGGAAGCACGGCCGCGGACCGGGCGTCATGGGATGAGACAGGCGCAAGCCGCCTGCTGCCCCCTGCGTCACACCATCCGGCTCTCACGGCTCAAAACCATGAGTCGCCACACCAGCACCGCATTCGAACACCTCGCAAACCCGAATGAATCAGGGTGCTAGAGATGAAAACGACCTCTCAGTCAGTGGATTAAAAGTCCAGGAAGGATCATGCCGGGCAGTATCGGCCACTCCTCCGTCGTCCTATTCCGCCTGGTCGGCGAGGTCCGCCTTGTCGGCCAGTCCAGCCGGTGACCGGGGTGCCAGCGCGTCCGCTCACGCATCCGGCCCTTCCCAGAGCGCAGGGCAAGGGGGCTGCACACTTGCCGAGACGCTCAGGAGCGAGCAGTGGGGCGGTGACGAGGCGCTTGGTGAGTGTTCGACTCACAGACTTGGCCCTGCCACCGGACGTGACTATCGGAGCGCTCGCGGCGAGCTCGCTTCCCAGCAGGAGTTGGCGGCCCTAGGGTGAAGTGGTCGCGCCCCCCAGCTGCCCTCATGAGCTCAGCATCAGTAGCCTCGGCGAAACGGTCAACGCGGCCTCAAAGTTGATCAGATGACCTCCAAGGAGCGCATGTGCCTCAGCTGATCCATTCTGCAGATGTCCGGCCCCGTGTCTCCTACAGAACGATCCTGGTAGGTCCGATCACCTTCGAGCGTGACCCCGAACAGGACAACCTCGTCAGGGTGCCAGGTGACGGGTTGAGCCTCATGTCCAGCGACAACGACTTCTATCCTCTTGTCCGCATGGAGGTTTGGGATGGCCCAGTCGCGATTCCAGAGGCAGCGTGGGATTACGAGCGTGAGTTTCACGGCCAACTAGACGCGCACCTAGGTGTGTTCGATCTCGACGGCTGCGAGTATGGCCAACTTTCACTACAAGAGGGCCGATATCATATTCGGCTGCTCTGCAAAGGCCGCGACCATGTCGAGGCTGCTTTGGTCCTGGAGGAATTTCCTCCAGGGGAACCTCATGAGGATCCCCTGGAGGCGTGGCTTCTGCAGTTGTGGCCCAGTGAGTAGCCACCCGGGCCCTGCCCGCCGGCTTGGACTACTGGGCAGGCTTTCGCTTACGCACCGCCTGTTGGCGGCATCTGGAAGGTGATGAAGCGAGGCTTGTAGATGCTGGGGTCACGGTAGTGGGCGGACTCAGTCGTCACGCCATTGAGGAGCTCGGTCCTGCCGTCCACGCTCGGCTCGACCAGGCAAGCCGCGAAGAGTGCCCGCGGTCAGAGCCTCGCGCTGCCACCGCCTTGCTCGCGCCATCTGCCATGGCGGCCTGGGCCAGATCCGGCAGGCATACCGCGACGGGCCGGAAGATCAATTGGCCAGCCTGGGGCTCGTTCCGCTCCCGGGGAGCGCGCGGCTCGATGCCGGTGCTCTTGACCGCCTTGGCGAACTGGGCGTCGAACCGCTCCTGCCGAGCGACGCGGCCGAGTTTCGCTGGTCCGCAAGCGAGACGGTTTCATCTGCAGGCCCGAGGGCGATGTTCCTCCTCGGCATCGCTGCTCCTTGCAGTTGTCAGAATCGCGTTCGCGACAACCTCGAAGAGGCGATCGGCGCGTGGCGCGAGCGAGGGTTGATCGCCGAGCCAAGCGAGCATGGCTACCAACGCAAACAAATCGGCGCCATCGATATCGCTCCGCGCCATGCCCGCGGCCTGGGCACGGGTGAGGAGCCGCGCACCGGCTGCGCGCAGGGTGACGCACGAAGCGTGGAGTGCGGATTCGGTGTCCTCGATGGCGGCAGCCATCAGCACGGTCACGCCCCGATACTCGGTCGTCCACGCGACGCAGTCGCGTAGCCACGAGACGAGAGCGTCTTCGGGCGAGCTCGACGTCTGGAGCTCGCCTGCCTTTGCCGTCAGTTCGTCGAAGCTCGTACGGAGCAGGGCGTCGAGCAGCGCCTCGCGCGTCGGGAAGTGACGCAGCAGCGTCGCGAGCCCGACATCGGCCCTGCGCGCGATGTCGCGCAGTGACACGTCGACGCCTTGCTCGGTGATGGCGGTGCCCGCTACTGCGAGCAGGTGGTCGCGGTTCTTCCTGGCGTCGGCCCGCATCTGTCCCTCTTGACTTCCGGATCAGTGGTCCATATATTCGGATCAGTGGTCCAGAAAAACGGACCATTGGTTCACTTAGTTTACCCCGCGAGAGACGCAGGAGAGAGCTGTGCCAAAACGGACCATGAAAGCGATCCGGCTGCACGAGTTCGGCGGCCCTGAGGTGCTGCGTCATGAGGAGGTGCCGGTTCCCGAGCCGGGGCCGGGTGAGGTGCTCGTGCGCGTGCACGCGGTCGGCATCAACCCTCCTGACTGGTACGCGCGCGAAGGAATGCCCGACATACCCCCCGAGCTCAAGCCCCCGTTCCACCTCCCCCTGATTCCGGGGACCGACGTCTCAGGCGTCGTGGAAGCCGTCGCCGCCGACGTCAACGGCTTCGCGGTCGGAGACGAGGTGATCGGCCTTCTGCGCTTCCCCACCGTTCTCCAGAGCAGCGCGTACGCCGAGTACGTCACCGCGCCGGCGTCCGACCTCGCCCGCAAGCTGGCCGGCATCGACCACGTGCACGCCGCCGCCCTGGCCATGTCGGGGTTGACGGCGTGGCAGTTCTTGATCGAGCTCGGGCACGATCATCCCTCGCCGTTCCAAGAAGCCCAGCACCGCCCGATGGCACTCGACAGCGAGAGCACGGTGCTCATCAACGGCGCTGCCGGTGGCGTGGGGCACCTCGCTCTCCAGCTGGCCAAGTGGAAGGGGGCCCGCGTCATCGCCGTGGCCTCCGGAGCCCATGAGACGTTCCTGCGCGAGCTCGGCGCCGACGAGTTCATCGACTACACCAAGGAGCGGCCCGAGGAGGTCGTCCGTGACGTCGACCTGGTCCTGGACACCGTCGGGGGTCCCGACAGCAGGCGCTTCCTGCGCACCCTCAAGCGCGGCGGGTCCCTCTACCCGGTGTACTTCGGCCAGTTCGACGACGAGGAGAACGCGGAGCTGGATGTCACGGTCACGGCCGCCCAGGTCCGCTCGAGCGGCGCGCAGCTCGCCGAACTGGAGAGCTTGCTGGACGCGGGGAAGATTAGCGTCGCGATCGACAGCACGTTCCCGCTCGCGGATGCCCGGGCGGCGCACGAGCGCGCCGCCCGGGGGCACATCCAGGGCAAGATCGTGCTCACGGTCGCTTAGCCCGGATCCACCGGTGGGTGATGGCGTGGTCTGCTGGTGGTGGTCGGCTGTGGTTCGGAGAGTGTTGGGTGGTTGAGGACGTGCGGTATCTGCCGGTCTGCCGGCTTCTCCAAGACCCTCGGACGTAGGTGTGTTGGGTTAGGGCTTCAGCCGTGTCGTGGCAGTGCGGTGATGGCCGTGAGGGCGTGTGTGAATGCGTCGGCCCACGGCCAGCGGGCGGGAAGTCGTAGCCGTAGTCGTCGGGCTGTGTGCACGAGGCGGCCCGGGATGGTGAACAGGGTGCGCTGGAGGGTGGCGGTGGTGGCTCGGGTGAGGCCGTGTCCGGCAAGGATGCCGACGGCTCGACCGAGGTTGTGGGCCATGGCTGCCAGCGCGAGCCAGGCCGCGTTCGCGGTGAAACGCCCTGATGGAAGGTGGGCCAGGCCGGCGGACTTCAGCTCGGCGATGGTCTGCTCAACCACCGCGTGTCGGCGGTGATCGGCCTCGAGCTCGGTGACGTCGCCGACCCGGTCGGTGACGAACGCGTGGTGGTCGTAGGTGGTGAACAGGGCCAGCTGGGAGCCGGGGGTGGGACGGACGCGGCGCACGATCAGCCGCACCGTGACCGGTGGCTTGGTGTGTGCAAAGCAGGTGTAGGTGATCTCGGCGACGTCCGCGCCGGAGACCTCGGGGGTGGACAACCAGTACGGGATCGGTGTCCATGCGTTGTCGGGGATGGCGGCGATGGCGGCCTTGATTTTGGGGTCCTGGCGGACGGTGATGGAGAACGCGACGAGCGGATGATGGCCGAAGGTCTTCTTCCAGGTCGCAGTGGCGTCCTGCTTCTCGGAGCGTGCGAGCACCAGCACCCCGTCGATGTCCACACTGCTGCCGGCGGCCGGACTACACTCACCGGCCAGCTCCCAGACCCGCGTGCGTACTTCGGCCCGTGCCGAGCGGTTCGCCATCAGGGCTTTCGGTCCGGACGCGGCGAGAGCGCCGACGAGACGGGAGACTGTCGGATCGGACGCCACCGGCCCGAGCATGTCGGGCTCGGCCCGCAGCATGGCGACATCGGCCAGGCAGTCCCCTCCCATAGCCGTCGCGAGCGCGACGTCCAGCAGCGCTTTGCCCGGGTCGTGCACCGTCCGCGGCTTGCGCCATGGTGCCAGTGCCGCCGATATCGCAGTGTCCAGGCCGGACTTACGGACCGTCTCGACCAGCAGCACCGCCCCGGCTTGCGAGACCACCCCGCCGCCACCGCCCTCGACGCGGACACGCGGGTACAACCCGATACGCTTGCTCACCTGGAGAGTGCTTCTTTCCGTGCAGCCGACAGGACCCTAGATAAGTCCCATCGTTGCAGGTCAGAAGCACTCTTCGCTTATTTGATCAAGGCATGGACGAGCACGCTCATGAAAGCGCGAGGCTAGGAGACAGCCATGTAGGTCACCCGCGGTGGAGTTGCTGAACCTTCTCCTGGTGGCTGCTGGTGAAGTCTGGGTCTGTATAGACATGGAGCTTGCAGATCAAGTGACCTCGGAAGGTGAACACGTTACAGAACAGACCTCTGGAGATTTCGCCGTCGGGCCACGTGCGGCCTTCCCGAGTGGTGCCCCATTCGCGACCTTCAACGATCACACGATCCCCACTCGTCATGATGTCCAGGCCGTCGATGTCATGTTCGAGACGTTCAAGGTCGAGCCGTCGAGCCAACTCGGCAATAGCGTCCTTCCCATGTCCGAAACCGAACTTGGGGAAGTAGAACTCAATGTCATCGGTGTAAATATCGGAGAAGCGTGGGTCTCCCCGGTCCACTCGCCTGAAGTGCTCCCGGACGGTCTCATGGGGCTTAGCCAGCGCTTCATAGTTCATGTTCTTGCTCAAGGCTGCCATGCTCTTCTCATTTCCGATGTCGATGTCGATCGTGGTCGGTGAAGGTTTGACTGCGTGCACCATCATGAGTGGGATCAGTCTGTTAAACCCCCGTGTAGGAACGAGCGGGGACAGCCGGCTGGGCTGCCCCCGCTCGTGCTCGTACCTACATGGCTACCAGGACACTTCCCCGTCCTCGTCCTGAAAAGTTCCTGTCGGGCCGTCCGCGTCGAGAGTTGCCAAACGCACGACTACCCTGGCACTCACCTCCGGTGCCCTTCCGATTCCGAACGCCGCGGTCAGGTCGGTCGCGGTGGTGCCGGGCTCAACTGCGTTGAACTTGATGCCCGGTTGGGACTTGGCGTACTGAACCGTCAGCATGGTGGCTGCCGACTTCGAGGCGGAGTAGAGCGCCAACGGCAAGCTGAATTCCGGCCGGTCCGGATTGGTCACTGCCCAGAACGATCCGGCGCTGCTCGAGACGGTGACCACGGTTGGATTCGAGGATTTACGCAGGAGGGGAAGTGCCGCCTCCGTGACGCGCACGATTCCCACCGCGTTGGTGTCGAAGGCCCGGAGGGCCGTGGGGCCGCCCGTGACTCCGTCCCCCAAGATACCTGCGTTGTTCACAAGGACATCGAGTCGGCCCTCGGCCGAACCGATCGTCGCCAGCGCGCTGCTCACCGATGCGTCGTCGGTCACATCGAGCTGCACGAATCGCGCGCCGAGCGCTGCCGCGGCCTTTTCACCTCGCTCGACGTCACGCGCGCCGATGTAGACAACGTGGCCCAACGCCAGAAGCTGTTTGGCTGTCTCGAAACCGATGCCCTTGTTGGCCCCGGTGATCAGTGTGACGGTCATGCCTTTCCTCCAGAATCAAGTGGCCCGAGTTGGCCGTAATCGGTGTCCGGACTGTTTTCCGCGTTGCTGTTGCCGATCCGGGAGGTCAGCCGGTCAGCTGCCGGCGCATTTCGCCGGCGTCGTGTAGGGCCGTCATATGCACGAACCGCCCGTCGCGGACCTGATAAATGGCGTATTCGACGATCTCGAACGAGGCGCCGGTGGGGGCCACGCCGAGCCACTCTTTCACCGGAGTACCCGTGTTGATCAGACGCGCGGCCAGACGGTCACCGTCGAAGAGCACTTCCTTGAGCTCCCAGTGGAGGTCCGGAACCGCGTCCACGTCTCGCCTCTGAACCGCGAGAAGGTCGTCCCGGGTGGCCGGCTCACCGTTCAACGTGGTCCGGTCGTTGATGAATTCGTTCATACCGTCGAACTTGTGGGCGTTGAGCTGCTCGATATAGCGGAGGTAGAACGCGCGCAGATCGTTGTCAGACATGAGGACGGCCTTCTGTGTGGCAGCCCCCGAAACGGGGCCACAACGGGGATATGGAAATTCAGCTGCGCCGCGCTCTCGTCAAATTGACGATCAACTCGTCGCGGGTCTGATGCGCAAGCTCGGTCCAGGCAGGTTGACCGGGAGCGCTGCGCCAGGATTCGCTCAGCGGACTGTTTTCTACGGTGTCGAAACCAAACTGGTCGTACAGCCGCGTCACGAGGTCAACGGCTTGCGGGAAATCGCTTGAGGTCGGTAGCGCCAGCCGGTCGGGGGCGCCAGGTGGGCGACCAGCGGTGGTAATGCGGGGGGCTTGAATATGAGTGAAGGCCTGGACGACTTTTGAATTTGGGAGGTGCTCTTGGCGCAGTTCGTGCACTGTCTTCTTGCCCGAGTCAATGACTGGAATGTGGCCGTCGCGCCAGATCATGTAGTTGTTCGTATCCAGCACGATCTTGCCTGCAAGCTCTTCGACTGGCATGTCGTTGACGACTTTGAGAGGTACGGCCACGACGGCGAAATCGCCGGCTTCTGCGGCATCCGCGGCGCGTGCGGCGCGTGCTGACGGGCCGAGTTCAGTGATGAGGTTCTTCAGGGTCTCGGGCCCCCGCGAGTTGGCAATGACGACTTTGTATCCGTTTGATATGGCCGCACGGGCGATCTGGCTGCCGACCTCGCCCGCGCCAATGATCCCGATCGTTGTCATAGGTAGTTCCGCCTCTCGGAATTTGATGGGGATGTTCGTCAGCCGGGCGCCGCCGTCCTCGCTGGATGTGTGGTCATGGGACTCAGATCTGGTTCAGGCCGCCGTCGACGTACAGGCTCGAACCGGTGATGAAGCTGCTCTGCTCGGAGGCGAGGAAGGCCACGGCGGCGGCGACCTCCTCCGGGCGCCCGAGCCGGCCCAGCGGCACACATGCCGCCAGTTGCCGCTGGAACCGCTCCGGGTCGGGAGTGAGCGCCGACAGGGCAGGGGTGTCGGTCGGGCCGGGCGTGACGGTGTTGACCCGGATGCCGCGGCCCTTGAGTTCGCCTGCCCAGGTCCGGGCGAACGACCGGGTGGCGGCCTTGGTCGCCGCGTACACGCCGAGCGCCTCGTCGCCGACGTCCACGTTGGTGGAGCCGTTCAGGATCACCGAGGCGCCGTCGTTGAGCAGTGACAGCGCCTTCCTGACGGTGAACAGCGTGCCCCGCACGTTGATGCCGAAGAGGGTGTCGAAGTGCTCCTCGGTGACCTCCTCAAGCGTCACGAGCTCGGCGACGGAGGCATTCGCGAACAGTACGTCCAGGCCCCGCCCCCGGCTGCGGATCGTCTCGTAGAGCCGGTCCAGATCGGCCAGGTTCGAGATGTCGCCGGTCACCGCGGTGGCCGCTGAACCGATTGCCTCGACGGCCGCGTCGAGTTCGGTCTTGCGGCGGCCGGTGATGAACACATGCGCACCCTCGGCCGCCAGCCGCACGGCGCTGGCCAGGCCGATTCCGGTGCTGCCCCCGGTGACGAGAGCGGTCTTCCCCTCAAGCAACCCCACGTGAACAGCCTCCTTCGACTTCTGCAGCGATCGCCGCAGAAGTCGAACGGTAGCACTTCCGCATCGATCGATGCGGAAGAGGTAGACTGCGGGGGTGGAGACGAAACAGAGCGGCCCCATCGGCCGACCGCGAGGGTTCGACGCCGACGAGGCTCTCGAACGGGCCATGCTGGTCTTCTGGGAGCACGGCTACGAGGGCGCCAGCCTGGCCTGCCTGACGAATGCGATGGGCATCTCCACCACCAGCATGTACGCGGCCTTCGGCAACAAGGAGGCGCTGTTCCGCAGGGCCCTGGAGCGCTACACCGAAGGCCCGAGCGCCTACCTGCCCCGGGCCCTGGAGGAGCCGACCGCCCTCGGCGTCGCCACCGCGATCCTGGCCGGCACCGTTCGAACCACCACCCGCCCGGCCCATCCCAACGGCTGCCTGGGCGTCCAGAGCGCCCTGACCGTCAGCGACTCGGGGCGGGAAGTCCGTGAGCTTCTCGTCGCCTGGCGCGACAGCGGCTACTCCCTCATCCGAGAGCGGTTCCAGCGAGCCGTCGACGACGGCGACCTGCCCCCGGAGACCGATCCGGGGCTACTGGCCCGCTACCTCACCGCCCTGGGGTACGGCATCGCCGTGCAGGCCGCGAGCGGTGTGGGCCGCGACGAACTCCAGGAGATGGCCGACGCCACCCTGCGCAACTGGCCGCTCTCCTGAGAACTGCCCCTGTTCACCTTTCGGCCACCCCTCAGAGTCTGACGCGGCCGGGGATCTTGGGAGAGCCCTGGTCTGCCGGGCGTCGTTAGGGTGTGTCAACTTGACGGCCCTGGCTCACATTCGGTGGTGACTGAGCGTGGTGGCGGGTTTTAGTCATGACGTACGAAGTGTCAACGAGCTTGTAAACGTTGCGTTCTCGGGACTGCCGCCGCTGGTCGTTGAGGAGGTAGCCAGCGAGGGTGAGAGGATCCTGGTGCGAGCTCGGACGCCGGGTGATCTGCTTCCGTGCCGGCCAGGGCACCTGGATCGTCCCACGCGTGGCTGCCGCCATACCTTCCGCGAGCAGGCGCTCGGGGTGCTGGACCGATACCAACGGCGTACTGCTCGTCCGACCAGGCAAGTCAAGGCCGCGGTCAAGGAGTTAGCAAGCCGGGCAGGGGTCCGCCTGCTGGCGGCACTCGCGGTGGACTTGTCGCATCACACCGTTCTGCGCACGCTTCTGCGCATACCGCTGCCGCCCCGCAAGTACCCCGCGTATCGGCGTCGGCGTCACTGCTATGCCACCGTGGTGATCGCGCCGAGACCCAGGGGCGAATCGACGTGCTGCCCAACAGCACGGCGACACCCTGGAGGCGTGGCTGCCTGCTCATCCGGGCGTCGAGGTCGTGTGCCGTGACGGCTCGGCCATCTATGCCGCGGCCATCCGCCGAGCAATGCCCGACGCGGTGCAGGTCGCTGTCATGTGTGGCACAACCAGCGCGAAGCCGCCCTGAGCGGAGTGAAAGCACACACCGCCCACATCTCGGCCTTCGCTCAGCCCCTTGTATGCGCCCAAGGAAACACTGATGCCCTTAGCCGCGATCGTTCATGAGTCCTCGTCGGTTTGCTGACGGGGACTCTGTGTTTGTGTGGGGCGGTCTTTTCGGTGCTGGGGCAGGCCGAGGCCCGGCTCTCGCGTCGGGCGGGGCGCCGGGTTCCACTTCACCGGTGCGGTGGTGCAGGTTGTCGGGACGGTCGAAGTGGCTGGTCAGCCGGGGTTCGGCAGGGCGTGGAGCCTGACGGTCGCGTGGCTGATGACGGTGGTCCAGGGCCATCGTGCGGGCAGGCGGAGCCAGCGGCGGCGGCCGGTGTTCACGAGCTGCGCGGCGGCGGAGAACAGCTGCAGGCGGAGCTTCTTGGGTTCCCAGCGGCGGGCCTCGCCGGTCAGCGCGAGCATCGGCATCCAGGCGAGGAGGCCGAGTGCGAGGGAGACGATCTCCAGCCAGATCCGGTTCTGGGCCGTGTCGTGCAGGGGCAGGTTGCGCAGGCCGGTATCGCGGGCGCCTCGGATGCGGTCCTCGCAGCGGGCCCGGCGGCGGTGACGCAGTTCCAGGTCGGCGAGCTGGCCGCCCTTGGTGTTGGTGGCGAAGCAGGTGAGCCGGTTGCCGTCGATGTCGGTGAAGCGCAGCTGGGCGCCGGGGTGCGGGCGTTCCCTACGGACGATCAGCCGCATGCCCGTGGGCCAGGTGCTCAGGTCGCCCTGCTGCAAGGACGGATGGACGTGGGCGTTGTAGGAGATGATGTTTCCGTCCCCGTAGCTTCCGTACGGGCCTGGTTCCGGCATGCGGTAGACGAGATCGTGATCTACCCGAAAGGCATAGGGGCCATAGGGGTTGCAGCTGTGCCAGATGCGGATCTTGCCGCTGAACGCCTCGGTGCTGTCCTGGCTGATGAGTACGAACCCGCCGTTCCACGGGGTGACGCTGTACTCATTGGCGACACCTGTCAGCGATGTTGCCCCTTCGCGCTCGTCGCGCATCCAACTGCCTTCTTGCATGTCGAAGAACTGCCACTCGTCAGCCTTGCTCAGATCGGTTCCCTTGACACGAGCGACTCGCATCTTCTTGTTGATTGGGGCATCGGACAGACCGTAGATGTAGGTGTATCCATCGCCACTTCGGGACCTGCAGGCGGCCTCGCCGCCCACTGACCACCCGGCCGCGCAACCCTCTCGCTGTCCGGCCTATGTGGCCGCGGCATCGAGGAGCTCGATGAACCGCCGACCGAACAGGTAGGCATCTCCGGGCCAGCGCGCCGACAGATAGTTACAGTCCTGGACGGCGAACGCATGGGTGTCGTCGGAAGCGGTCCCGCGGGCGGTCAGTATTCTCGGACCGCGCTGGAACGACGCGGCCGGCGCGCTCAGCGCCGCCCTGACCTCGTCCTCGACGTAGGCGGGGTAGGTGCGGTAGTAACGGCCCAGCCGCCAGGCCGTGATCAGATACGCCGAGCGTTCCATGTACTTGGGCAGGCATGTCGTACGTCGGTCCGCAAGGACGCTGCGACCGCTCGCGGTGTCGATCGTCCGTGCCAGCACCAGAACGCCGTGGCAGATCGCGCCAACCGGCCGGCCCAGCGCCCAGAAGGTGGCGACCTGCTGCCGCAGAACCTCCGAGCCGAGGTACTGCCGCATCCCGGGTGCGTGACCGCCGGGCAGGATCAGACCGTCGAAGTCCGCCATCTCGAGGTCGGCCCAGGCCGCCGTCCGGGCGAACTCCTCGCTCTGCGTCAGGTCTTGGTAGCAGCGCCTGGCGTCGGGCTCGGCTCCGAGTTGCCCGAAGAGCACGCCGGTCAGCAGCCGCGGATCGGCAGCAGGCAGCGTGCCGGCGCGTTCGGTGGAGAAGACGACCTGGTGCCCCGCATCGGTGAGCAGGCGCCAGGGCACCGCCACCTCGGTGACGTCGAAATCGTGGTCAGGGACCGGAATCAGCACGCGCACCCGGCCATGATGGCATGCCCATGGCCACTCGGCGGGGACCCGGCAGGGACGTCGGCGTCCTGAGACGGTGCCGGTCGCCCAGGACCGGGCCCGGGGGTGCCCCTTTGCGGCTCGTCAGGAAAATCGGGCTGCGTTGAGAGGGGACACCGGGCAGCATGGGGGTGTCTGAGCGGTTGTGGGATGACGTCGCGTACTTCTTCGACCCTGATCTGATGGCTTCGCTGCCAAAGGTGCGTGTCCCGGATACCTCGATGGAGGACTGGCAGGCGGCCCTCGATCTCGTCGGTGAGAGCGGCTGGAAGTGCCAGTACTCGGAAGGCGGTGCCGTGCTGCCGGCGCCCCGGGCGAAGGGAGCGCTGTCCCGCCCGGCTGACGCCGAGTGCCCGGAACTGCGGGTCTGGCCTGCCGCCGAGGTGCTGGCGATCTTCCGCTTCCATGCGGCGGAGAAGATCGACTTCGATGTTGATCTGCGGGAGCTACAGGGCCAGGAGCGGCTCGATCGCGATCGGCTCCCGGCCGCCACCACACCCGGCACTACGCCCGGCAGACCCCCCGTGCCTCCTGTGCGACATCCCGTGGGTACCCCCTGAGCCCTACTGAGCCCCTGCGCCTGCGGCCAGGGAGTTGTTCCTCTCGTGTGCTCTGTGGTCTCGTGACGTAACTTCGGGATTCTTCGGAGCTGGAGCTGGAGCTGGAGCTGGAGCTGGAGCTGGAGCTGGAGCGGCTGCGCCGGCCGCCGACGCGGACGACGGGCACCGCGTTCGCGCAGTCGCTGGAGCGGGTCGATGAGATCGGCGCGTTCCAGCTGGGCCAGTTGACGCTGTCGCAGATGTCGCCGAACCGGCTCGCGCGCTGGCCCGGTACGGGCTGGGGTCCAAGGCCGCGAGCCTGGAGCGGGCTGCGGAGCCCAAGCGCCCGTGAAGCCGTGGGGTGACTCGGGGTAGACCCGGACCTCGACGTCATTGCCGGCCGCTGACAACCGACCTGCCAGCGCCAGGTTGTCTTCCACAGCGGCGTGACGTCCTGGTACTTCGCCTCAAGGGTCTTGCCGAACTCGGCACGGTCGGGGGCCGGGCACTTGCGCAGCAGGCTGGATACGGCGAACGCAGTGCCGTAGCGGGCGGCCGTCTCGGCAAATGCGAGCGCATCACGCATCTGCGGCACCCACCCCTCGTAGGTCTCATGGCGCTTACGGGACTCCAGGTGCCTGACCACCGTTATCAAGCCCTCCGGCACGCCCATGTCGAGCGCCAGATCCCAGTCGGTCGTGACCTCGAAGTGATGGTGAAACCGCGACAGCAGCGCCTCGCTGAGGCGGGCGAACTCGTCTCGCGTTCATCCGCACAACAGGGCGCGTGTGGGAGGAAACATCACGGACCAACCTTCTGTCGCTGTCCCGTACTTGAGCGGCCGAGATCGGTTCAACCACCGGCCGGACGACTCTCAGCCTGCACGACAACCATCGCGTCGCTATGAAGACCGGGAGGTACTCGCCGCCATCTTGTCGGTGCCACACCTGCGCAATCTTCGTTGCGCACCTTCAGGCAGCCTCGCAAGATGGCTCCTACGTGGCACATTTTCAGTCCATGGATTGGGTTTCGACGAGTGTCTGAAAGCGATGAGCAGCGCCAGGTCCTGGCCAATGCGGACGGTATTCCCGTTCTGACGTACCTGCAGGGTGTCCGTGAGGGGCACCCGTGGGCGGACCTGGCGGAGGTGGTGGGCCCTGATCCCGTGGAGGTCATCCTCTCCGAGTTGTCCGGATGGGCGCTTTCAGGATCGGTGGAGCTGGGCGAACAGCTGGTCCGTCGCGGTGCGCGAATCATGCGACAGGCCCACAGCATGGGCGGGATCTGGGCCCCGCCCCCTCCGAGTAGACCGCCCTCACCCTTCCAAGCGGGTTTCGCGCAGTCTCGTGCGACCGCGATGCCCGCGATCTGTTCCCCGCATGGCGCGCGGCTTTCCCACCCGACCACATAGATCACTACAACCTCAGCGAGGAAGAAGCATTGACCGCAGAGCTGGCGCCCCTGCTTGCGGGCAAGGTGCTCGGGCCGGTCATGCCGTGCAGTTCATTGGTGGTGGATGAGGCCGATCACGTTTGGTAGGACGACTTGCTGAACGGGAGCGTGCTCGACTTCGCAATGACCGTCTTGTCCAGGTCAAAGAAGACTGCTGTGCGGGGCAAGGAGCGGCCTTCCCCGAACCCCGGTCATATGGGCCCCGCCATTCGGCGTAAGGGGGGCGCGTGGGTCTGCCTGAGAGGACTCTCGGGTACGGCGTGGAAGTCACGGATCGTTCGTGACCGTGCTAACCCCGACTAGTAGTGCTTCGTTAGGTCGGGGGCTGTCTTCTTCTGCTGGGTGTGGTGGGTAGGGCGCGTCCGCAGGTGGTGCAGGTTCCGGCCCAGCAC
>NZ_JBIAPW010000060.1:0-16572 GCF_042888505.1 Streptomyces sp. NPDC002870
CAACTTCGCCCGAGCACGGTTCACTTCGTGTGCGTCCACACCCCCAACATGCCCCCAAACACGACCAAGAGGAAGACCTAACGGAGTCCTACTAGAGCACCGACGACATGGACCAACTGCTTTAAAGCACCTTCAACAGGGACGGGGAGTCGTCGGCTGCCGAGGACGAGGAAGCGTCGACGGACGCGTCGGCCAAAACGGCCGGGAACCCGCTCGCGGCCGACGGCCACGACGGTGACCGCCACCTCGCCGCGGAGCCGGACGGCGCCCTGGAGATGCTGCGTGCCGAGGTTTACCGGGAACTGCAGCGCGGCCCCGTGGACTCGAGCAGGGTGGAGCGGGAGCACAGCAGCCTGCCCTCCTATCTGCTCAGTCAGCCGCTGCGCCGCCGCGGGCTCGGTCCCGCGGCATCCTCGGCCGCTGCGTCGACCGGCCCGGCGGCGTGACGCCGTGAGACGGCTCCACGTCCTGAAGCGCGTGGAGCGAGCCGGTGCGGGCGGTGGGCCCGACCGGGCGGTGCAGGCTGTCGCCTGCCGCCGGTCGGGCCCGACCCGGGGCCGCTCGTCCTAGGCGGGTACGGCCAGGTTCGGCCGCGGGTTCGCTGCGGGCACCCGGGGCCGGCCGGTCAGCAGCCGCTGACCAGCGTCGGCGCCTTCCACTTGCGCTTGTCGGGCGCGCCCGAGTCGGCGGCCCCCAGCGTGACGGACCCGTCGTTCCAACCGGTCACGTGCTTGCCGAACTGCTTGCTGACGATCGACACGTCACACCCGCCCGCTGTGGGCAGCTTCCAGCGCTGGCCCGGGTCCTTGGTGGTGCAACTGGAGAGGTACAGCTCCTTGCCGTCGGTGTCCAGGCACCGATTGGCGGCCACGCTCTTCAACAGGAACGTCCCGTCGCCCACGGTGTAGCGCTGCCAGGTGTCGCCGCTGCACGAACCCTGCACCACCCGGCGGCTGGACGCCTTCATGACGAGGCATTTGTCCGTCTGCTCGTTGGCCAGGCGGTGCTTTTGGGAGTCCCAGCCCACAGTAACGGTCTTGACGGTCATCGAGCGGCCCGTGGGGCGCTGCGCCTGCGGCTTCGGGGACTCGTCCGCTGCGCCGCCGCCCCCGTTCCCGTCGTCCGGCCCGCTCTCCTCGTCGGCCACGTCGATCTGCTGGGGCGCGGGTCCGGGCCCGGCGTCGGGCTCGGTGCCCCCCTCTTTCTCCGGCTTCTGGGGCCCCTTGGGAGCCTCAGGGACGTCGTCCTGCGCCACGAAGGTCCCCGGCTTCTGGGGTGCGTCCTCGCCGTCCGCCAGCAGCAGGTCCTGCGTCACATCGGCCGAGGCGATGTCTGCCCTGTCCTCGTCGCCCTGTCCCGACAGCACGAGAGGGACGGCCAGCAGCACTGCCCCGACCAGGGCCGCGGCCGCCAGCATGGGCTTCTTGGGGCGGCCGGGCGCGGACGGCTCGCCCGCGCCGTCGGGGGACGGACCGTCGCCGTCCGCACCGCGGGCCGACGCAACGGCAGTAGGGGCCGCAGGGGCGTTGTCGGCATTCTGGGCCGCCTCGGCCCGTGCCGCCGCCGGGCGGGCGGCGGCCGTTTCACCGGTTCGGCCGGGCTCACCGGTCCGGTCCGGCTCCGCGCGGGGGCCTGCTGCCGCCAGGGACGGTGCTTCCGCCGCGGGCGAGGCCGGCTCCGCTGCCGGAGCCGTGGGGGCCTCCTCACGGATGGATTGCGGTGCGGGCGCCGCAGCTGCCGGGCCCGGTGCGGCCGCGGCACCCCGACGGCCCCCCGATGCCCAGGAGTCGCCGGGGTCGCCCGCTACCGCGGCCAGCGTCACCGCCTGACGTATGGCCGCCGGATCCCGGGCGGGCTCGCGCCCTGGCCCGCCTTCCGACGCGGTACGCGGCTCGCTCCGGCCGCGATCCTGTCCTAGGGACATGAAGTCCTCCACAGTGGTCGAGCCGGGCCGGCGGATGTCCGCCGGCCCGGACGCTGTCCGGTGTGCGCCCGCCGCGGGCCAGGCCCCAAGGGGCCTGGCCCGGGCGCCACCGGGACTTGGGTTTGCCGGGGAGCCGGACGCACCGCGCTTGGCGAGGCGTGTGCCGCCGCCCCTTGGCTGATACGGGCCCCGCGCCGTTCGGTTCACTCAGGGCGGCGATCGATCGGCCGGCCGGGGAAGCGAGGCGGTGGCCCGTGGCCGGAGGCGGCAGCGGGCACGGGTCCGTACGGCGCGCTCTTCCCGTGCGCGGGTCGGGTCCGTACGGCGCCCTCTTCCCGTACGCCGGCCGCACCGCGAGGCCCGTCCACCGCGAGGCCCGTCCACCGCGGGGCCGTCCGCCGCCCCCCGCTCTTCTCAGGCCGGCACCGCCCCGGCCGCCAGATCGTCCGGCAGCAGCAGACGCAGGTCCTGGAGCGTCGGTGCCTCCAGCGCGCTCAGCCGACGGGCGTGCCGGGTCATCATCGACTCCAGCAACTGCCGCGCCAGCCTGGCGTTGCCGAAGGAACGGTCGCGCGGCAGCGTGTCGATGTGCGCGTGCAGCACGTCGTGCGTGGCGGGCGCCAGCTCGTACCCCGACTCGGCGGCGTGGTGGCCCATGATGGTCACCAGCTCCTGCGTGGAGTAGTTCTCGAAGGTGACGTGCCGGGAGAACCGCGACGCCAGGCCCGGGTTGGAGCCCAGGAACCGGCGCATCTCGCCGGTGTAGCCCGCCACGATGACCACGACCTTGTCGCGGTGGTCCTCCATCAGCTTCAGCAGCGTGTCCACGGCCTCGCGGCCGAAGTCGGAGGGCGAGTTCTCGGGGGTGAGGGTGTACGCCTCGTCGATGAACAGCACGCCGCCCATCGCCTGTTCGAACGCCTCTTTCGTCAGCTGGGCGGTGTGGCCGATGTAGCGGCCCACCAGGTCGGCCCGGGCGACCTCGACCAGTTGGCCCTGCGGCAGAACGCCCAGGGAGTGCAGCAGGTCCGCGTACAGCCGTGCCACGGTCGTCTTGCCGGTGCCGGGGGGCCCGGCGAAGACCAGGTGCTGGCTGATCCGCGGTGTGGGCAGCCCCGCGGCCTCCCGCTGCCGCGCCGTGGCCAGCAGGTTCACCAGGTCCCGCACTTCGCGCTTGACCGCGTCGAGCCCGACCATGTTCTCCATCCGTGCCAGCATGTCGTCCTTGTCGGCCGCGGCGCCCGCGCCGTCCGCCGCGACGGCGCCGGTGTCCTCCGGCAGCAGCAGCGACAGGTCGGCCTCGCCCGGGTCGGGCAGTGCGGCCAGCCGTGACGCCTGCCGGTCGACCATCTCCTCGAAGACCTGCCGTGCGGCGCGGCCGTTGCCGAACGTGGCGTCGCGTGGCATCGCCTCGTACCGGACCGCCAGCGCCTGACGGGTCGCCGGGGCCAAGGTGTACTGGTGCGCCTCGCACATGGACTCGGTGATGGTCACCAGTTCGTCCACGGAGTAGTTGCCGAACTCGATGGTGCGGGTGAAGCGCGAGGCGAGGCCCGGGTTGGAGGAGAGGAACCCCGCCATCTCGTCGGTGTAGCCGGCCGCCACCACGACGACCTCGTCGCGGTGGTCCTCCATCAGCTTCAGCAGCGTGTCGATGGCCTCGCGACCGAAATCGGCCCCGCTGCTGCCCTTGCCGCCGGAGCTGAGGGTGTACGCCTCGTCGACGAACAGCACGCCGCCGAGGGCCTTGTTGAACGCCTCGGTGGTCTTGATGGCCGTGCCGCCGACGAACTGCGCCACCAGGTCGGCGCGGGAGACCTCCACCAGGTGACCCGAGCTCAGCACGCCCAGCTCGGCCAGGATGGAGCCGTACAGCCGCGCCACCGTGGTCTTGCCGGTGCCGGGTGCACCGGCGAAGACGATGTGACGGCTCATGGGCGGCACGGACATTCCCAGCCGTGCCCGGCGCTGGGCCATCTCGTTGAGGTTGATCAGCGTGCGGACCTGGCTCTTGACATCCGCCAGGCCGGTCAGCGCCTCCAGCTCGGCGAGCGGCCCCTCGGGGGTTGTGGGCTCCACGGCGGCGCCCGCCGGCATACCGCCGCCCGGCTCCCAGCCCGAGGTGCGCTCGGACGCGCCGCCGGCACCCTCGGGGCTCGCGGCACTCAGGCCGTTGCCGGTGTCGTTCAGGTTCTCCACGGCCAGCCGGTCTCCGCCGCGGGTGGCGCGCAGCCCGTAGCCCTTGTTGTCGCGCACCGTGCAGCCGATGACCTCGACCGGCTCGGCGCTGTCGATCCGTATGCCGTCGCCCGTGGACTCGGCGACCTCGCACGAGTGCAGCGCCGTACGGGCCTGTGCGGACACCAGCACACCGTGGCCGCCGGAGGCCAGCACCCGGATGCGGGTCAGCGTCAGGTCGGCGCCCTTGCGCACCGCCACGCCGGACGAGCCGCTGGCGCGGATCTCGCAGTCCCGCAGCGTGCCGCGGGCGCCCTCACCGGCACTGACACCCGCGTCGGCGGCCCCCTGCACCAGGGTGTCTCCAAGGTAGGGGTTGCCGCCGTCGGCGATGTGCACACCCGAGCCCGCCGCCTGGTGCACGGCGCAGTCCTCCAGTCGGCCGCGGCCCTCCTCGGTGACCTCCACGCCGTGGCCACCGGCACCGGTGACGGTGGCGCGGCGCAGCAGCGGGTTGGCGCCGGAGCGGACGGAGATGCCCACGCCCGCGCAGTCGGTCACGTCCAGCCGGTCGAACTCCGCGGCCGAATCCTCGGCCAGCCATACCGCCGCGCCGGCGGCGGCGCAGTCCCGTACGGCGGTGGTGTGGAAGGACGGCGTCGCGCCGCCGGAGACGCGGATCGCCGGGGCTTGCGCGGTGGCGAAGGCGCAGTCGTGGAAGGTGCCGCGCGCCCGCTCGGTGACGACCACGCCGCTGTCCTTGGTCCGCTCGGTGCGGCAGCCGGTGAACATCGGGTCGGTGCCGGAGGACAGCACGATCGCCGGGCCAGTGGTGCCGGTGACGGTCACCGCGTCCAGCGACTGGCGCGAGGCGCTGGTGACGAAGACGCCGACGGCGGTGTCGTGCACGGTCGTCTCGCGCACGTCCGCCACGCAGCGGCCCTCCAGCGCCAGCGCCGGCTTGTCGGCGGAGGTGATGTCGCACCCGGTGATCAGTGCTTCGGCCTCGCCGTTGCACAGCACGCCGTTGCCGCGGGCGTCGCGCATCCGGCAGCCGCGGACGGTGGCCCGGCCCCGCTCGCTGACCACCACGCCCGAAGTGCCCAGGTGCTCGATCAGGCAGTCGTCCACGACGCTGCCGGTCGGGGAGGTGATCACCACGCCCGCCCCTACGGGGTTGGTGACCCGGCAGCCGCGCATGGCCAGCGACCCGGTCTCCCGGGCGAGCACCGCCGCCCACCCCGACCCGATCACGACGCAGTTGTCCAGCGCCACCTCGCCGCGCGCCGCGTCCACCACCGGCAGGTCCTCCTGGCCGCCGCGCAGCACCAGGTCGGTGAGCATCACCGCGTCGGCGACGAGGGTGATGGCGCTGCCGCGGCGCGGGCAGATCTCCACGCCACCCGGGTCGCCGTCGGCAACGACGGTCACGCGAGTGCGGATGGTGAGGTTTTCGGCGTAACGGCCCGGCCGGACGCGGATCACCGCACCGGTACGGGCCTTCGCCAGCGCCTCGCCGATGGTCCGGAAGCAGTCCGGTTGTTCCAGGCAGACCGTCAGCAACTGCCGTGACACCCTCGACCTCTTCTCATTTTCATGCCGCTGCCCCGCGTGCCCCGGCTCCCGGGCATGGGAAAGGGGAACCGGCACGTTCGCTCTTGCCTACGAGGGAGACGGAGTTCCAGTTCGAGGTCATCGCAACAACTTCGTCTTCCCGGGGGATTAGGTACAGCGATATGCCGGGTGTATGGGTACGGATGGGGCGATACGGGACCGTGTGATCGTGCGAGAGCAGAGCGGGCACAGAAGGACGCGTAGGGGCGGGAAGGGTGCGCGCCCGACGCGCTGGGGCGGGCGGGCGGGCCATGGGCGCCGCTGCCGAGGAAACCCGGCCGGATGCCCGGCGACCGCGCCCGGCACCGGGCACGGTCGCCGGGCGGCAGGGGCAGCCGGACCACGTGGGCCGTGCGGTGCGGGCTTTCGGTAGCGGCCGGTGCGGCCCTTCGGTGAGCGGCACGGTCGCCGCCCCCGGGACCGCCCCGGGACCGCCGCCCTGGGACCGCTCCAGGACTGGGCTCCCGTCGCCGCTCACGGTGGAGCGGCTCACAAGCCGGTCGGGGCGTGCACGCGCTCCGCCCTCGCACCGCTTGACGGCCGCGGCCCGTCCGTCGCAACCGCACGCGAGCGGTGCCCGCCTGGGCGGACCGGAGGTGAACCCCCCTCGGGGCGCGCACGTTCACAGCGGTATGCCCGCCACGCGCCCGACCCGCCGCTCCCGCGCCGCCCGCCTGTTCGCGGTGACCCTGTCCGCGGCGACGCTCTCGCTGTCCGCCGCGTCCGCCGCAGCGCCTGCCTCGGCGGCCCCGCAGGTACCGGCGGCCGGTCCGACCCCGGCCGGGGAGGCGGTCAGCCTTCCCCAACTGCGTACCGCCCTGGCCGCGGACGCCACGTGCGCCGTGGGCTCGCAGGAGACGGCCGCCGAGCAGCCGTGGTCCCGCCAGGCCCTCGGGCTGGACCGGGTATGGCGGCTGTCGCAGGGCGAGGACGTGACGGTGGCGGTCGTGGACACCGGGGTCTCCACCACGGTCCCGGCGCTGGACGGCCGGGTGACCGCCGTGGGCGACGCGGGGGAGGACTGCGTCGGCCACGGCACCTTCGCCGCGGGCCTGATCGCCGCCGCGCGGCTCGACGGGGTCGGCGTCGCCGGGGTGGCGCCCCATGTGCGCATCCTCGCGGTACGGGGCACAGACGAGCGCGGCACCGCTACCGCGGACCGCGTGGCGCAGGGCATCCGGGCGGCGGCCGACCGCAAGGCGGACGTGATCTACGTGGGGCTCGCGCTGACCACCGGTCGGGAGGAGCTGACGGACGCGGTGTCGTACGCGGCAGCCCGCGACGCGCTGGTCGTCGCCCCGGCCGCGCCGGACGCCGTGCCCAAGGACCCTGCCACCGGGGACCCTGGCCCCCGGCCCCGCCCCTACTTCCCCGGGTTCCTCCCCGATGTGCTGTCCGTCATGGACCACGGAACCGGCGGGGCACGCCCAGAGGACGCGGTGCCGGTGTTCTCCGCCGACCTCGCGGCCCCCGGCGGCGCGGTGGTGAGCATCGGCCCGCGCGGTTCGGGCCACTACATCGGCTCCGGCTCCTCGCTCGCGGCGGCCCACGTCGCGGGCGCCGCGGCCCTGGTCCGCGCGTACCAACCGGAGCTGGACGCGGCGGAGGTCTCGCGGCGGCTGGTGGCGTTCGCGTACCCCGCCGACGTGCCGATGCTGGACCCGTACGCGGCGGTGGCTGCCGTCGCCGCGGACCGGGCCGGGCAGCGCCCGGCCCAGGCCCCGGCGCACGTCCCCGGACCCCCGCCCGCCGCCACCCAAGCCCGCGCCCTGATGGTGGCGGCGGCGGGCGGCGCGGTGGTGCTCCTGGTCGCGGCTGGGGCGGTGATCGTCCCCAGGGGGAAGGCCCGGAGCTGGCAGCCGGCGGGGATGGACGGCGCGGGTGGCGCGGGCAGTGCGGGTGGCGCGGGTGGCGCGGGTGGCGCGGACGGCGCGGACGGCGCGGACGGTGTGGGCAGTGCGGATGGTGTGTACGGCGCGGACGGTGTGGGCAGTGCGGAAGGTGCGGGCGGCGCGGACGGCGACTGAGGGCGGGGAGAACGGCGGCAGGGCCGCGACCGGCTCAGGGCAGGCGGTGAGCGGCCGCCCCCGGGGGGCCGCCTGACGGGACTCCGGACACCCTCGGACATCTCCGGACACCGGCCATCGGCAGGTGAAACGGTCGGCGCCGCAGGGATCCACCACGATTGCCGCCATGGCCACCGTGCTGTCGGGACATTCGGCGCGGTCATCTCCCCGTGCTCGGCCGAGGCGGCGAGCCTGTGAGCCGGTGCGCGGCGGTCGACTCCCTGCCCGTGGCTGTGCGGCGCGCCGGGCGTCGGCAGGACGACGGTCGCCTGGGGCTTGGCGCCCAGCTCACGCGTGCCGGGACCGAGTGGCCGGCGTCGGCACTGACCAACTGCGGATCTGCCGTCCGGCGCCCGTGCTCGAACCGCCGCCCCCGTGCCGGAGCCGCGGTCCGTCCGGCGCGTGTGCTCGTGCCGCCCGGCCCCGCGCCCAGGAACCCCGCCCCCGCACCCGAGACGCCGCCCGCCCCCGCGCCCGTGCCGGAACCGCGCCCCCGTGCCGGAAACCGCCGCCCCCGCGCCGGGCGCTGCCGACCCGGCCCCGCCCATGGGGCCGGACCCGCGGCGCGTAGGCCTTCTCACTGCCCCTCCGAAGGCTCCTCCTCCACCAGCGCCGTCTGGATCTGCACCGTCTTGCGGCGGGCGATGCGCACCGCGCGGCCCGGGATGAGGATGCGGCCCTTCTGGCTGCCGAAGACGTAGCCCTCCGACGGCGGGCAGGACATCTGCAGGGCCGGGGTGTTGATCTCCAGCAGGCGGCGCATCAGCGACTCGCCCATGCCGCGCGCGGCGCCGTTGGCGGCGCGGGTGACGATCAGGTGCAGGCCGACCTCCCAGCCCATCGCCAGGTGGTCCACCAGCGGGGCCAGCGGCTGGTTGACGACGCTGCCGCCGACCATGTCGTAGTCGTCGACGAGGATGAACAGCCGTGGGCCTGTCCACCAGTCGCACCGCTTCATCTGCGCGGGTGCGACGTCGGGGCCGGGCACGCGGGTGCGTATGGCGCGGGCGGCGCCGTCGACCAGGTCCTTGAGGCCTTCGGTGGACACGGCATGGCCGAGCCGGTACTCCTCGGGGACGGTTTCCACCAACTCGCGGCGGTAGTCCACCACCAGGATGCGGGCCTCGGCCGGGGTGTAGCGCGCGGTGATGGCGCGGGTCATCAGCCGCAGCAGGTTGGTCTTGCCGCTCTCTGTGTCGCCGACAGCGATCATGTGGGGGTTCTGGGAGAAGTCGTGCCAGACCGGCTCCAGCCGTTCCTCCTCCAGGCCGAGCGCCACGCGGAAGTCGCCCTCGGGCGCGGGCAGTTCCGCGGCGGACAGCGTCGTGGGCAGCATACGCAGCTGCGGGGCGGGTGGGCCGGACCAGCTTTCGGAGACGGCGGCGACCAGGGCGGACACCCCCTCCGACAGATCCTCGGCCGACTCCACGCCGTCGATGCGCGGCAGTGCGGCGAGGTAGTGCAGCAGCTCGGAGGTCAGGCCGCGGCCTGGGATGCGGGGGACGGCAGCGGCGCGGCGGGAGTTGAACTCGGAGTCCATCGCGTCGCCCATGCGCAGCTCCAGGTGGGTGGCGGCCTGGTCCCGTACCGCAGAGGACAGCTCCACCCACCGGGCGGTGGTGGTGATCAGGTGGATGCCGTAGTTCAGGCCGCGGGCGGCCAGCGCGTTGAACGTGGAGACCTGCTGGTCGAAGTCCTGGCGCACCGTCGACCAGCCGTCGGTGACGAGGAACACGTCGCCGTGAGTCTCGCCGGGGAACTCCCCGGCCGCGCGGCGGCGCCGGTAGGCCGCCATGGAGTCGATGCCCTCGGCGAGGAAGAACTGCTCGCGGTGCGCCAGCAACGCGTTGACCTCGGAGATCACGCGGCCGACGCGCTCGGGGTCCAGGCGTGGGGCGATGCCGACCATGTGCGGCAGCCCGGCCAGGCCGGACAGTGTGCCCCCGCCGAAGTCCAGGCAGTAGAACTGCACCTCGCGGGGGGTGTGGGTGAGGGCCAGGGAGGTGATGAGGGTGCGCACGAGCGTGCTTTTACCGCTCTGCGGCCCGCCGGCGATGGCGACGTGCCCGCCCGCGCCGGACAGGTCCACCGTCAGCAGCTCGCGGAGCTGGTCGAAGGGACGGTCGACGAGGCCGACGGGCACCGTGAGCCGGCCGCGGTGCGGCCAGTCCGCGGTGGTCAGCCCATGCTGCGCGTCCTCGGTGAGCGGCGGCAGAAGCTGGTCCAGGGTGGGCGGCGTCTCCAGCGGCGGCAGCCACACCTGGTGGGCGGGCGGGCCGGCGTCGCGCAGCCGCTCCACGGCCACCGACAGCAGGGTGTCGGCGGTCTCCTCCTCAGCCTCCGGGGTCTCGGGCGCCTCGGACTCGTCGGGCTGGCCGGGGAGCTGTCGCGGAACCACCCACTCGGCCGTCCAGGGCACGACCTGGCTGGCGATCCGGGCCCGGTTGGCGGCGCCGGCGCGCCGGCGGTACGGGCCGGAGACGTACGCGGCGCGGAACCGGGTCAGCTCCTCCACGCCCGTCTTGAGGTAGCCGTTGCCCGGCTGGGGCGGCAGCTGATACGCGTCCGGGACGCCCAGGACCCCGCGGCTCTCCATGGCGGAGAAGGTGCGCAGGCCGATCCGGTACGACAGGTGGCCCTCCAACTGGTGCACCCGGCCCTCGTCCAGTCGCTGGGAGGCGAGCAGCAGGTGCACCCCGAGGCTGCGCCCCAGTCGGCCGATCATGACGAACAGCTCCATGAACTCGCGGTGCGCGGCCAGCAGTTCGCTGAACTCGTCGACGACCACGAACAGGCTGGGCAGCGGGGCCAGCGGGGTGCCGGACGCGCGCGCTTTCTCGTACTCCAGCGCGGAGGTGTAGTTGCCCGCCGACCGCAGCAGTTCCTGGCGGCGCATCAGCTCGCCGTGCAGCGCGTCCTGCATCCGCCCCACCAGGGCCACTTCGTCGGCGAGGTTGGTGATGACGGCCGAGGTGTGCGGCAGTTCGTCGAGGCCGAGGAAAGTGGCGCCGCCCTTGAAGTCGACCAGGACGAAGTTGAGGGTCTCGGAGGAGTTGGTCAGGGCAAGCGCCAGGACGAGGGTGCGCAGCAGTTCGCTCTTGCCGGAGCCGGTGGCGCCGATGAGCATCCCGTGGGGACCCGTGCCGCCCTGCGCCGACTCCTTGATGTCCAGCTCGACGGGGCCGCCACTGGGGCCGATGGCGATGGGCACGCGCAGCCGGCTGCTGCCGGTGGCACGCTCCCACAGCTGCCCGGGCTCGTGGCGGTGCAGATCGGGGATACCCAGCAGAGTGGTCAGCTCGGTGTCGCTCGACAGGGACTGGCCGGTGTCTCCTCCCAGACTCAGCCGATAGGGCGAGAGGACCTTGGCCAGGGCGGTGGCGGCCACGGGACCGAGGGCGTCGGGCCGGCCGAGGTAGGTGCTCTGCTCCTGGCGGTCCCGGTCGGTGCGGACCAGCCGTACGGCGTCGGCGGAGACGTCCAGCCGCAGCGTGGCGCGGCCCGGGCGCCAGGACAGCGAGCCGGCCAGGTCCAGCACGACCGCGTTGCGGAAGCCGTGGCCGTCCAACCGGTGGCCGCCGGGGACGGTGGTGCCGTCCACGACGATCACGGTGAAGGGCTCTTCCGGACCGGGGAGGGTGTCGGAGTCGTAGGGGGGCCGTTCGGTGAACTCCGGGCCCAGCAGGTTCTCCAGCTCGCCGAACGCGGAGACGATCATCCGGGTGGGGCCGGCCCCGTCGGTCTCCTCGCGGTGCAGCACGTGCGGCAGCCACTTGGCCCATTCCCACTCCGTGCGGCGCTCGTCGGACACGCACAGCACCAGCCACAGGTCGTCGGGGGAGTGGAAGGTGGTCAGCTGCGCCAGCACCGCCCGCACGAGCGCGCGGATGTGGTCCTCGTCGCCGCGGAACAGCACCCGCGCCCAGGAGCGCAGGTAGATGGCGATGGGCTGGTCGGGAACGGTGGAGTAGGCGCGGATGAAGCTGCGCAGCGCGTGCGCGCTCAGCGGCTCCAGGTCCTCCACCGGGTTGGTCGACAGCGGCGCCAGCCGCAGGCCCAGCTTCTGCTCGCCGACCGCCAGCCGCACCTCGCTGAAGTCCTCGTCGGTGGTGCGCCGCTCCCACAGCCGGGAGGTGCGCACCATCGCGGCCAGCGCCACCGGGTCCGGGTGGCGCCAGGCCAGGGCCTGCTGCTGGCCGGCGACGGCATCGCGCACCTTGCGCCGGATCTGCGACAGGTAGCGCAGGTAGTCGCGGCGTTCGCCCTTGAGCTGCTGCTTGCGCTCGCTGCTGCGGCGCATGAACTGACCGATCATCATGGCGGCCGCGGAGAGCACCATCAAGCCGATGGCGAGGTACATGAAGCCGCCGGCCATGCCCGGTCTGATGAACATGAGCATCATCGAGACCGACATGAGAGCGGTGGGCAGGTAGTTCCACACCGCGGAGCTGTCGGGGACCAACTCGGGCAGGGTGGGCGGCTCCTGGAGACTCAGCTCGCCCTCGGGCATGTCGGGCCCGCGGCGGCGGGCGGGCCTGCGGAACAGCACCACACTCAACGGGGATCTCCTTCAAAGTCGCCGGGCACAGCCGCCGTTGACCGGCCGCCGCGGCGCGGGGACGGTGCGGGCTGGGAGAGGAACGGCGAGGACGCCGGAGAAAGTAAGTCCGACGCCTCGAACCGGAGCGGCGGTGCCGCCGTAAGGGTCAGCAGATGATGCTCGGAAGATCCACCGGCTTGCATGAGCCGGGCCGCGCAACCGGCCGACGGTGCGCGATCGACCACACTACGCGAAAAGCTACCTGAAAAACACATATAAGAAGATTTCATTTCCTAATGGACGAAGCGACAGGAAGGGCGTGGACCGGTTTCCATGACCGACAGTCAGGTGGTGACGTTGTGCCACCTCAACGTGCGTGCGCCCGGCAAGAACATTGACCTGGCGGTGCCCACCGACATCCCCGTGGCCGACCTGCTGCCCGTCCTGCTCGGCTACTGCGAGAAGGACACGGAGGAGAGCGGACCGGACCACGGTGGCTGGGTCCTCCAGCGGCTGGGCGAGGCGCCGCTCGACGAGGAGGCGACGCTGGAGAGCCTGGGCCTGCGCGACGGCGAGACGCTGCACCTGCGGCCGCGGGCCGAGTCCCTGCCCGAAGTGCACCTGGACGACTTGGTGGACGGCATCGCCGGCACCATGCGGCAGCGCCCGCACGGCTGGTCGCCGCAGGCCAGCCGCCGGCTGCTGGTGGGCATGGCGGTGGCCGTTCTCACGGCCGGGGTGGTGGTCCTGGCCCTGCCCGGCGGGTCGGGGGCTCTCCGGGCGCTGGCCGCGACGGCGGCCGGGCTGCTGCTGATCGGCGGCGCGGGCTCGGCCAGCCGCGCGGTGGGCGACGCGGGGGCGGGCGCGGCCCTGGGCTTCATGGCGGCTCCGTACCTGGCGCTTGCGGGCTGGCTGCTGCCGGGCGGCGCGCTCGAGGGCCCGCACGCCTGGGAGGTGCTGGGTGCCCGGCTGCTGGCCGCCTCGGCCGCCGCGGCCGGCGCCGCGGTCCTGGCCCTCGCCGCTGTGGCCTCGTACGCCGTGCTCTCCCTCGGTCTGTGCGTCCTGGCGGTCGCCGGGGCGCTGGCCGGGGTGCTCATGCTCGTCGCCGACCTGCCGCCGGGGCACTGCGCGGGCGTCGTGGCCCTGGTGGCGGTCATCTTCGGCGCTTTCGTGCCGTCGCTGGCGTTCCGGCTGTCGGGCCTGCGGATGCCGCCGCTGCCGACCAACGCCGACCAGCTCCAGGAAGGCATCGATCCGCACCCCACCGCGGTCGTCTCCGCCCGCGCGGTGATCGCCGACGGCTGGATGACCTCGCTGTACGGGGCCACCGGCGCCATCTGCGCCATGTGCCTGGCGGTCCTGGCCACCGAGCCGGACCTGCCCGAGGTGCTGACCATGGCGGCCCTGTCGCTCCTGCTGCTGCTGCACTCCCGAGGCCTGGGCAACGTATGGCAGCGGTTGTCGCTGGCGGTCCCCGGCGTGCTCGGCGCGCTGCTGCTGGCGCTGGCCGGCGCGCATTCCTTCGGGCTGACCGGGCGGCTGCTGCTGGCCGCGGGGCTGCTGGCCGCCACGGCCGTGCTGGCCGTCGCCGCCTGGACGGTGCCCGGCCGCCGCCTGGTGCCGTACTGGGGCCGCGGCGCCGAGCTGCTGCACTCTCTCGCGGCGATCAGCCTGCTGCCACTGGCTCTATGGGTGCTCGGCGTGTACGGCGCCCTGCGGGCGATCAAGGGCTGACGGGGAGGCGGCGATGCAGACCAAACGCGACCAGGTGCAGGCGCACATGTTCGTCATGGGGCGCTTGACCTCCAGCATGCTCAGATCCGACCCGGACGCCCCGGAGAGCCCCCAGGGGCGCACCAACCGCGGCACGGCCATCGGCGTGGTCATCGGGGTGATCGTGTGCGCGGGCGCGTTCGTCTTCGGCCTGATCAAGCCCGGGACCAAGGACTCCTGGCAGACCTCGGGAAACCTGATCGTCAACCGGGACACCGGCTCCCGCTATCTGTACCTGGACGGGCGGCTGCGGCCGGTGCGCAACTACGCGTCCGCACGCCTGCTGGCGGGTGCGGACCTGAAGAGCAGCACGGTCGGCGGCAAGTCGCTGCGCGGCACCCCGACCGGGTCGCCGGTGGGCATACCCGGCGCGCCGGACACACTGCCGGGCGCCGGCGATCTGGTGTCTGGGCCGTGGCAGGTGTGTTCCCGGCCGGTTGCGGACACCGGCGGTGCGGCGGACGGCGGCGGTACGGACGCCGGGCCGGACGCCGGGCCGGGCGGCCGGAAGCGGCCCGCCACCGTCACCACGCTCGCTGTGGGGTCCGACGCCGCCGACGTCCCCCTGGGGCGGGACCGGGGGTTGCTGGTCACCGGGCCGGACGGGACCGCCTACCTGGTGTGGCAGGGCAGCCGGCTGCGTCTGGACCGGGCCGCACGGGCGGCCGACGCGCTGGGCTACGGCTCCACCGCCCCGCTGCCCGTCTCGGCCGCCTTCCTCACCGCCCTCCCGGCGGGCCCCGACCTGACGCCCCCTCCGGTCCCCGGCCGAGGCAAGCCGGGGCCGGTGCTGGGCGGTCAGGCGACCACGGTCGGGCAGGTCTTCCGCGTCACCGTCCCCGGTTCCGTGCCCCGGCTGCACCTGCTGCGTCAGGACGGCTTGGTGCCGCTCACCGACACTGCGGCCGCGCTGCTGCTCGGCGACCCGGCCACCCGTCAGCAGGCGTACGGGGGCGGCGCGGCTCTCGTCCGGCAACTCGGCGCCGACGCCCTGACCGGCAACCTGGCCCCGGGGACGGCCAAGGCGGTGCTCGGCGCCGGGTTGCCCGCCTCGCCCCCGAGAGCGGCCGAGGTGACGGGGGACTTGGCGCCGTGCGTACGGATCCAGCCCGATGGGGACGGCCCGCGGGTGGGCGTCGCCCTGGTCGCGGACAGCGCGCTGGGACCTGCCGCGCAGCCCCCCGCCGAGGGAATGGTCCCGGCCTGCCTGCCGGTGGACCGGATCACCGTGCCCGCGGGCAGCGGGGCGCTGGTGCACGTGCTCGGCGGTGGTGGCACAGAGGTGGGGAACACCGCGTATCTGGTGACGGACACCGGCATGAAGTACCGGGTGCCGGACGCCGCGGCCATGAAGGCGCTCGGCTACGCCGGTGCGACCCCACGTGCCCTGCCGTCGCTGCTGCTGTCGATGGTGCCTACGGGCCCTGACCTGACCACCGAGGCGGCCGCGGACGGAAAGGCCGTGCCTACCGCTCCGCGCTGCGCCGAAAACGGCGCCAGGAGGAGGTGAGACGTTGCGCATTTGCTATTCACGGTGCTCTCGAAAGTCTCCGTGAAGTATCTGAAAAAATGACGAGAAGTCCTGAAAGAGAGGTTTAGGAAATGCCTTCCACCGGTGGCCAGAGGTCAAATGCCCGCGACCTTCAGGCAGCTATATCCGCGCTGACCATGGCGGACAACGGCCTCACGCGCATCAGAGCGGACGTCGAGAACACGAAGCACGACCTGGCCGCCCGCTTTGGCGGCGGCGACGGCGGTGCGTACGGCAACCTCATCACGGGGTGGGAGTTCCAGGCGAACCGAATCCATGAAGCCCTGAACCGGCTGCGGGGGAAATTGGAGACGACACTCCAGGTGAAGCAGCAGGAGCAGGGCGCGAACGTGGACTCCATCCATCAGCGCACCGTCCAGAACGAGCAGGTCTTCCACGATCTGACCCGCTGAGCGGCCGGACCGCGCCGCCCGCGGCGCGGTCCTCCGGCGGTGCGTCCGCCGGTATTCCGACTTCCCCGGCACCGGGGAGAAAAGGAGAAATAAAATGCCCGACTTCACCGACGGCATAATCCACGTCGAATACAGCCACACCGAGAACGCGGCCGAAAACCTGATGAGCCAGACAGTCGCCATCGAGACCACTCTCGATAACCTGGAGCAGGAACTCGTTGCGCTGATTACCTGGGAGGGTGAAGACAAGACCGCGTACGTGACAATCCAGAGTGAGTGGAACAACGCGGTGGTGAAGATGAAAGATGATCTCTTGGGGAACAAGGTGCTGCTCGAGGACATCACCGACAACTACCGTCGCAGCGAGCAGCGACTCGTCGAGGCTTTTCTCGACTAGGACAGAACGGCGCCCGCGCGATTCACCGGACGCCGTGGGGGCGGGGGGGGCGGGGGGGCCCGCCCCCGCCCCCCCCCCCCCCCCCCCCCGCCCCCCCCCCGGGGGGGGGCGGGGGGGGCGGCCCCCCCCCCCCCCG
>NZ_JBIAPW010000061.1:0-16498 GCF_042888505.1 Streptomyces sp. NPDC002870
ACTTCGCCCGAGCACGGTTCACTTCGTGTGCGTCCACACCCCCAACATGCCCCCAAACACGACCAAGAGGAAGACCTAACGGAGTCCTACTAGTCGGCCGCCGTCCCAAGCGCTTCCGGCAGGGACGGGAAAGCCAGCGCCTCGTCGTAGCGCTCGCCGTGCTGCAGGCAGTGATGCATCTGGCCGACGAGGCGGTTGAACAGGTTGCGCAACGCCGACGCATGCCAGTCCCCGTGCTGGTCACGCCGCCGGCGGTAGTGGACCTTGGCCCCGGGCGAGGCGGTGAGGGCGGCGAAGGCCCACAGGTAGCCGGCGTGGTTGAGCCGGTCATTCTTCACTCGCCGTCGGGTGATGCTGGACTTCTTGCCGGAGGCCCGGGTGATCGGCGAGGAACCCGCATAGGCCTTCAGGCCGCGGGCGTCAGTGAAGCGAGTGTGGTCGTCGCCGATCTCGGCCAGCACCCGGGCGCCGAGCTGGACGCCGAGCCCCGGGAAGCCGAGGAGGATGTCAGCGTCCGGGTGCTGAGGGAACGCCTCCTCCACCGCCTTGGCCAGGTCGTCGGCAGCAGTGCAGGCGGCGTCCAGCTGGACCAAGAGCGCCAGCATCTGCGTGCCGAGTGCGTCCTCGACCAGCGGCAACTGCCGGGCCCAGTCACCTCGCAGGGCCTCGCGGAGGTGATGGAGATGGGAGCCGGCCGTTTTGTTGTTTCTGGGGGTCAGTTTGTCACGCGGCCCGGCGTTCCAATGGTTATGTCATAAGACTGCAGAGCCTTCGATGTATTTCCGGCCGTGGCGGCGCGTGTTCAGGGAGTGGGGAATTGTCGTGTTTCGATTGGGGGATGAAACGAGACATCGTGGCCGTGCACGAGGCGCTTGCCGAGCTTCTCACCGACGTGCAGCGGCGGCGGGCCTGGTTGGCGGATCCTCGGTCCTATGCGAAGCGGCGGCTGGAGGGAGGGGCCGAGGCGGCGATCATCGGTGGGCTTGATCCGGAGGGAATGTGCGCGGCGGCTCTTCATCTCGATATGAGGCGAGTGAGTCAGGGGCCTGAGCCTGTCGACGCGGGGCCGGTCACTCAGTCGGTGACGCGGGTTTGGCGGGTAGGGGCCAGGCCGTTGTGCGGGCTGGGGTTCTGGCCGGACCTGTACGCCAGGTTCGAGGGGGAGGCTGAGGTGCAGGTCTGGGAGCACCGGATCGACGATTATCTCCGCGATGGGCGGGCGCGGCGGATGCTCGATGTACTGGCGGACCGTTCCTCGGTGGTGATGCACAGCGTCGGGCTGTCGGTCGGTTCCCCCCAGGCGACCGCGGATCCGGACCGACTGGAGCGGATGAGGCGGCTGCTGGCTGTGGCGGGCGCTCCCGATCTGAGCGACCACCTTGCCTTCAGCCGGACCTCAGGTTGCTCGCTGGGGCACTTCGTTCCGCAGTGGCGGGTGGAGGAGAGCCTGGAGCTGACCGCGGCGAACGTTCGGCGTATCCAGGACGCGCTGGGCGTACAGCTGGCCTTGGAGAACGTCGCGCTGACCTTCGACCCGGGCGGTGAGCTGACGACGGCGGAGTTCCTCAATGAGCTGGTCGCCAGGACCGGGTGCGGCATTCTTCTCGATCTCACCAACCTGACGCTGAACGGCGCCAATGGATTCTGCGACGTCACTGCCGAGCTGGCCAGGCTCCGCCTCGATGCCGTGACCGCGGTACACCTGGCGGGCGGAGACGAGGCCGAGGGTCGGCACTATGACGCGCATGCTTTTCCCGTCGACGAACGGGACCTGAGCCTGCTGTCCACGCTGGTGTCCCGCATGCCCAACTGCCGCGCCGTAGTGATCGAACGCGACGGCAGGCGCGGCGAGATCAGCGAGGTCAGGGACGATCTGCGGCGTACGCAAGCGGTACTGCGGTCCCCAGCCGGTCCCTGACGTGGTCGAACAGTCGGTAGAGGTCGGTGCACCAGGCGCTCGGATTGTCGAATGCACTCTCGCGCGCATAGCGGTGCGGTAGCCAGCCCCCGGCGCAGGTATCAGCCTCCCGGCAATCATGGCAGCCTGTCGGCAGCGGAAAGCCCTCCAGGGAAGCCTTACGGTGCAACTCGGGCAGGGCAATGCCGATCGGCTGTGGCGACCATACTGTGAGCCCCGTGTCGGCCATGTCGGGGCGGATCATCTTCAGTACATCCAGACCCTCGACGGTGCCGTCGGACTCAACAATCAGGTAGCCAAGGGGCGCGTTGCCGAACTGCCCCGTCCAGGCGCTCTGCCGCTTCAGTGCCACGATCATGCTGTCGAGCACTCGTACCCTGATCCGGATGAGATCGCGCTGCCACCACTCATCGAACAGCGGAATCAACCAGTCGGCCACCGGCGTCGGCCCGTAACGTTCGCGGAGGGTACCGACGGTCTCGTGAGTCTCGTCCGGCAAGAGGTAGTCGATGCTGTCCGCGCCGACCTCGTCCACGAGGTGCCTGTGGATACCGACCGGATCGTGGTCAAAGTTGATCACCGAGAGGATGCTCCAGGCCACGCCCTGCGCCGTCATCCTGCGCAGCGCAGCAAGGGTCTTTTCGTAGGAGCCGGCCCCTCGGTGGTCGAAACGCTGGGCGTCGTGGACCTGCGGGGGCCCGTCGAGACTGACGCCCACCGACACTTGGTGGCGGCGCAGGACGTCGATCCAAGCGTCGTCGATCAGCAGGCCGTTGGTCTGGATCGCCAGCGACACACCCTGCGCCGCCAGCACATCGCTGGCTTCGCGGCACCAGCGGTCGAACCGCTCGGCGCCGACGAGCGTGGGTTCGCCGCCGTGGAACAGCAGCGTGACCGGTACGCTCGTCTGACGGCGGATCCAGCGAACCGTCGCGGAGAAAGTCTCGTCGCTCATGATGGGCGGCCGGCGTCTCCACGTCTCGTCGCCCTTGGCGTACACGTAGCAGTAGGAGCAGGCCAGGTTGCATCGCGACGCCACCTTGAGCGTCACCATGCGAAGAGATGTCACGATGCCCCTTCGGTGAGAATTTTCAGATTCGGCTTGGGAAGCTCTAGCCATTCATCCCACAACTTCGGCTTCGGACCCTTCGGGTAGTACTTCACGAAGCAGGGTCCCATCGGGCCGGCCGTGGGACGCATGTCCCGGAACTTGTCGTCGAATAGTCTGAACCCCTCCTCCTCGGTGCGTGTTCCTACCGCGGCCGTCGATGCGTAGAGATCCGCCAGGATGGCGTCACGAACCACCGGATAGTCCTCGCCGCCGTAGATCACCTTCTGCGCGAAGGAGGAGTCCTCGATGCATCGGAGTGCCGCCTCTTTGTTCGACATTCTCGGTGTCATGCAACTCTCCTTGCCCATTAGGGGGTGTGAGGTGACGGAAAAGTATTCCGCCCGCGTACTTTGGGAGTACGCAGACCACTTGTAACTCTCCCGGAAAATGCGCATGCCTGATCTTCTCCGAATTTGCTCTGATGTGTCGCTGAGTGTCAGCCATGTGGACCACACCCCGTTCGGGAGCCCGAGCAGCACGCGCCTCGACGAGACGGCCAGAGCCCTCTTCCGTCCGCTGTGGACCTGGATGGAGGCCGGCGATTTCGAACACGCGCAACTGCCGTCCCTCGCTGAGCGTGTGTGTGCCAGCCCTCTCATGGCCAAGGTCGCGATTCCGGCAGGCGCTGGCTGGCGGCTGCGTGAGGAGTTGCTGCGGCCCCCGGCCGAGCTGTCGCGTCCCTCAGTGCTCGCTGTGGGACAGGAGATCCGTGCCCGGCTCCCGGCTAGCCATTGGGCGGAGACCCACCGTGTGATCGCCGCTCTGTACGGCCCAGGCCTGGGCGACATCAAGTCTCTGCACTCAGACATCCAGGCATTGGTCGATGCACTCCAGCGTTCGGGCATTGCCGTGCCATGGACGGATCTGGAATGTCATGAGGGAAAGAGAGCCCAGGACGAGGGAGCGGTTGCGGCCGGCCGGGCAGAGGTGACCTTCGTGGGACATAACACCGTCGTCGTCCGCGATCAGTCCACTGCCCTCATCATCGACCCCTTTTTGGCGGCGGAATCTCCGGACCATCCCTGCGGATACCAGCCGTTGCAGCTCGATGAGCTGGGGCAGTTGGATGCCGTTTTGATCACGCACAGCCACCCCGATCATTTCGATCTGGCCAGCCTGTTGCGTATTCCGCCGGACACCCTGGTCTACGTGCCGGAGGTGGAGGTGGAGAACACTCTCACCGTGGATATGGCGCGACGGCTGAGTGAGCTGGGGTTCACCAGGGTCCGCACGCTGCGCTGGGGTGACGCGGTGACGATCGGGAGCTTGGGGGTCCGGGCGCTGCCGTTCTTCGGCGAGCAGCCGACGGATGGCGACCGGCTGCATCCGGAGATTCGCAACCACGGCTGTGTCTACCGGGTGCAGGCCCCTGAGTGGTCCGCGGTATTTCTGGCTGACTCAGGCGCCGATCTCGCGGGCGATGTCAAGCAGTTGGCGAGCCAGTCCCATGCCGAGCACGGCGCCGTCGATCTGGTCTTCTGTGGTTACCGGGGCTGGTTGACCTATCCTCCCCAGCTGCTCGGTTCCTCGGTGGCGCGGTATCTGTTGTTCGTACCGCCCGAGCAATGGGGCGTACGGATGCGGCTGATGAATGCGATCGACGACGCGATCGATGTCGCTGAGCGTTGGGGGGCGCGACTTCTCATCCCGTACGGTGACGGCGGTGCGCCGTGGCATTGGGAGATTGGGCTCGGTCCGCGTCTCGACGGCAGAGGTGTCGAGGACTCGTCCTTCGACCCGTTTCCCGAGCGAGTGGCCGAGGCTGCTGCGCGTCGTTCGGGCACGGTGGACGGCAAGCTGATTAGATCGCCTGTGAAGGTACTGATCCTACGGCCGGGCGAGTCACTGCGGTCGGTCGCTGACCGTCCGGAACTGGTGCGACTGCCAGGGCACGTATGGCCCTACCCGGCGGAGGTATCCCGATGACCTGGCTCAATTCAGCGGACGGGCATCTCCAGGAGTCCGCGGACGTATGGACCGAACGGCTGCCGCGAACGCTGCGCGAGCGTGCGCCTCGGTTCGAGTTCACCCGCACCCACCGGGTCTGGATCGTCGACGGCAGGGCGGTGGCCACCGATCCACTGGACGATCAGCGACACTCCGACGGCAGCCTGATCACCGACGATGTAGACCGCAGACTGGCCGAAATGGACGCGGACGGGGTCTGGGCGGAGGCGATCTTCGGCAACCTCGGTCTCTACCTGCTGCGCCTGGCCGATCCGCAGTACGCGATGGCCTGTTGCCGCGCCTATAACGATTATGTTGCCGAGCTGTTCACGGATCACCGCGACCGTGCGATCGCAGTGGCGATGATCTCTGTGGCCGATCCCGAGGCAGCCGTACAGGAGATCGAGCGGGTGGCGGGTCTCGGCCTACGCGGTATCGCGCTGCCGATGCTGCCACCCACGCCGTATTTCGGCCGGGAGTACGACAAGGTGTGGGCGGCGGCACAGGCCAACCGGCTGCCGGTCAACTTCCACTTCGACGACGCGGGTCTCGATCTGAGCACAGCCACGTGGCCCCAGCTGCTCGGAGCACGCTTCGACCGGGCCTCATTGGCCCATCCCCGGGCCGCCAAGGTCGCGACGACCGCTCTGCCGAGCCTACTGACGCTAATTCCCCAGCACTTGGTGGCGACATTGGTCGGAAGCGGGATCCTGGCAGCCCATCCGGAGCTGAGGGTCGTGTGCGTCGAGACGAACGCGGGGTGGCTGGCCTCGTTGATGGAATCGATGGACTTCGCGTGGACGGTGGACGGAAAGATCGATTGGCCGTACCCACTCGAGCCCAGTGACTATGTACGCCGCCAGGTGAAGGTCACATTTCAGGACGAGCCTGCATCGTTGCAGTTTCTGTCCGTCACCGGTCACGAAACGCTCATGTGGGGATCGGATTTCCCGCATCCGGAAGGTACCTGGCCGCACAGCAGGAAGATCACCGACGAACTCTTCCAGGACGTCGAACCGACCGCGCGACGGGCGATCCTCGGCGAGAATCTCCTACAGTTGTACGGGATTCCGGCGCCTGCGAACGAATGCGACGACGACCTTAGAGGGCGTGTGAAGCAGGCAGATTGCCCTTGATGCCCTAGTAAGTTCCTCGGCAGGTTGGGTGGTCTCGTCCGTTATGCGCCTGGCGAGGTTGTCGACCGAGGCGATGCGGATCATGGCTTCGGAGCTTGCGGTGAGGGTCTCGTAGTCGCGGGCGAGGCGGCGATGCATCATGATCCAACCAGTTGGGTCGGCCGCGCGGTGAGGTGCTCGCCGTGGGGCGAGTCCTGTTCCGCGCGGCCTCCCGCCGAACCGGACATGACGGTTTCCCGGTCATCCGGCTCTCCAGTGACTACTGCGTGAGTGATCTGGCTGGCCGTTCTGAATGGATACGGTCGTGGCAAACGTCGCAGGCCACGACCGTTTTGCGTCGTCGGTGAAGCATGACGCGTGCCCAGTCGGAAGGTTGCCATCCAGCATGTGCGAGGTCGGCGAGAGCACGGACGTGGTGCACCTGCACACTTCCCTTGCTTCCACAGATCTCGCAGGTATCCGCCAGGAGTCTCGCGATGAGTTCCTTCTGCGGATAGTCCACCCGCACCGGCTCACGATCGGCGATTTCCGCCACTCGCTGCCGTTGGAGGGGAATTCCGCCGAACCGTACCACCAGTGGTTTCCTGTTCTTCCGTTCAATACGGGCCTCGAAGCACACCCGGGGCCCGTTGGGAGTGTCAATTCTGACCTTGTGCTTGGCGGCCATCTTCGACACTGACGAACGGTGCTTGGCGGCAAGGGTCTTGAGCAGGGACGTTTCCATGACCCATTGCAGCCGGTGCAGCCGGAAGACATCTCCGGCGAGCAGGTAGTACTGGACAACGCCCCGGTAGACGGTCCCGAAGGTCGCCACGATCGCGTGATCGCTGCTGTTGATCAGGGCTGTCTTCTTCGCGGGTTCTCCGCGGGCGAGATAGGGGGCGCACTTGGACTTAATCACGTCCCGTGGGACACGGAGAGCGACCTGGCCGTTGACCCGACGGTAACGGCTGGTCTTCTTCGTGTCGTTGTGCTGGATCGTGATCTCGTAGCCGAGAAACCTCGCTGCCCCGGTGCGGGCATGAGTGATCAGCGTCTTTTCCTGGGACAGCTCCAGCTTGAGTTCGTCGCGCAGGAACTGGGCTAGGTATTGCTTGATCTGCTCGGCCTCGGCTTTCGGTCCGGTGAAACCGAGGAGGTGATCGTCCGCATAGCGTATGTAGCGCAGTCTGCGGTATGCCGGATCGTCGGGATCCGCGCTTGGCAGGCTGACCATCCGCTGACGCAGCGTACGGGCTTGGACCCGGTCGCCGCGCCGGCGGGCTTTCGCCAGCAGATTCTGCAACTCCAGGTAGGCCGGGTTTCGGGCCCGGCGCTTCCCTCGGGTGTACTCCGGAATCAGAGCTGTCTCGACGAACTCATCCAGCTTGTTCAGGTAGATGTTGGACAGGACCGGGGAGGCCACTCCGCCTTGCGGCGCTCCGGAGAGCGTGGCACCCCATCTCCAGTCCTCCAGGTATCCGGCCTTGAGCATGTTGCGCACCAGCCGCAGAAACCGCTGGTCATGGATCTTCTCGCCGAGGATCGACAGCAGCACCTGATGGTCCAGGCTGCCGAAGCAGTCGGCGATGTCCCCTTCGATGAACCAGGACGTCCCGGTCCAAGTGTGGTCGACCTCCCGCAAAGCGGTATGGCAGCCACGGCGGGGACGGAATCCATGCGAGCGGTCGGAGAACGTCGGCTCGTAATACGCCTCCAATAACAGGCGGATCACTTCACCGACGAATTGTCCGACCAGGTCGGCAGCCCCAGCGGACGCGTCTTCCCATTCTTCTTCGGGATATGGACACGCCGGACCGGATGGAAGCGGTAGCGCTCGTGGCGCATCGCCTCGATGATCCGGTCGATCTTCCGCTGCGACATGCCGTCCACGGTTTCCAACGTGACCCCGGGCGTCATCGCGCCATGGTTGGCGTAGATCCGCCCGTAGGCCAGCAGATACAACTGCGGATTGAACAGCTGCCGAAACAGTTCATTGCACGGCAGGCCACGCCTGCCGCGTTCACGCAGGACACCCAGCACCGTTTTGGCGCTCTGCTTACGCATACCTCCCGAGTCTCGGGTGTCCGAATCACCTGGCCCCCTTTGCCCTGTGGACGGCTTTCCCGCCCTCCCTGGCCGGGCGTGACTCCGGCGACTACTACGGGGCCTCCGTCGCCATAGGACTCGCGTCCCGTAGGCGATCCCACGTTCGTCTCTGTTGTACGTCATAGCGCGACGTAGGCGTCCCACTCATCTCCTTGAAATGCCCTCGTTGGGCATCGCTCCGTGCTCCGGAGGTGCACAGGACAACAATCGAATCCAGTGCAGAGCACGGCGCCGGTTTCAGCTGTCTTTCCGACGGATGGGAGCTTGCATCTTCTGGAGATTGGGCTTCAAACAATCCAGTCTTCGCCATATCGCGCGGGCCACCCAGCACACCGTCCCTGACAACTGGGCCCGGTTACTGGTTTTCTGACATGCTGTTGTCCCCTTCACCTTTCGGATCCAGGTAAGTCATCTGGCCCAGGAACCTCCTTCCGAGTTCCTCCCGGCTGAGCCGGGGATACAAACAGAGCGCCTCGTGGCGCACATGCTCCGCTCGACCACCCAGCGCCTCTTCACGACGTGAAACCGGCTCTTCACAATCCTGGCGCAACGGCTGATCGTCGCCCTGGCTGCCGTCCACGCCGCCCGCGCCGCGGCAATCCGGCACCTCACCCTGGACGACCTCGACCTGCCCAACCGCCGGATCACCATCGCCGGACCTGGCTCGACCAACACCGTGCCCGCTGGCCCAAGACCCCCAACCGGCACGTGCTCATCAACGCGAAGACCGCCCTGGGGACCGGGCCCGTGAGCGCCGAATACCTCAAGCGGCACCTGCTCCACCAGGGCGTCTACCTGGAACGCATCCGCGGTGACCGGGTACTGCGCGAGGCACTGACCGTTGGCGCCGACCCGCTGCACCTCGCCCTGGTCTTCAACCTGTCCCATACCACCGCGAGCCGTTACGCGGACATCGCCCAGAAGCTGCTCAACGACCAGATCGAACAAGCCGCCGACAGCGAATGAGTATCCTGCCGACGCTCGCTGTCGTCTGGCCGGGGCGAGATTGCATTCCTGCGCTGGGCGCCGTGCATCTAGGCTGAGTACCCCCGTCTTGGTGGTGCCACCTCCAGGAGTCCAATGGCCGACAAGCAGATCGATCGTCTCTTCAGGCAGCGCACAAGTGCTGCTCAACGCATCATCTACAACCAGCAGTTGGGGAACGGAGAGGTGGTCGCGCGCCTCCGCCAACGGGTGGCTGAACTCGACTGGGAGATAGAGCAGCGACTGTTCGGGACGACGGCTGCGGTACCCAAAGGAACCTCGTCATCCAGCAAGCGCGTGACGCGCCGTGGGAACAACCCGCATACGAGAAAGCCTGTGCTACGGCGTGGGAAGCGGGCCAAGTGGGATGCGTCATCAGAGATCGACTGGCCTATTCCCTTGACTCCTGCAATGCCACGCGGTCCACAACCCACGGTGCTTGCCCAGCAGGAGGCGGTTGCTGACGCCCAGGGTGAGCCTCATGCTGCCCGGCCTGATGTTGTCCTACGGGTGCGGTCACCAGGGCTTGACAGGGAGCGGGCGGAAGCACGCTTGTGCCCCGTGTGTGACCGCCCGGTGTCGGCTGGACGGAGTCGGCATCAGCAGTGCGAGCGTTCCCGCGCCCAGGTCTTCGAAAGTCCCGGAAGCCAAGCAGCTGCGGCCGTGATGCCAGCCCCGGGCACAGCCTCCTCAGTGTCGGAGTACCGCTCCCTTGTACGAAAAGTGGAGCGGCGCGAGGCTGACACCTACGGGCGCCGCAGCGAGCGAGTCAGCCGTGATCCGGTCCGCCTCCGGGATGCTCGGCGGGCCGTGTTGGTGCGCGCACAGAGCCGTTGTGAGAACCCCACGTGCGGCGGTCAACCAGCCGATGTCACCGACGACGGCCAAGCGATCCTGGAAGTTGACCACGTCGAACGGATCGCTGAGGGCGGCCGTGACCACCCCTCTCAGATGGTCGCCCTGTGCCCCAACTGCCACGCGATGAAGGAACGCGGCGCGGCCCGCGCAGCACTGCGCTCCGTCTTGCTGGATGTCGCCAGGCATGGGCACAACCTGTGGCATGTCGGATCCGTCAGCTGACCCTGACGCCCACGACACGTCGCGGCATGGTGGCTGAGGGTGCACCCATGCCCGCCGTCTCCTGACCTTCGGTCACGGCCCCGTGGACGCCAGGGAGATCAACGACTGGTGGCCTTTGGTGCTTGCCTCCGTTACGCCCCACCTCGCTCGCCGCACCAGCAGGAAACGATCACCAGCCTGGCCGGTAGCGGCCTCGCACACGGCCCAGAACCACAGAAGCTGAGCCCACCCGTGAGCGGATCGCCACAGGCGACGGAACCCACGGCACTCTCAAGCACTGCTGCACGGCTGCACGGGGAGCCGCGGGTTCCCGTAAAAGACCCCTCATTCTCGCTGAACCCACGGCGGACGTGCCGGTAAGAACCATGTCACCGATCCTGCTGGCTTATTCCGTGCCCAGCGGGGCTCATCCGCTCGAGCGCATCCGCGTTAGCCAGCTTGCCCGCCTCGGTATCTCCCTCACCGCGTGAGTGGGAAAGCCAGCAGAATCGTCACCAGCCGCAAACGAGCAAGGTGGTGGAGTTCGTCGCCGCGTGGCAGTTGCGGGTGCCGACTAGTAGAAGACGTTGGACAATGAGCATGAGGGTGTTCCCTTCGAGGCGCTGCCTGCGGTCCTTCTCTGCGGCGATACGGATTTAGAGAGGCCACTCGGGTGAGGAGGCCGGAAGATGCTGGAGACCTTGGTAGCGCTGGCTGTGGCTGGCGGCACCGCGGTGGTGCAGGCTGCCGGTACCGATGCGTGGAACGGGTTCCGCGGCGCGGTTGCCCGTTGGTTCGGGCGGGGCGATGCCCAGCGGGAGCAGGCGGAGCTGGAGCGCCTCGACCAGACCGCTACCGCCCTGCAGGCCACCGACCCGGCCGAGGCAGAGCGGGCGCGGATCGGCCAGCAGGCCTCCTGGCAGGCCCGTATCGAGGCCATGCTGGAAAGCCTGGACGAGGCAGACCGCAGCCAAGCCGCTGACCAGCTGCGTGCTCTGCTGAACGAACACGCCCCGCAGGGCGGAGTGACAGGCGGACTGGCGGCAGCCCACAACGTGAGCATCCATGCCGAGGACAGCTCAATCGCGGCCCAGGTCATCGAAGGGGGTGCGCACATTAGCCCCCCTCCGAGGCCGGAGCCGCCCAAAGACTGAGCGGACCGGCCAGCCTCGACCCGACGCCCGGCTTCGCCGGCCTACCGGGAAGTATCACCGCCAAGGATCGCAGCCTCGCCGTCGGCTATGTCGGCCCCGGCGGGCGGGTCGCGTTCCACGCCGCACCTCTTCCCCCGGTGACCTGGCCGCACCAGGTCGGCGTGCTGCCCCGCCAGGCCGACTGCTTCCAGGACCGTGCCACCGCCCAGCAGCTGGAGCACGCAGCGTACGGCGGGGACACCGTCGTACACGCCCAGGTACTGGCCGGCTTCGGCGGAGTAGGCAAGTCCCAGCTTGCAGCCCATCACGCCCGAACGCTGTGGCAGGCCGGGAAGCTGGACCTGCTGGTATGGGTCAGCGCCGCCACCCGCGACGCAGTCGTCACCGGCTACGCCCAGGCCGCAGTCGAGGTCCTCGGCGCCGACCCCACCGACCTGGAGACCGCGGCACACGCGTTCCTGGCCTGGCTGGAGCCCAAGCCCGGCACTACGCGCCGCTGGCTGGTCGTACTCGACGACCTCGCCGACCCAGCCGACCTGCGCAACCTGTGGCCCCCCGACAGCACCCACGGCCGCACTCTGATCACCACCCGCCGCCGCGACGCCGCTCTCACCGGACACGGCCGCCAACTCGTACCGGTGGGCCTGTTCACCGACGGCGAGGCAACCGCCTACTTCACCGCTGCTCTGGCCGCCCACGACCGCCACGAGCCCCCCGACCAGCTCGCCGGCCTCGCCGACGACCTCGGCTACCTTCCGCTGGCACTGTCCCAGGCCGCCGCGTACCTCCTCGACGTCGGCCTGGACTGCGCCACCTACCGGCACCGGTTGACCGACCGAGCAAGCACCCTCACCGACGTACTGCCCGACCCTTCCGGACTCCCCGACGACCAGGCAACCAACGTCGCCGCCACCTGGTCCCTGTCCATTGAATGCGCTGACCAACTTCCCCCAGCGGGTCTGGCCCGCCCCATGCTGCAGCTCGCCGCAATGCTCGACCCCAACGGCATCCCCGCCGCCGTCCTGACCAGCCCGCCAGCTCTCAACCGCCTCGCCCAACACCACACCGCTGCCCCAGGACAGACCCATGCAGAAGAGATCACGGCCTCAGCAGCCACACAGGCGCTGCGTGCGCTAAACCGCCTGAGCCTGATCGACCACAACCCCAGCAGCCCACACCACACTGTCCGCATCCACCAGCTGCTCCAACGCGCCGTCCGCGACCCCCTCCCCGCCGATCAGCACGACCGACTCGCCCGTACGGCCGCCGACGCCCTGATGGCCGCCTGGCCCGAGATCGAACGCGACACTTCCCTCGCCCAGGCCCTGCGCGCCAACACCGAAGCGCTGACCCTCCACGCCGAAGACGCCCTGTACCAACCCGATGCCCACCGCGTCCTCTTCCGCACCGGTCAGAGCCTCGGCGAGGCTGGCCAGACCACAGCTGCCTTCCACTACGTCCAGCAGCTGGCCAACGACACCCAACACCATCTGGGGCCCGACCACCCCAACACCCTCACCGCCCGGCGCAACCTTGCCTACTGGCGGGGGGAGGCGGGGGATGCGGCCGGCGCGGCAGCCGCTCTTGAGCATGTGCTGGCGGACGTGGAGCGGGTACTGGGGCCCGACCACCCCGATACCCTCATCGCCCGGCACGACCTCGCTGGCTTCAGGGGGGACGCGGGGGATGTGGCCGGCGCGGTAGCCGCTCTTGAGCAGCTGGTGGCGGACCAAGAGCGGGTACTGGGGCCCGACGACCCCCCCACGCTCTACGCCCGGCACGACCTCGCTGGCTTCAGGGGGCAGGCGGGGGATGTGGCCGGCGCGGTAGCCGCCTTTGAGCAGCTGGTGGCGGACCAAGAGCGGGTACTGGGGCCCGACGATCCCCACACGCTCTACGCCCGGCACGACCTCGCTGGCTTCAGGGGGGACGCGGGGGATGTGGCTGGCGCGGCAGCCGCTCTTGAGCAGCTGGTGGCGGACCGGGAGCGGGTACTGGGGCCCGACCACCCCGACACGCTCTACGCCCGGCACAGCCTCGCCAACTTCAGGGGGGACGCGGGGGATGTGGCCGGCGCGGCAGCCGCTCTTGAGCAGCTGGTGGCGGACCGGGAGCGGGTACTGGGGCCCGACCACCCCCACACGCTCATCGCCCGGCACAGCCTCGCCAACTTCAGGGGGCAGGCGGGGGATGTGGCTGGCGCGGTAGCCGCCTTTGAGCAGCTGGTGGCGGACCAAAAGCGGGTACTGGGGCCCGACCACCCCGACACCCTCACCACCCGGAACCGCCTCGCCAACTGGCGACGGGCAGCAGGGGATACCTCGGTTCATCAACCACCCGATTGATGAACGGCTACCCGTCGGCTATGCCCGACCTACAAGCGCGTGTCTTAGCCGAAGGCGGTCGCCTTGCGCTTGCCGAGGCGGCTGCCGACTCCGGACTGCCCCTACGCAGTCGACTGAGTGGGCGAGACGCCGCTTGCGGCTGGCGACACGGTTCTTACCAGCACGTCGGCCGTGAGTTCAGCGTGACTGAGGCGCTTTCACCGGGAACCCACGGCGTCTTCGGCAGGCAGGCTCGCGGTCCTGCAACGGGTGCCCGGCGTCGAGCTCGTGGACGAGGTGCTGCTCCACCCCGCCGACCCGCTGAGCGGGAAGCGTGGTGACCCCACGGAGCGGATCGACCTCGCCGCCCCGGCTCTGGTCTTCTCCTTCGACCACCGGGTCCGTGTGATCGGGGACGCGTCATGAGGGGGTCGGTCGACGGTCTGGGCTCCTCGGCCCCGCTCGGCCCCGTGCTGCCCGCCGTGTTCGCCGACGACGAGCTGGCGCAGAAGTTCGTGGCCGGCCTCGACGAGGTGCTGGCCCCGGTCCACAACGTGCTGGACTGCCTGGACGCGTACTTCACACCGTCGCTGGCTCCCGCCGACTTCACCCGCTGGCTCGGTGAGTGGGTCGGCGCGGAGACCGACGGTTCGGGCCGCGTGGATCGAGCGGGCGGAGCGGATCGAGCCGATCGGCCGGGGCGGCTGAACGGATCGGGGTGCTCCGGCCGTTCGGACCTGCCGGATTTGCCGGAAAACACGGCCATGCTCCGCGCGGCGGTCGCCGCCGCGGTACGCCTGCACCGCATCCGCGGCACCCGGCACGGTCTAGCCGAAGCGCTACGGCTCACCTTCGGCGTGGAGCCGGAGATCACCGAGAGCGGCGCCGCCATCTGGGACGCGCGGCCGCTCGGCCCCTTCCCCGGCGAGCGCCGCCCGCGACTGCACGTCACCGTACGGCTGCCCGACCCGAGTCCGGCCGACGAGCATCGGCTGGAGAGCCTCGTCGCCGCCTCTCGCCCCGCTCATATGCCCTACACGGTTCAGGTGACCGCCGCCGAAAGGACACCCGACAGGTGACCAGTCCGACCTCCGCCTCTTCCGCCAGCGCCCAGCCCCCGAATTCCGGCGAGGGCGGGCGCCGGACCCAGACCTGTGCCGAGTGCGGTGCGCGCCCGGCTCCCGGACAGTCCTTCTGCGACGACTGCGGCGCAGTCCTCAGTTGGACGCCCGACCGGACCCCGAACCGGACGCCCGACCGGACCGCGAGCCAGGGGACGGCCCAGGACGACGCAAGTGAGGAAGGCCGCGAACCTGCTCCCGCTCCCGACCCCGCTGCTGCCTCCGCGCCCGACCACCGGTCCGATCCGGAGTCGGCCCGCGTGGACGACAGTGCCCGCACCGATCCGCCCTCGGTCACCCGCCCCGACTCTGCACCGGCCGTCTCGCCCACCGAGGAAACCCTGCCGATCGACCCTGTCCCCGCAGCCGTCGCCCCTGCATCGGCGAGCCCCGACCCCGGCTCCTCCGCCGACGAGCGGGCCAGGGCGCTGCTCGTACCGGTCACCGACCCGAACCAGCCGGTGACGCCGGCCCCGAGTGTGGCCCCGGTCCTGCCCGGCCGCCCCGCCGCGGCCCGCCCCCGGGTCCACGCGCCCACCGTGGAGCCGGACGAAGAGGGTGGCCCCCCTGCACGTGGTGCGCCACCGGCAACCGGCCCGGCCGCCACTTCTGCCGTCGCTGCGCCATGTCCCTCGCCGCCGGCCCGGACGATCCGGCGGCCCGGCGTCTGCCTTGGTGGCGTCGCATGATGAACTTCCGCAACAGACCGGCCCTCTGGGCCGGTGATCGCCCCCGCCTCCGCCGGAGCCTGGACCGGATCGTCACCTTGGCCGTCTGGGGTCTGGTGGTCGCGCTCGTGGTGACTGGGGCCTTCTACATCGACAACGCGTATCAGGCCACGCGCGACCACTTCGCCAAGCGAGCCCCGGTGGCGCCGGATTCGGTGAAGGCGTCCCGCTCCTTCAGCGGCCACGGCCCCGAGCTGGCCTTCGACAAGATCAACAACACCTGGTGGGGGCCCGGCGTCTCCCAGGCCGGCGCCGGCGAGTGGATAGAGGCCCGCTTCCAGCGGCCCACTCGCCTGCTGGACATCCTCGTCACCCCGGGCATCTCCACCCGGGCGGCCGACGTCTCCAAGTCCGCTTTCCCTCACCGCGTGCAAGTCCTCGTCACCGCCGCCGACGGCAAGACCACGACCCGCGAACTCACCCTCGACCAGGGCACGGGCAGCCAACGCCGGGCCTTCAGGACCGGCGAGGTCAGCGCGGTCCGCTTCATCCTGCGCTCCGCACACGGCGCCGCTGCGGACAAGCAGGTCTCCATCGCCGAGATCGAGTTCTTCGGGCGCTCCTCCGCTTCGTAACACGGCGGTGTTCAGCGCCACGAACATCGCCTGGCGCCTCGGCGACCACGACGCCGCGGACAAGGCCCCCGCGTACTCCCGCCTCGAGGCTCACGCAGCGCGTCGTATCGCCATTCCACGGACGGCCAAGTCTGCGGTACTTCTCGGTCTCTGGTGGAGGCAACGGCGGGAGCCCTGCCCCGCAGCCCGGCAAGGCGGGAGTAGTGACGCTCCTCTCCGAGCCGAACGACTTCTCCGAGTCCAACGCTGCACGGAACGGATGCTGTTGGTGATCTCTAGGTCGTCAGCCTTTGGCAGAGCCGCTGGAAGTGGCTGGGTGGTCGTGGCGGAGAAGCCGGTGTAGTGCCCGGTGG
>NZ_JBIAPW010000062.1:0-15673 GCF_042888505.1 Streptomyces sp. NPDC002870
CATGCCCGAGAGTCTGACCAGCATGCCGCCAACGCGCATCGCAATTTGCCTCATCGCGCGGCCGTCCGTCGCGGCGCGAGGTTAAAGGACAAGCTTAGATCCTGTTCCGCAAGCAGCTCACCTTAACGCAAATTTCTCGCGTCTAGTTGCACCCGTACTCCGTACTCACGGGCAAGGCTCCAGGAGGATCCGCGGCGCGGACCCGACGTCATCGGCCCGCAACGATTCGCGCGCGGCTCTTGCTCCCCCACGGAAGTGGACTGTACTGTCCAATCCAATTCAACGCGTAGTATGACGCAGTATGGGCGCTTTGTCGTGGAGGAGAAAAATGCCACAGTCTGCAATTCCACCCAGCGGCCTCTCCGTCGCTGCCCGACTCAACCGGCTGCCGGTCACCGGCGCCCACAAGCGCCTCATCTTCGTTGTCGCCATCGGCAACTTCTTCGAGGTCTACGAGTGGTTCGTCTCAGCGGTCCTGGCGACCAAGCTCGTCACCACCTTCTCGCTCGGCACCTTCGAGCTCTCCCTGCTCCTGTCATCCGTGTTCGTGGGAGCCTTCGTCGGAGCGGCGGTGATCGGCCGGCTGTCCGACCGGCTGGGCCGACGGAAGTGCTACATGATCACCCTCAGCTTCTACACCGTCGGCACCCTGGGCTGCGCTCTGGCACCTGACCTGTGGACTCTGCTGCTGCTCCGCTTCGTCGCAGGCGTCGGACTCGGCGGTGAACTGCCCGTGACCGACGCCTACCTCGGAGACGTGCTGCCGCCCCGCAAGCGCGGTTACTACGCGGCACGGGCCTACACAGCCGCCTACATCGCCGTCCCCCTGGTCGGATTCCTGGGCATGCTGCTCGCCGACGGCACCCTGCTCGGCATCAGCGGCTGGCGCTGGATGTTCGCCATCGGTGCCCTGGGCGCCCTGATCACCTTCTTCATCCGGCGGTCGCTGCCCGAGTCCCCACGCTGGCTCGAATCGGTGGGCCGCATCACCGAGGCCGACGAGGTCACCCGCCGGTTCGAAGAGGCGGCCATGGCCCGCGGCTGGGTCCCTTCCCAGGACGCGGACGAGCCGGAGCTCGCCGAGACCACGCCGCTGCCCGTCAAGACGATCTTCCGCGCTCCGTACACCCGCCGCACCGTGCTGATGGGCATGCTGTGGATCCTCGCACCCGTCGGGTACTACGGCTTCAGCAATGTGGCCACACTCGCCCTCGCCCAGAAGGGGCACACCGTGACCGACTCGCTGATGTACCTCAGCCTGTCCTTCATCGGGTACCCCCTGGGCTCCTTCCTCTCCATGGTTCTCATGGAGAAACTGGAGAGGAAGTGGTTCGTCGCGGCCTCCCTGGGCGGCATGGCCGCCTTCGGGATCGGCTACGGCAGCGCGAACTCGGCGGTTGCCATCGTTACCTGCGGCTTCTTCTTCACCCTCACCGCCAACCTGATGTCCAACTCGGGCCGCGTCTACCAGTTCGAACAGTTCCCCACGAGCCTGCGGACCACCTCCACCGGCATCCTCTATTCTCTCAGCCGACTCTCAGCGGTCGCGGCCCCCTTCTACCTCGTCCCTCTCCTTTACAGCCGAGGAGCGGTCGCCGTCTTCACCCTCGTCGCCATAGCACTCCTCGTGCCCGCGATCTCCCTCGCCGCATGGGGCGTCCGCACCACCGGCCTCTCGGTCGAGGCCATTGCCGGCACCACGCCCCTGTCGGCAACCACGGTCCCGGCATCGGTGACCGGCAAGTAGTCGACAAAGAACCTCGTCCCGAGGCGGTTACCGCCTCGGGACGAGGAGAACGACTTTCCGTACCGCGTTTCTCGGAGACAGGAGGACCGCCATGGCAGCAACATCGCCGCAGACGGGCAGCTACACGGCCGCCTACCACCTAAGCCTCGAAGACCCCGAGCGGTTCTGGCTGGAGGCGGCGGAGGCGATCGACTGGACCGTGCCCCCATCGAGTGCCCTGGACGATTCCCGGGCACCGCTGTACCGCTGGTTCCCCGACGGGAAGCTGAACACCTGCCACAACGCCGTCGACCGGCATGTCGACGCGGGCCACGGGGACCGCCTCGCGCTCGTCCACGACAGCCCGCTCACAGCCAGCCGCACAACGCACACGTACCGGCAGCTCCGCGACGAGACCGCCCGTGTCGCCGGGCTGTTGTCCGAACTCGGGGTGGTCAAGGGCGATCGCGTGGTGCTGTACCTGCCGATGATCCCCGAGGCAGTGATCGCCATGCTGGCCTGCGCCCGCATCGGCGCGGTCCACTCGGTGGTCTTCGGCGGGTTCGCCTCCCGCGAGCTGGCCGTGCGGATCGACGACGCCCGGCCCAAGGTCGTCATCACGGCCTCGTGCGGCATCGAGCCGAAGGGCGTCGTGCCCTACAAGCCCCTGCTCGACGACGCCCTCGCTCAGGCCGACCACCGGCCGGACCACTGCGTGGTGCTCCAGCGTCCTCAGCGCGCCGCCGCGCTCACCGCCGGACGGGACCTGGACTGGGCCCAAGCCGTCGCCGCGGCCGAACCGGTGCCCTGCGTGCCGGTCGCAGCCACCGACCCGCTGTACATCCTCTACACCTCCGGCACCACCGGTCGGCCCAAAGGTGTGGTGCGCGACCACGGGGGCCACGCCGTCGCGCTGCGCTGGTCGATGCAGTACGTTTTCGACACCCACCCCGGCGACGTCTTCTGGGCCGCTTCCGACGTCGGCTGGGTCGTAGGTCACTCCTACATCGTCTACGGGCCGCTGATCACCGGCTGTACCACCGTGCTCTACGAAGGCAAGCCCGTCGGAACCCCCGACGCCGGGGCCTTCTGGAGAGTCGTAGCCGACTACGGCGTCACGACGCTGTTCACCGCACCCACCGCGATCCGCGCGGTGAAAAAGGAGGACCCCGAGGGCAAGCTGCTCGGCTCCCACGACACCCGGTCGCTGCGCCATCTGTTCCTGGCGGGAGAGCGACTGGACCCGCAGACCTACCACTGGGCCGGCGACCTGCTCGACGTGCCGGTGATCGACAACTGGTGGCAGACGGAGACCGGATGGCCGATCGTCGCCGATCCCATGGGTCTGGAACCGCACCCGACGAGACCGGGGTCACCCACGCTGCCGGTACCCGGCTACGACGTGCGGATCCTCGACGGCGCAGGCCGCGAGGCACCGCCAGAGCAGGACGGAGCGGTCGCCATCAGACTGCCGCTCCCGCCGGGCACCCTGACCACCCTGTGGAACGACGACGAGCGCTACATCAGCTCCTATCTCTCCACGTACGACGGGTACTACCTCACCGGGGACGGCGGCCACAAGGACGAAGACGGCTACGTCTACGTGATGGGCCGCGTCGACGACGTACTCAACGTCGCAGGGCACCGCCTGTCCAGTGGCGCGATGGAAGAGGTGCTCAGTGCCCATCCGGATGTCGCCGAATGTGCCGTCATCGGCGTCCAGGACGCGCTCAAGGGCCAGGTGCCACGCGGGTTCGTCGTCCTCAAAGCCGGCGTCGACCGTTCCCCGGAGGAGATCTGCGCGGAGCTCGTCAACCGGGTGCGCCACGACATCGGAGCCGTGGCCTCCCTCCGCCGGATCGACGTCGTCACCGCCCTGCCGAAGACCCGTTCCGGCAAGATCCTCCGGCGGACCATGCGTGACATCGCGGACGGCGCGGACCCGGTTCCGCCCTCGACCATCGATGATCCCGCGGTGCTCGAAACCCTCCGGGACATCCTGCGGAACGACTCATCTCCTATGGGGGGCCACCCAGAAAGGACCGGTCCATGACCCTCGATCTCTCTCCGGAGGACGTGGCGAAGTGGTCCCAGAGAGCGGGACTGCCGCTGGCTGACGACCGACTGGGAGCAGTGTCCGCCACGGCGAACCACGTCCAGAACGTTCTCGGCGCACTGCGCGAGCTCCACCTCGGCGAGACGCCCCCGGCGCCCGCCTACGTCGCAGCAGAGGAGTGAGGAGCATGCAGCCGTACGAGCTCTCCCTCGGCCAAGCGTCGCGAGCCATGGTCGCCGGTCAGCTTTCGCCTGTCGAACTGACCGAATCGGTCCTCGATCGGATTGGAACCGTGGAGGAGCACCTCAACGCATACGTGACGGTCGTGGCGGAATCCGCGCGCCGGTCGGCGGCCCGGGCCGAACGAGAGATCACCGCGGGCGGTCCTCGCGGCCCGCTCCACGGGATCCCCATGGGGCTGAAGGACCTCATCGACACCGCAGGCGTTCCGACGACGTCCGGTTCCTTGGTACGGGCGAAACGCGTACCAAGGAAGAACAGCACCGTGGCGGCCCTGCTCGACAGGGCTGGCGCCGTCCTGGTCGGCAAGACCCACACCCACGAATTCGCGTACGGTCTGATCACTCCGCAGACCCGCAACCCCTGGGCGCCCGAGCGCGTCTGCGGTGGATCGAGCGGCGGATCGGCCGCCGCGGTGGCCGCGGGTGAGGCGATCTTCGCCCTGGGCACCGACACGGGGGGCTCCATCAGAGTCCCCTCGGCGCTGACCGGCGTGGTGGGGCTGAAGCCCACATACGGCCTGGTCTCACGGCACGGTGTGACCTCGCTGTCCTGGTCCCTGGACCACGTCGGCCCGATCACCCGCACCGTCGAGGATGCGGGACTGGTCCTCAACGCCCTGATGGGCCACGATCCCGAAGATCTCGCCAGCATTCACCGAGCGCCGGAGGACTGCCTGCGCGACCTCGGCCGGGACCTCACCGGACTGCGCGTGGGCGTGCCTGTCAACTACTTCTTCGACCACGTCGATCCGCAGGTGGAGACCGCGGTGCGATCAGCCGTGGCGGAGCTTGCCGGGCTGGGCGCCCGGCTGGTGGACGTCGAGATCTCGATGACGCAGTACGTTCAGGCGACTCAGTGGGGGCTGATGATCCCCGAGGCGACCTCCTACCACGAGGAGGACCTCCGTAGGGCACCAGAGCTCTACGGCGCGGATGTGCGGGTGCTGCTGGAGGCCGGCGCGCTGGTCCTGGCCACCGACTACCTCCGTGCGCAGCGTTCCAGGACCCTGATGCGCCGCGCCTGGACGAGCCTGTTCGACCGGGTCGACGTCATCGCGGCACCCAGCGTCCCCGCCACCGCGGCCACGACCGACCAGCAGGAGTTCCAGTGGGCGGACGGCACCATGGAAACGGTCACCGACGCCTACGTCAGGCTCTGCGCCCCGGCCAACATCACCGGAATGCCGTCCGTTTCCCTTCCCGTCGGTCTCGACGAGACGGGGCTGCCCATCGGCATTCAGCTCATGGGCCGCCCATTCGGGGAGGCCACCCTGCTGCGTGCCGCGGCGGCGTACGAGCACGAGCGGGGCACCCTCGGGCCGTCCACGCCTCTCGCGGCCTGACCCGTCCTAGGAGCGATGCTGCGCGCCAGGGTGCCGGCGTTCAGCGCCAGGCCAGCCCCGTCGAGGCGGACGCTGACGATGAGGTCGTCGGCGCCTTTGGCAGGCCGCAGGTGGGCGGACAGGACCCTCTTGAAACACTCGGCAGGGACCAGATGGTGACATTCGAGACAACACAGGATTAGACTGTACCGTCCAGTCCAATCCTCCCACCGGTGGACCCAATGATCAAGACACCTGCACCTCAAGCCCCGACCATGACGCCAGTCATGGCCACCCCCCCGCACCCCCGAGGGCTCCGCCCGGCGTCCCTCTCCCTGCCGGCGCAGGAGCGCTATGTGCCGGTTGCCCGCCGTCACGTCGCAGACCGCCTGCCGGCCTGGAGCATCAGCCCCGCCGATCAGGACTCCGCACTGCTGATCACCGGAGAACTCGCCGCGAATGCGGCTCAACACGGACGGGAGACCATGACGATCACGGTCACCGCCTCATCGCAATCGCTGACCATCGAGGTCGCCGACACCGGCAGGACCGCCCCCGTCAGGGGGCAGCAGCCCGCCGAGGCCGAAGGGGAGAACGGCCGCGGACTGCACATCGTCGAATGCCTCGCGCACTCTGTGCAGTACATCGCCGGTACCGCCGGCACCCGCGTCCGCGTCGACTACCGCCTCGCCACGGCGGCCACCGCTTGTCCCGGGACTGACAGTTCGCCGCAAGGAGATCACAACTAGACTGGCCCGTACACCCTCCGGAAGGTGAGCAATGCCCACAGAGAGCCCTCAGCCGGTCATCCGTGGCACGCAGAAGCCTCGAAGCGCCTCGAGCCAGAAGATTCTGCGAGCCTCGAAGGACTTGTTCCTCGAATCCGGTTATGACGGCGTCAATCTCGACCTCATCGCAAAACGCGCCGGCGTGGCGAGACAAACCGTGTACAACCTCTTCGGGAGCAAAGAGGCGGTTTTCCGGGCCACCATGGAGTACCACTGGGCGGCTTTCGGACTGGACGACATCGAAGCGAGCCTCGATCGCGACTACTCCGACCCGGCCGGCTTCCTCCGACACTTCGCAGCGACCATCCTCGATTTCATCAACGAGAAGGATCAGGTCGCCTTCACTCGACTGGTCATTTCCGAGTCCCGGAAGCTCCCCTGGGTCTCTGCGGACTTCTACCGCCTCGGCAAGGCGCCGCTTGCGGAGATGTTCAGCAGGTGCCTGAACGAGATGACCGATTCTGGCGCCCTGAGTTGCCCTCATCCAGACCTGGCGGCACGCCAGTTCCTCGGGCTGATCCAGGAATTCGCCATCTGGCCGCACGTCATGGCGATTGGCGAAGCCATCAAGAACCTCCCTCCCATCGAACTGGTCGTGGAGGAGGCCGTCGCCATGTTCCTCAGCCGCTACCAAGCCGAGCAACCGGGGAAGCGATAGACCACTGACAACCGCAGGATGAACGCGTCGTGCCCTGTTGACCGCCACAGATCGGTCAACAGGGCACACGACGACCGGGGCAGCAATGCCCCGCCACTTCATTCCCACCTGCGTACCGGATGGCAGACCGCATGTGCCCAGCGCCTAAGACGTCGTTTCATTTGGTGAGCCGGCGGTAGCCAATGAGGGCTGCGGCTATGCCGACGAAGGCGAGGAAGTGGTCGGCCTTGCGTTCGTAGCGGCGGTGCAGGCGTCGGCAGCGTGCCAGCCAGGACACGGTCCTCTCGACCACCCAGCGATGGCGGCCCAGCCGTTGGGAGGACTCGATTCCCTTGCGGGCGATGCGGTGCCGGACGCCGCGCTTGCGGAGCCATCGGCGCAGGTGGTCGTAGTCGTAGCCCTTGTCGGCATGCAGCTTCGCGGGCCGTCGGCGGCGCGGGCCGCGGCGGGATCGGATGGGAGGGATGCCCCGTACAAGCGGCTCAAGTCCCTGGCTGTCGTGCATGTTGGCGCCGGAGAAGCCCAACGACAGCGGCAGTCCGTTCCGGTCCGTGATCAGGTGGATTTTCGATCCCAACTTGCCGCGGTCGGTCGGATTCGGTCCAGTCAGTAGCCCCCTTTTGCCGCCCTCACGCTGACGGAGTCGATCGCGCACCGCGACCAGTCCAGCTCACCTCTGGCACCGAGTTCGTCGAGGATGACACGGTGGAGCTTCGCCCAGACCCGGTCCCGGCCCCACTGGGCGAAGCGCCGGTAGACCGTCTGCCAGCACGAACCGAACACCGGTGGGAGCTGCCGCCACGTACAGCCCGAGGTGGCCACGAAGATGATCGCTGCCAGCGCCTCGCGGTCGCCCGCCCGTCGCCGGCCCCCACCCTGTGGACGCTTCACCTCTGTCGGAGGTACCACCTGCCGGAACAGCACCCACAACTCGTCCGGCACCAGCCGCTCAACCAGATCCGTCATGCACGGTTCAACGAACGATCACACCATAAGAAACGACGTCTTACTTGACCGGTGACAGCAAGTGTCAGGCCTGGACGGTGGGGCGGACGTTGATCTCGCCGATCTCGACGTCGCCGGGCTGCTCGATGGCGAAGGCCACCGCGCGGGCAACCGCCGCCGGAGGGATGCCCATCGCGTCCATGTTCTTGCGCGTCTGCTCGCGGATGTGCGGGTCTGCCATGGAGTCGGCGAGATCGGTGCGGACGTATCCCGGCGAGATGGCTGTCGTGCGCACCACCCCGTCCGTGGACTCCGTGCGCAGCCCCTCGTGGACGGTGCGCACCGCGTTCTTGGTCGCGGCGTAGACAGCCATCGAGGGGGACACGGACAGGCCAGCCACAGAGATGATGCTGACCAGGTGGCCCGACCCTTGCTCGCGGAAGACGGGCAGCGCGGCGGCGACGCCGTTGAGCATGCCGCGAAGGTTCACATCGATCATGGCTGACCAACCTTCGGTGTCGAGGTCGGCCAGCGGGCTGATCGGGGCGATGCCGGCGTTGTTCACCAGTACATCGATACGGCCGTACTGGTCGACGGTGGTGGAGACCAGGCGCTGCAGGTCCTCGGCCTTGGTGACGTCGACGACGCACGTGGCAGCACGGCCCCCCCTCCCGGATGTCCTGCGCTATGGCGTCGATGCGGTCGCTGCGGCGCGCTGCGCTCCTACCGGACACGTGTCCACTTATCAGAGGCGGAACATCAGGAGAGGCCTATGAGCGCGCCAGCACGCCGTCCGGACGCGGTGCAGAACCGGACCCGCATCGTGGAGGCCGCCCGCGCAGCCCTCGCTGAGTCCAACCACGTCCACCTCAACGAGATCGCCAAGCGCGCCGGTGTAGGACAGGGAACGCTCTACCGGAACTTTTCCAATCGCGAAGCGCTCCTCGCCGAGGTCTACCGGCGCGACGTCGAAGAACTCGTGACCGCCGCCTCCGCTCTGCTGGCGGAACACGAGCCCGTGGAAGCCTTGGGTCACTGGCTCGAGCAAGTGATCGACTACGCCGAGATCAAGCGTGGCGTCCTGGCAGCGCTCGAGTCGGCGGCGTGGCAGGACCTTGTCGCCCACAGCCAGAACCCCATCGAAGGCGCCCTCGGTCACCTGCTGGACGCCGGGAAAGCGGCCGGTTCCATCCGCACGGATGTGGACGCCCACGGGGTCCTCCTGCTCATCGCCTACCTCGGCCGACTGGACCGGGATGAGTGGGAATCAACGGCACGGCCTCTGATGAACGTCATCCTCGACGGCCTTCGCCGACAGGACGCGGACCGGTGAGGTCGGAGGAGGGAACAAGCGTTGTGGATCGGGAGAGGCAGCTTCTGGTTTCCAGCCAAGGCCGGTCAGCGGCGGTGCGCGGCGTTCCAACTGGCCAGAATTCGCAGGACGTGGGCGGTGGGAGGGTCGGGCTCGGTCGTGTAAGCAACGAGCCGCTGGTCCGACTCGTGCGGCGCGCAGACGATCTCGATGTCGAAGGACATCGCCCTGTTACCGACGGATTCCCGGGCCCTTTCGAGGCTGCGCGCCAAGCCGAAGCTTCTCCTGACATCAGCGCCTGACACCAGCACACGCCGGCGGTTCCGGCCGATCACCACCGACCACCGAGGCCGGTGGCTTGGGCTGCATCCCTGGTGCAGCGGGGGCGTGTGACCGACCCTCTCGTTCGGAACGCTTCAGCCCTGCGGCGCCTCCGGGGCCGGCGGCGGCTCCGGGGCCGGCGGCAGCTCCGGGGCCGGCGGCACAACCGGCGCCGGTTGTTGGTCCTTGTTGGGGTCGACCTTCTTGGGGTCGACCTTCTTGGGGTCGGCCGGCGGATTGGCCGGCGGATTGGCCGGCGGTTGGCCCGGCGGTTGGCCCTTGCGTTCGCCCTGCTGGGGATCGCCCTGCGGGGGATCGCCCTGCTTGGGATCGCCCGGCGGATCGGCCGGCGGATTGGCCGGCGGATTGGCCGGCGGTTTGACCGGCGGTTGGCCCTTGCGTTCGCCCTGCGGGGGATCGCCCTGCTTGGGATCGCCCGGCGGATTGGCCGGCGGTTTGACCGGCGGTTGGCCCTTGCGTTCGCCCTGCTGGGGATCGCCCTGCGGGGGATCGCCCTGCTTGGGATCGCCCGGCGGTTTGGCCGGCGGTTGGCCCGGCGGTTGGCCCTCGCGTTCGCCCTGCTTGGGTTCGCCCTTGCCCTTCTTGCTGTCCTTGTCCTCCTTGCTGTCCTTCCCCGGGTGCTTCTCTTCCTTGCCGTGGTGCTCCTCGCGCGATTCAGGAGGGGGCAGGACAGGGAACGGCGTTCCGGCAGGCTGGCCCCTCGGGGCTGGAACCTTTTCGTCGCTCTTGCCCCGGAGGTCGCCGGTCGGGCGCTGGAACCAGCCCTTGCGCTCCTGGTCGAACATCGTCACGGCCTTCATGGGCTTTTCGGCGGGTGTGGCCACAACGAGGTTGGAGGGCTTGAACGACGACCACTGCCTGCCGGTGTATTTCTGCTTGCCCTCGCCGGCGACGGGCGGAGCCAGGGGGTTGCCGCAGGCGCAGCGGACGCGGGGAACGCCGCGGTCGTCGACGAGGACGGCCGTGCCGGCCTGCAGGATGGCCTGATAGCTGGTAGCCGCGCCGTTCTTGTACCCGTTGTTCGTGACGCGTGTGTCCCAGACCAGCCGAGTCGGCGTCAGGGACCTCATGTACTGGGGGACTTCGGGCTGCCGGATGTTGAGGGCTCCGGCGAAGGCCTGCCCTTTGTCGCCGTTCCCCGTGAGGAACTTGATCTGCTTCTCCACGTCACAGCTCGCGACGTTCTGCGTACCGCCGTACAGTCCCGGGTGGGAACCATTGACGACGAGGGCGCCTGTGCCGCCCTCGGCGCCGGCCGATGACGTACGAGGGTTTGCGGACGAGGCTGCGGCGTCCTTGTCCTGGGTGGCGGTCGACGGAGTGAACGGATCAGGGCCGGCCGCGGAGGCAGTCTGGAGGAAGACCTCCCCACCGCCCTTTTTCCCGCCGGGGAGGGTGACCGTGAGGATCACCGCCATCGCGGCACCCACGACCACAGTGCCGGCACCCAGCAAAGTTCTCCGCGTCCGCCACCCGGGGGACAGTCCTCCGCGGCGCCGACCTGGCTCATCCGGTCCGCCGGGCGGACCCGTGGACCCCGGTGGGGGCGGTGGCGCGGGTGGGGGCGGTGGCCCAGGTGGGGGCGGAGGTACCGGCGGCTGCTCACCCGAGGGCCGGCCTGACAGCGGACCAGAGGGAGGGCCGGTGGGGCGCTCGGACGAAGGTGGTAGGGAACTCACGGCACTCTCCTCAACCGCATAGATATCGAGGAAACAGAAAATATTCTGATGCGCCTCCCTAAGGCCATTATCGCTCCATGTCCGGGAGGCACGGATCATGAGGCCACCGACTTTTTCAAAGCCCGCCTCACGAGTACGCCCCGAGCCTTGCCATCGCGTCACGCCACTACTTTTCGGGACTTGACAGAGAACAGCGTCCCCATAGGGGAAGGGGGTCGCTGGTTCCTGGCCGCTTGCTGGACGAAGGCGATCAGCGAGCAGGAGGCGCGGCAGGGCATCGCTGATGCCAGTGCGTGTGTTGGCTGTGACCAGCAGAATATGGGCGCGAGGGATCCGTCTCCCGAGGTTGTCAGTGGCGGCCTGTTCAATGTGGCTCATGGAGATGGATACGCAAAGGCGTGGGTTGTTCTGGGATGTGCAGGCGGGGCGGGTCCCACCGCCACCTGCAGCGGTGCTCCTCGGCTGGGAACTGGTCGGCGTGGATCCGGAGCAGGGGACTATCGAGGTGGCGTTCCAAGCGGGCGATCAGTTCGCGAACCCTGTCGGCGTGATCCAGGGCGGGTTCCTGGCCGCGATGCTCGATGACACCCTGGGTCCGGCACTGGTCGCGACGTTGCCGGAGAACCAGTTCGCGCCGACGCTCGATCTCCATGTCCAGTTCCTCCGCCCCGCCCACCCCGGACGGCTTCTGGGGCGCGGACGGATCGTGCAGCGCGGCAAGGACGTGTGCTTTCTCGCCGGTGAGCTCATCGGCCCCGACGACAGGCCGGTGGCTGTGGCGACGGCGACCGCACGAATCCAGACCATTCGTTAGCTTGAGTTTTGACCTCCTCGATGAGAGCCCAGTCCCCAGCTCTGCAGGTTCGCGAATGGTGCCCGCCGTAGTTGAGCATGCCGCCCCGGGTTTCGTGACACCGGCTGCCGACCCGCCAGGGTTCCAGAACTCGGGGGCAGTTGAGTCCGGCCTACATGTCCAACACGTACCACTGCCTGGTCGATGTGCCCGGCAGATAAAGGCATCGTCCCCGTCCGACGGGGCGTGCGTATCGCTGACGCCCTCGATCTCATTCCGCAACTCGCCGAAGCACAGAGTGCGTTCACCCAGAACCCGGCGATCAGGAACGCCCATGTCGTGAACACGACGCATTCGAGGTGATCACCGGCCTGCCCGAAGCCCCCCGTCCGCGACTGGCTTACGGCGCATGGGCGCTCTGTCCGCGCCTGTCGAGGCACCCGCCTCACGGAAGGGCGAGCACCTCCTCGATCACGGCCCGAAGCTCCTCGTCCTGGAGGAACGCCCGGTAGTCCCTGCACGGCGACAGGCGCCGGTCGAACCCCTTCACCGTCCGAAGCGCGGTACGCACCGCCGGCGTGATCACGCCGATCCGGGTCAAGGACCGCAGCGCGTCACCGAAGGTCCCGTAGCTGTCGTCGCCGTCGCGATCGGCAGGACGAAGTCCTCCAGCACCGACGTGCTGGGCTCGGGCTCGCCCGTGATCGACCACAAGGTGACCGCGGCCTGCATCCGGTGCCGGCCCTCGGTGTTCTCCATGATGTGCCGAACCCGGTCGGCGTACGGCGCGGCAGAGGGACCGAAGCCGGCCAGGAGGTAGACCGGTCCGTAGAACGGGCCCTCCTCATGCAGCACCGCGTTGCCGATGAGCCGCAGCGCCGACGGAGCGTCACCGCCGATGCGCCAGGCGGCCCATGCCACTTTCCAGTGGTTTGCCGGGTGATCAAGGATCGTGCAACCGCGCAGGGCGGGCTCTGCGCACGCCGCGGCCGGTCCCATCGCCGCCAGCACATCGGCGGCCGACAGCGAGCCGCGCGTGTCGTCCAGCAACCGCACGACCTCCGGCAGGGCCGGTAGCGCATCCTGCCCCCACGCCTCCAGGACTCGCAGGAAGGCGCCCGTCAGCGGGCCGTGGCCGCCGTTGTGCGCGGCGTGGTGCCGCATCACCTCCCGCAATGCCGGCAGCAGGACGTCCGCGTGCGCCCGCAGCGGAACCAGGACGTCGTCGATGTCCGGAAGCCGCGGGTCGCCGTTGCAGTAGCTGCGTGAGTAATGCTCCCGATACGGCTCATACAGCTGCTCCACGAGCCCCGGGAGGGCGCGCATGTCGCCGATCCGGGCAAGCGCCCAGCGCGCGTAGTCGCCGACGGTACCTTCGATGAAGGTGACACCGTCCTCACCCGGGTCGTCGACAAGCGTGGCGAGCCGGTCGGCGTACACAGCCGCCCGCCGGCCGAGCATCGCCAGGAGGTTCGCCGCCTTGAGTCGCACAGCGTCGTCCGGGTTGGCCAGCAGTCCGCCCGCCACCGGCAGCAGCGCGGGTGCCGCAGACGGCCGGAGCACCAGCAGCCGCCACGCCTCGTCCAGGGCGGCCCGGCACAGGTCGGTGTCCCCGATCCGGTCTGCCGCTTCGGCCAGCCGGACGACGAACGAGGCCGCTGTCTTGGGGGCGTGGTCGAACAGACTGCCCGTCCAGGAGACGACGTCCTCGCGGGAGAAGGCGTCCTCGACGCCCGGGACCCACCAGACCGCCTCGAACTGTGGCCGCACGTCGGTGTCGGTGAGAATCTCCACCAGCAGGTCGGCCTGCCGGACCGGCACGTCCGGGTCGAGGCACGCCCAGGCGTGCATGGCGGCGACCTTCATGACGGGGCCGCCGTCACGCAGCACGCCGGCCAGCACCGCCCGCGCCTCCTCGACCGGCTCGGCCCCGTCCTCCACCCGCGCGGCCCCGTCCTTCACCCGCGCGCCGCCGTGCTCGGCCACCCCGGCCGCGCTCCCCTCGGTGGCGGCGTCGGCGGCCTCAGCCGCGGCCACACCCAACGCGAGCAGCACCGGCAGACGCACCGTCGGATCCGCCTCGGCACGCCACCGCTCCAGCAGCGGTGCGACACCGCCCGCGACGGGAATGGCTGCCCGCCGCACCTCGGGGTCCGGATCGGCCAGCAGCGCCCGGACCGCGCCCCGGTGGCGTCGCCATGCCGCGGGCCACTCCTCGTCGACCAAATGCGGCTCTGCCGTCGCTGCCTCCCGGAACAGACACTCCAACAGCTCGACGAGCGTGACCCGCGCCCCCATGCCCGGATCAGCGGCGAGCCCAACCACGTACGGCAGCGCGGCAGTCGCCGCGGAGCTCACCCGCCCGTTCCCCGCAGCAAGACAGAAGAACAGCGGGTAGCAGTCCTCCTCCGTCGCGGCCCAGCCCGCCAGTGCGAGGCGACGCAGCGCGCGCGGCACCTCCTGTACCGGGTGCTGCGGAAGCGCCGACTCGAGCCGGTCCCACGGCACCGCGTCCAGCGCCTCCAGCGATATACCCGTCACTCCCACCCCATGACCTCAGCGACCTGCTGCCCCGGCCGCGATTCGGCAGCCGAGCAGTGTGCTCCCTGATCTCACCGAACCTTGACCAACGACTCAACCGATTTTGACCACCCGGGCCCCGCGGGCAGTGAGCTGGCGGCGGGGGCCCCGGTCCAGGTTCGTTGAGATCAGTCAACCTTCCGTACGTCGTCGGTGCCGGTCAGACGGATCGACGCGTCGGCGATGGTCAGCCACCGGTTGGCCTCTGCGGCGAGGCGGGGGCCGAAGCGGAAGGACTGCGACAGGGACGGGGCGTGGCCGTCGAAGCCGGTCATGACGTCGCGGGCGCCGGGCCAGCCGTAGATGGGCCCCACACGTCATGACCCCGTCCGCGCGGGGCTTGACCAAAGAGATATGGGCACCCCCACCGCCACGGGAACCGGTCTTGCCCCACCGCAGATGCGGCGGGGCAAGAACCCAAGATCCTCACGAGCCTTCCAGTCAGGCGACGCCCGGCGACATAACGAGACCCGAAACCAGGGTGAGGAGACCGTCCTGAGCCACGTCCCCAGGTCTGCGCCATCCGCCTTTGGCGTGTTCCCCCACGCGGTCACTTGACGATGACGTCGTCGGCCGGAGCAGGCGGGGCCGGCGCGTCCGGAACAGAAGGGCTGCCGGTGTCGTCCTTGGGCGGAGCCTGCGGGGCCGGTTCCGGAGCAGAAGGGCTGCCGGTGTCGTCCTTGCCAGGAGCATGCGGGGCCGGCGTGTCCGGACAAGGGCCGCCGCCGTTGCCGTTGGTGCCCGTACCATTGCGGCCATTGCCATCGCGGCCACCACAACTGCCCCTGCCGCCGCGGCCGGTGCCGCCCGTGCCGGTGCCGCCCGGAGCTTGGCAGACGGGAGCATCGCTGCCCGTCCCGTTGCCGCCGGTGCCGTCGCCGCCTGTGCCGCTGCGGCAGTAGTCGTCGTGGCCGCCACGCTTCTTGTGACCGTCGCCCTTCTTGTGACCGTCCCGCTTCTTGTGACCGTCCCGCTTCTTGTGACCGTCCCGCTTCTTGTGACCGTCCCGCTTCTTGTGACTGTCGCTCTTCCCGTGGTCGCTGCTGGCTGCCGCCACCGCCGGGCTCTGCAGCGTCGGTGCCGCAAACGCTGCGCTCGCCGGGATCAGTACACCGCCGGCTGTAAGGAGGATGGAGGCGGTGGCTACGGCCAGACTGCTCTTCCGGATACTACGCTTCATGAGAATTCTCGTTCCTCTTTCGCATGCTCTCGAGAATGTGAGAACGAGCG
>NZ_JBIAPW010000063.1:0-13773 GCF_042888505.1 Streptomyces sp. NPDC002870
TTTTCTGTTCCCGGGGGGGCCCCCCCCCCACGCGCCCGGGGACCTCAAAAAACGGGGGGGGGCGCCCCGGGGGGGGGGCCCCCCCGGGCCCCCCCGCAGGGGGCGGGGTAGGCACGTTTATTGAGGTATGACGGTGTCGGCGATCCGTGGTTTGCCCTCGCCGGCCGCGTTCCAGGTGGCCATGAACACCCGATAGTGGTGGCCGGGAGTCAGCCCGGTGACGTGGGCGGTTCGAGCCGAGGGCGGGTAGCCGATGATGCGTGAGTGCACCGTGGGGGTGTCCTCGTCGTAGATCCACAGGGCGTAGCGGGTGATGGTGTCGGTGTGTGGTCCGGTTGGCGGGGTCCAGGTCACGTCGATCGATCCGGCGCCGGCGCTGGCGTTGATGGTCGCGGGGGGTGGGGCTGTGGTGGGGTGGGCCACTCCGGTGACCGGGGCCGACCATGGTGACTTGTAGTCGTCGCTGTCCCCGGTGACCGCGCGTACGCGTACCTGGTAGGTGTGGCCGTCGTGGGGTTGGTTGGTGAACTGCCAGGACAGGTCCCAGCGGTTGGTCTGGGCGGCGAGGATGGTCTGCTGCCAGGTGGCCGCGGTGTCGGTGGTGATGTCGCGCCACTGGATGTCGTAACTGTGGGCACCGAAGACTTTGGGCCAGGTGACGGTTACCCCCTGCTGCGTGCCGTCGAACTCAAGGCCGGTGGGGGTTTCCACCGGCTGGGTGGACACGGTGTGGGGCGCCTTGGGCAGCTCGGAGCCGATACCGAACTCCTTGTGCAGTGCGGTGCCGAACGCTTGGGCGATGCGGTACTCGCCCAGCGTGTTGGGGTGCAGCCCGTCGTAGGTGGTTGCGCATGTGGTCGCGTTCGGGTCGCAGCCCAACGCTTGGTCGATGTCGGCGAGCAGGATCGCTGAGGCGGCGGTGCTCCAGGTGGGGATCGCCTTGGCCAGGGCCGTGTTGTAGTCAGTGGTGCGCTGGGGCAGCTGCGGGTTGGCGTCGCCCAGGGTGGTGCGGTGCGGGACGTTGGCCAGCACAAGGTGGACGTTGGGGTTGGCGGCGCGCGCTTGGTCGATGAAGTCCTTCATGGTGTCGACCAGGCCGGCGCCGGCGCCGCGCCAGCCGATGTCGTTGAAGCCCAGCTCGACCAGGAGCACGTCGGGCAGCTGCTGCTTGGCTTTCAGTTCGTCCATCACCGGCTTGATGGTGTGCACGTTCTGGCCCAGTTGCCGGCCCCACATCGCGTAGTGCGCCGATCCGCCATTGACGAATCCGTCCTTGACGTCTTCGGCGTAGGCTCCCTGGAACTGGGCGGGATCCGGCTCCGCATGGGGGGCCTTTTCGTCTTCGCCCAAGGGCGGCGGTATGGGCGGGTGAGGGTCGTCCGGCTTCTTGGTTCCGCTCAGCGGTCCGACGAAGGTGGCAGGCCACTTCTGGTTCTGGGCCCATTCCCACAGCCGGTGCCGCCAGGTGTGGTTGCCCTCAAACCCGTTGCTGATCGAGTCACCGACGACCATCACATGGAGGTTCGCGCCGACGCCACCGGCGATCCGGGCGATGGTCCTGAGGAAGGCCGGGAAGAAGGGGTTGAAGCCTTGGGCGAGGGCGGTCAGTGCCGAGTCACCGAACCAGAGCTTTTTCGCTAGTGTCAGGAGCATGGTCTGGAGTTTGGCGAACAGCGGCTGACCATTGACCTCGGTCCAGGTCAGCAGCTTGCCCACCAGCGCGCCGCCGATGGCGCCGCAGACACCTACGGCCATCGCTTCGGCCCAGACCTCGCCGTCGTTCAGCGACCTGCCGTCGAAGTAGGCGTTGAGCAGCTCACTGACCACACCGGTGCCGAATCCGGACAGGGCCGCGCAGATCGGCCCTGCGGCCGGCGCTCCGACGTTGAAGGAGATCAGGCACCCCGCACCGAGCAAGGCCCCCGCTGCCAGACCGACCAGGGTGGACAGTGCCTTCTGCCACCAGTTCGCCACGGTACCGATCTCCGACCTCGGCACCACGATGATCAGACTGTTGCCCGATTTCAGCGCCCGCCCCTGGAGGTCGACGTCATCGGTGGGAGAGTGGAAGAGCTGGGGATCGTATTGTTGGGCACGGGCCCTGAGGTATACGCCCAGCGACTGCCCTTCGTTCTGGGCGCGTTGGATGTCGTCGTACACCTGGCTCACATAGTCTTCGTCGGCCTTGCCGTGCCCGTGGAAGGTGACGATCATCATCAGATCGTTGCCGTCCTGCAGAAATGGCCGGAGACCGCACGAGTTGTCGTCCCAGAACGTCTTGCACCGCTCGGTCGCGGCGTCCCGCACGCAGCCGATGCTCACCGTCGTTTGGTCGTCCTTCGGCACCTCCGTGACGAAGGCCGTGGACGGATCAGCCTCCACGTCACACGCGCTGGGCAACTCATCGGCCCGCGCGACCGTCGGCCCGGGAAGCCCGGCAAGCAGCGCCACCGAAAGAACAAGCCCCACCACACGGATCCCGGCCAACCACCGCGGCCGCGAAACCCATCGCGATCTCGAAAAATATGAAGACAACGTCTTCCTCCTGCTCATCGCGGTCGCCGAAGCGAACCGCAGGCCACTCTCACCGGAGTCGCTAACGACCGGCTAACGGAATGCTGCTGATCGGTTCCCGGCCCTGTCGGCGGCAGGGGAAGCCCGCAGAGGTGCCATCACGCAGATGGAGGGCAGTGCCGCCGCTGGTGCCCGCGCCCGGCCCGGTGAGCGACATGGCAGCAACGATCCGAGCCGAGGCTCGACCGCCGGCCCGAGTCCGGGGCCGGGCTCCATCCCGAATTCCGTTTCAAGGAACTCGCGGTATCCGCACGTAATACGGCCGCGTGCGCCTGCCTCAGCTCTGCGCCGGGATCCAGCCCCAGTTCCTCTGCCAGGCGCCGACGTACGGCTTCGTACACCTCCAGAGCATCGACCTGGCGTCCTGCCTCATGCAGACAGGCCACAAGCTGCGCCGCCAGACTTTCACGCAAGGGATGCAGACCGAGTTCCTCCCGCAGGCCGGCCACGGCCTCCGCGGGCCGTCCGATACGGCGCAGCCGCTCGGCAAACGCCTCCCATGCAGCCAGACGCGTCTCCTCCCAGGGGGTGGCGAGGTCATGCCAGGAACTGGCTCCTCCCAGGTCGGTGAGAACGTGTCCGCGCCACAGTGCCAGGGCCTCACGAAGGAGGCCGACGGCCTCGGCGTCCTCGGCCCGCTCGGCGGCCGCTTTCACCAGCTGCGAGAAACGGTGCGCATCAACCCTGTCGACATCGATGCCAAGGACATATCCGGGCGGGCGTGTCTCGATGGACAAGCCACGGCCGAGCAGCCGTCGAAGAGCGGATATATGCCCGTGCACGACGGTGCGGGCATGCTCGGGAGGGACGCCCTCCCAGAGCACATCCACCAGCCGGTCGAGGGGTACGACGCGGTTGGCCTCCAGCGCCAGGAGGGAGAGCATCACGCGTCGCTTACGGGTCGCAACCCGGACCGCAGTCCCGCCGTCGGTCATCAGTTCCACGGGGCCCAACACATGCACGTGCAATCGAAGTGCCTTTCTCGAACGTCGTCCGATATCGGAGGTACCGGGAGGCGGCGTACTGGATCCGTCGTTTTCGGCCTTCGCCGATGAGGGCCTACACGGGCACGCAATCGCCGGACCCGGTGCCCAGGGATGCCACGGCCTGTGTGCCGGTGCGACACAGCCGCGCGTCTCCACTCGTCCACCGGAATGCTGTTCAGCGCCTGCCCGGCAATTCGAGCACCGGACGAGGCGGCCGACCAGCGGCTGCGGATGCGCGTCAGACTTCCGTCACTTCCGTTCGGCGTGGATTGACCCTCGCGGATTTGACGTCGGATCCGGTCGGGTGACAGGCGGGCGAAGAACTTTGGGGTGTCGTTGATCTGACGGTCCGTCAGTGAAGGCTCGCGAGGAGAGCGGCTGTGGTGGCCAGAGTGTGTGCGGATGCTGCGCATGGTGGACCGAACGGTTTGGGTTCTACGGCAAGGACGGCGCCCTGACCGGCCCGGACAAGGAGCACGCCGAGACCTCGATGCTCGCGCTGCACCTGCACCTGCTCCAGTCCAGCCTCGTCCACATCAACACGCTGCCACTCCAGCAAGTCCTGGCCGAGCCCATGTGGACCAAGAAGCTCAGCGACGAGGACCGGCGCGGCCTGACCGCTCTGTTGTGGTCGACCGTCAATCCGTACGGCATCTTCCGCCTCGGCATGGAAAAACGGCTCGACCTGATGCCCGCGGCCGTGCCCGGACCTCGCCCGGGCGGTCGACACCCCAGCGCGAGGCGCGCGCTCAGTGTGAGGAGTCTGGTGGTACGCAGGTGCTACCGAGGACGGTGGGGTGGTTTCACGGGGTCTTGAGTGCTGTGACGGAAGGTGCTGTCAGGGGGCCGCCATGGCCGACGTACACGGTGGTCGGAGCGAGGTGGGCGATGGCACGCATGCTGCGGGCGGCGGCGTCCAGGTCGGTGGCGAACATCGGCTTGCGCGCGATTCGGGCTCGCATGAGGCCGCCCGAGAGAGCGTCGCCGGCGAGAATGCTGTTGTCGTCGAGGAGGACGCAGACGGATCCGGGGGTGTGGCCAGGGGTCACGAAGGACCGGCCGATCCCTCCGTGGCGGGTCAGGTCCTCTTCGTCGTCCAGGATGATGTCGGGCTCGATGGCCGGGATTTCGGCTCTGGAGAGCATGACCTTCATCAGCCGGGGCATCACGCTGGTCGGCTGCAGGTCGACGCGGCCGCCGAGCCGGAGTTGGTCGGCGTCGTCGCGGTGGATGGCGATGGGCGCTCCGGTGGCCTCGCGCAGGGCGAGCGCCGAACCGGTGTGGTCGGCGTGGTGGTGGGTGAGCAGGATGAGTGTGACGTCGGCGGGGCGCAGGCCCGCGTCGGCGATCTGCGTGAGCATCGCGGGGGCTCGCCCGGCGACGCCGGTGTCGACGATCATGGCCCCCTTCTCGTCGGTGACGAGGAAGGCGGACGAGGCGATGTTCTTGACGGTGTAGACGGTCATGGCATCTCCCGGATAGGTGACGGTGTCGGAGTACGAGGGCGTGTGGGGCGGGCCAAGGGTGGTTCGGGGCCGGCCGGCAGCGCTCGACTCACTGGCCGGCCGGCTGCCGTGAATCAGGTCATCCACCGGTGGCCGCGGCCTGCCCGGGCGGTTTGCCGTGTCCGGTCGCGGGGGCTGAGGTGATGTGCAGTGCGGGCAGGCCACGACGTCGGATCATGAGCTCGGCGATGACGAGGTTGGGCAGCCAGCACAGGAAGGGCACGGGGGCGTAGGCCTGTTCGGAAATCCGCTCGAATGCATCGTCGCCGTGCACGAAGGGCACCTGCACGAAGATCAGCACGCCGAACCACAGCCGCAACGTGACCGCTGCATAGGTGAGCGCGAAGTTGCGGATCACCCAAGCCTGGTGGCTGAGCACGTCACGCTCGCGGATGGCGCGGTAGGCACGCCAGGCCGTCCATCCCCAGAGCACCGACAGCGTGCCGAATCCGAAGAAGCCCAGGATCCCTACGGAGCTGAACATCGACATGACAAGCCCGGTGAGCGCGCCCAGCGCAACGCTGATCATGTAGGTCCGCCCGACGCCGCGATGCACTCGCAGGTGCCGGTTGCGCAGCCGGCGGGAGAACTGCCAGGGGCCCAGAATCAGAGCCAGCCCGGCGGAGACGATGTGGACGTAGAAGGTCACCTGGATCGGCCACCCCTGAGAGGCATAGGTGGGCGCGAGGGCGACCTCTTCCTTGGCAAGGGCGTCGAGCGTGCCCTGGGCGTACTGGCCGACGAAGTAGCCGGATATCGCCAGCGAAGACAGAGTCACCCAGGCCCAACTCCACCTTCCCCGGTTTCTCCGCGGGCGCTGCTTACCTTGTACGGGCGTTGCGACGGAGGTCATCCCTGCTCCCTGCTCCTAGGACGGATCCCCAATGTGAGTGCCGCTAACATAGCAGCCAATGTTAGAATCGCTCACATCGATTTGGTTACGACACTCGCGCCACAACTGACATGTTGGCTGCCGACGTTGGCCAGAAGGGAAGCAGGCAGGTGCCACGCACGAGCTACCACCACGGCGCGCTCCGGCAGGCGCTGATCGACGGAGCCAGGGAGATCCTGGCCGAGCAAGGACACGAGCAGTTCAGCCTCAACGAGGTCGCCCGCCGGGTGGGCGTCAGCACCTCCGCGCCCTACCGCCACTTCGCGAACAGAGACGAACTGCTGACCGAGGTGGCCGCGCAGGGCTACGCAACTCTGCACCGGAGCCTTGAGCAGACCGCAGCGAGCACCACGGACACGGCCGAGCGACTGCTGCGCCTGGGCGGCGCGTACGTGCGCTTCGCGCACGACCACCCCGACCTGTTCGTGACCATGTTCCGCAGCCAGCCGGGCGCCGGCCCGATCGGTCACGAGTCCTTCGAGGTACTCCTGCGAACCGTCGCCGACGCACAGCGCGAGGCGATCATCTCCCCCAAAGCGTCGGCGGAGTTGATGGCCAGGTCCATCTGGGCCACGCTGCACGGCCTCGCAGTACTCAGCCTGCGCCAGCCCCATCAGAGGTTCGGCATGGACGAACCTCCCGAAGACCTCGCCACCAGGACCCTGTCGGCGATTTTCGGGCTATAGCCAGGCCGCCCGCCGGGGCCATCAGGCTTTCGACGGCGTACGTGCCGGGGCGGCCGCCAGCGGTCCCGTGGGCTGCCGGCCGCGTCCATGAACTGATGAGTTGGAACTCCCATCTTCCCAGCCCAGCGGGCACCTCTCTGCGTAAGCCCTGTCCCGCCTCGATCATCTACCGGTGGATCCAGGATCAGCTCATCGAACCTGGCGGACACATGCGATGCGGCATGAGAGGACTTCACTTGACAGATGCCTTGCTACTCGCGGGGTGTTGAACCCAATACAAGCCCATCACCGCAGGCAGCAAGGCTCCCATCGTTCCAGGATCAGGTCGGCTCGGACATCAGCCGGTGGATTCGGGCGGAGACAGTGGCCAAGGAAGGTCTTCGACAAAGCCCTTGCCCAACAGCGAGCCGGAACTGCGGGCCGTCTTCGGCAAGCTGACGGCGAAGCTCGGCACCGTACTCGTCGTCGGCACGCCTCGCAGACGGGAATTCAAAGCGACCTTTCCGCTTCACCGACGGGGAGCGGCGAGCCTTTGCTCAAACACCTCATCCACCCTGCAGGGCGCGGTCCCGAGTGCAGAGGACATTCGTACGGGCAGCGCGGTCAGGGCTCGATGACCACCTTGATCGCGCCGGATCTCCGGTCTGCCGCAACGCGAAACGCTTCCTGGGCGTCTTTGAGCCGGTACCGGTGCGTGATGATGGTCTGCGCGATTTCGGGTTTCTCGGCCAGCATGAATGCGACTTCCTCGACTTCGCGGACCCCGTCGTGCTGGCCATAGGCAATGCTGCTCACATAGCTGAGCTCTTTGATAAGGCTCAGTGTGCCCGGGATCGGCATCATGTTCTGATAGACGCCCAACGAAACGATCCGGCCTCCCGGCCGAGCGGCGTCGGCGGACCGAACCAGGCTCGATTCGCTGCCCGCCGAGTCGATCACCACGTCGTAGGCTCCGCTCGGCTGATCGAATCCCAGCCGTTCGGCAGCGGCCAGCTGATGGCCGTGCCGCGTGTCCACGTCGACGTCGAATCCGCGGTGCTGGGCCGCCGCGGCAGCCAGTAGTCCTATCGAGCCGCCACCGACCACGAGAACGCGCTCTCCTGGTTGCACCTGCGCGCGGCGCACCGCATGCCACGCGACCGCGCCGGGCTCGACCAGACAGGCTGTCTTCACGTCAAGTTGGGCAGGCAGAGCCAACAACGTGTACTCCGGGACCACGACCGTTTCGGCCATGCCGCCGTTGCTGTAAATCCCCAGGTTTCCGTGGCCGGGCTCGGTGCAGCGTTGCGGGTTGCCGTTGCGGCATTCTTCGCATTTTCCGCCGTATATGGTCGGCTCGACGAAATACGCTTGGCCGTCGTCGGCCACTCCGGCGAACTCATGGCCGTAAATGAATCCGGTGACGCCGGTGGCGGCGAAGTTGACATCGGTACCGCATATCCCCGCAGAAGCGACCGACAGGCGCACCCCGGTTCCGTCCGGCTCGTCGGTATCGATGGCACGTATACCGTTGTTGGTGTTCATGACAGCACGCATGGTGCATTCTCCTTTGCTTTTCGCAACGCTGGCATCCGACGTCGCCCGTGATGATGCGGATAGAGACGAAGTCCCTGCGGGACGCTACGACGGATACCGGACAGAACCTGCCCGGTATGTGCGGGAGACTTCTGGGCATGCCCGCCCCATCGCTCGCGTGCTCACCCTGCTGGAGCTCCTGCAGTCGGGAGGCATCCGGACCGTGGCGGAACTCGCCGATCGGCTGGAGGTAGAGGAACGTACGGTGCGACGGTACGTCGGCCACCTCGTCGACCTCGGCGTGCCCGTGGAGTCGGTGCGCGGCCGCCACGGCGGCTACCGGCTCGCCTCCGGTTACCGCATGCTCCCGCTCATGCTCCAGCGACGACGAGGCACTCGCCGTGCTGCTCGGCCTGGTAGCGGGTCGGCGAGCCGGCTTGATGACGACCACGAGTACGGCGAGCGAAACGGCAAGGCGGGGCCGCGCGGCAGCGTTCGAGACTGCAAAATCGTTCGCTTCGTCGGCCAGGTGCCGAAGACATCGGCCCGGCGGCCGCACACACCGTGCCCGGCTGCCGGTCCTGCCGGATACCGCCCCGCACGAGCGCGAGGGGGCCGTATTTCAGGCCGGGATGTCGAAGCCTAGAGAGCTGAGCGCGGCTTCTGCGGCCTGCTGGTCCTGCTCGTAGGTGCCGCCGGAGATACCGAGACCGCCGATGACCCTGCCGTCCTCGATCACCGGGTATCCGCCGCCGACGGCCATCAGCCGGGGGTGGTGGGCGAGCGGGGCGACCTGGGGGTTCGCGACGTAGGAGTTCCAGACATGGGTGGCGATGCGATAGGACGCCGCTGTCCAGGCCTTGTCGACGGCGACCTCGGCGGCCAGGAACGGTGCGTCGTCGGCCCGCTCGAACGCCTTCAGGTGGCCCCCGGCGTCGGTGACCGCGACAGCCACCTCGAATCCGATCTCCTCGGCGGCCGCGCGCACCGCTTCGATGAGCGCCGAGGCGGCGGAGCGGCTGATCGAGTCTGCGGACAGGGACTTCGCGTGCGTTGCGGTGTTCATCAGAAACCCTCTCTTGCTGGGGAGTGACGCTTCTCGACTCGAGTGCCGTCAGCGGAGCGCGGACCGCGCTGTGGGAACCGCTCGGGTGATCACGGAGTTCTCCGGAATCAGCAGGCCGTGGACGACCAGACTGATCTCGTCCCGCCAGCGCGCGCTGTCGTAGACGGCGGCGTACAACTCCTCGCGCTGCGTCTCGTCCTGGAACCGGCGGATCCATATGTAACCGTCCGGGTCCTCCTCATCGATGAAGGACGCGGTGACCGACATCCCCTTCGACGCCTGGAACGGCAGGACGACTTCCTCCATGTAGCGGACCCACTGATCCCGGCACCCGGGCCGGGTCTGGTAGCGCCGAAGCTCGTAGAACATGGGGAAACTCCCTTTCGTGTACGTGGCTGGGTGGTCAGGACGTGACGCGCAGGACGAGCTTGCCGCGGGTGCGGTCGCTCTCGCCGCGGGTGTGGGCCTGGGCGGCCTGTTCCAGCGGAAAGACCTCCTCGACCTCCACGCTCATTTCCCCGGCGTCGATGAGTTCCGCGATGCGGGTCAGGGCGGGCCCGTCGGGCTCGACGAGGAAGGCGCTGGTGCGCACGCCGCGGTCCTGTGCCGCCTGGAGGAGTTCGGGCGAGACGCCGGCGGGGATCGCGACGATCAGTCCGCCGGGGCGCAGCACGTCGAGCGAGCGGGTGCTGGTGTTGTCGTGCGCGTCGCCGACGAGGTCGATGACGACGTCGATGTCCTTGGTGGCGTCCTCGAAGCGGCTGGTGGTGTAGTCGATGAGTTCGTCGGCGCCCAGTGCGGTGAGCCAGTCGTGGCGGGGGCCACTGGCGGTGCCGGTGACGTGGGCGCCCAGGTGCTTGGCGAACTGGACGGCGAAGTGTCCGACGCCTCCGGCGGCGGCGTGGATCAGCACGCGCTGGCCGGGGCGGACGTCGGCGGTGTCGACCAGGGTCTGCCAGGCGGTGAGGGCTGCCAGGGGTACGGCGGCGGCCTGCTCGTGGCTGATGCTCGCGGGCTTACGGGCGAACTGGCGGGCGGGGGCGGTGACGTACTCGGCGTAGCCGCCGGCCGCGCGGGGGAACCACGGCATCCCGTAGACCTCGTCGCCGGGCATGAGGGTGGTTACGCCGAAGCCGGTTTCCTCCACGACGCCGGAGACGTCCCAGCCCAGAGTGAACGGCGGCTCCCCGAGCACCCCGGCCATGGCGCCGCCGGCCCGGGTCTTCCAGTCGACGGGGTTGATGCCGGCGGCGTGCACGCGCACCAGTACCTCGGTCGGAAGCGGCACGGGCCGGGGTACCTCCTCCACCCGCAGGACGTCGGGGCCGCCGAAGGTGTGCTGCACTACCGCGCGCATCGAGGACATGAGTCAACTCCCTTGTAAAAGCCTGTCGAAGGGCCGTTTGTCGGCCCTGGGCTGCTGAGCTTGACCGTATCCCCAGGGAGGTAGTTACCATCAAGGGACCCTACTTCCCAATGGGAAGCATTCTATTGAGGAGCGCTCTCCGTGACCACAAACTGCCAGAGCGGGCATCACGCCCACCACGACGTTTACGCGGCCCAGTGCCCCTGCCGGGCCATGCTGGACCTCCTGGCCAACAAGTGGTCAGCCCTGGCCATCGGAGCCCTGGAAGAGGGCCCCCAGCGGTTCGGCGCCCTCCAGCGAATCCTTCAGGGAGTCAGCCCCAAGGTACTCACCCAAACCCTGCGACGCCTGGAGGACGAGGGCCTCGTCGACCGCACCGTCTACCCCGCGGTGCCCCTCCACGTGGAATACGAGCTGACCGCCCTCGGCCACAGCGCGGCCGTGCCGCTACGTTCTCTGCGGACCTGGGTCGAGGAAAACATCGACAACGCCAGGAGCGGGGCACCCTCGAACTGACCGCATCGGGCAGGGCCGACGCACATCCCGCAACCCGCCTTCACGCCGTATCCGCGAGGCACCGCTCAGTCCAGTCCCCTGGAGTGAAGACCCATGCCGACATGGACCTTGATGAGCGGTCAGCCGGAAGGTGCTCCTCGCCGGGCCGAGTGCGCGAGCCGGTCGGCGAGCGCCTCGACGAGGCCGCGGAGTTCATCCGGTCGCTCGATGACGAACGGCAAGTCCAGCGACGCGAGCACGGCAGGCACCCAGTCAAGCCGGTCCGCACGCAGTTCGACGCTGGACCACTGCTCTGTCTGCACATCAGTGCCGCCCGCTGAAGGCAAGTCGCTCACGATTGCGATCCCGGCGGGAAGTCGGGCGCGGATCTGCTCGGCCCTCCCCCGCACCCGCAGAGTCACCTCATGTCGGTATGGAGCCGTGGCGAGCCCGGACAGGACGCGCTGCGCCGGATCGAGTCCGGAGGGCGCCTCAAACGAGCCGGGCAGAATCGCCGCACCGACGATGCGATCCAGCCGAAAAATCCGGTCCTCGCCGATCGCGGGATCCACACCCGTTACGTACCACCTGCCCGAGTGGGCGACGAGCCCGTACGGGTGCAGCGTGCGCTCGCTGCGCCGACCGTCGGCGGCGGTGTACCGGACCGAGATCGGCCGGTGATGGCGCACCGCATCGGCGATCGAGAGCAGCACCGCGGTCTGCGGGACGGCTGACTCGCCAGACGGAGTCGTGAAGGCGAGGGAGTCGAGCACAGCGTCGAGCCTGCGGCCGAGCCGCTCGGGCAGCACTCGCCGGACCTTGGCCGCTGCCGTCTCGCTCGCCGCACCCGCGGCCGTCATCAAACCGGCTCGCTGACCTGCAACCAGGCCGAGCAGTACGGCGAGTGCTTCGTCGTCGCTCAGCATGAGCGGAGGCATGCGGTAACCGGACGAGAGCCGGTACCCGCCGTAGCGGCCGCGCACCGACTCCACGGGCACGTCGAGGTCCATGAGGTGGCCGACGTACCGCCGCACCGTGCGCTCGTCGACGTCGAGCCGATCGGCGAGTTCGGCCACGGTCCGGATGCCTCCCGACTGCAGGAGCTCCAGCAAGGTGAGCACGCGAGCAATGGGGCGGGACATGCCCAGAAGTCTCCCGCAAATACCGGGCAGGTTCTGCCCGGTATCGGTCGTAGCCTGTGGATCAAGAGCACCGGCCGACCAGGAGATACCGCCATGAACTTCGTCTCGATCCGCATCATCGCGGGCGACGTCGCCCGCCTCGTCAACTTCTACGAGCGCGCCACCGGAGTACGGGCGAGCTGGTCCAACGAGGACTTCGCCGAGCTCAGGACCACCTCGGCCACCCTGGCAATCGCCAGCACCCGAACCGTTCCTCTGTTCGCGCCTGGCTCCGCACGCCCGGCCGACAACCGCAGCGTCATCCTGGAGTTCCTTGTCGACGACGTGGACCGCGTGCACCAGAACCTGACTGGCTTCGTGGAGGACTTCGTCAATGAGCCCACCACGATGCCCTGGGGCAACCGCGCGCTCCTGTTCCGCGACCCCGACGGCAACCTCGTCAACTTCTTCACCCCGGTCACTTCAGCCGCCATTGAGAAGTTCGCTCGCTGACGACAGAGCATCTGGCCCCACGGGAGGCCTCGCAGCACGTGCGCGACTGAACTCTTCAGTGCCGTTCAACAGCTGGCCTGCTACTGCACCGTCCACTTCCGCGGGGGCTGGTAGTAGCCCCTGGAGTAGGTGATGCTCGAAATCGCCTTGCCCTCGGGTACGAGGTACGGCGCACACCTCGTGTGGTCTTCGCCCTTCTGCCACAGGGCATCAGGATCGTCGTCCTCACAGTCGGCGGGCTTGCTGCTCAGGTCGAGGCCGAGGATGAGCAGCCGCTGGACCGGCACGTCCCCCGCAAGGAGGACGCCCGTGTCCGACATCACCATGGGTCCGGTCATCGGAGCGTCTCCGACGAGCTTGGCGTTGACGTACACCCAGACCGGCGCCCAGCCCTTGCACTTCGGATCTTCCAGTTCATCCAGGTCGGCTGCCTTGCCCACGACCACCCGCTGCGGCGTGATCGTAAACTCGCCCCACTTTCCATGTCCGTCGAGCTTCACCGTCTGCTGGCTCGGCTGCCCGATGCGCAGCGGCTTCTCGGATGCTGGCGAGGCCTTCGGTGCCTTCTCGGAGCCGGTGTCCTCCGGGCCCGGGGAGGTGCCGCAGGCGGCCAGGGCCAGTACGGCGAGCGCCTTTCCGGCGGTGTAGACGAGCGTCGCAGTGTCACGTCGGTGATGTGCGTCAGCACGTTTTTCCCCTCGTTCATTACGGTGTCACAGGCTCGAGGGCTGCACAGGAGCCGATCGAGCTGCATTGATGCTCAACTCTCGGGAGAGGACGTCGGTTTGCCCCGGGGCTGCCTCTGTGGCCGTCCTCGCCAAGCCGACCCGCGCCTTCGATCTGCCCGCCGAACGCGAAGCCGCGGAGCAGGTTGAGAGAAGCTTCCTCGCCTCGATGGAGCGCATCGGGCAGATCCGAGGCGGATCAAAGCAGGCCGCGAGTGCAGCCGAGCTCGCTCTTAGTAGGACTCCGTTAGGTCTTCCGGTCGGGCCTGATCGGGAGCATGTTGAATGGGTGGACGCACACGAAGTGAACCGTGTACGGGCGAAGTTGG
>NZ_JBIAPW010000064.1:0-13095 GCF_042888505.1 Streptomyces sp. NPDC002870
ACGTCAACTGTCCCGGCCAACCGATGGCTCCACCAGCTCTCCCCAACGCGTCACACCGCCGGCAGCCCCGACTTCTTCAGGGGCAAGTAGCTAGTACGCGTGCGCGAGATCGATGACGACGAGGGCAGACGACGGCTGCGGATCATCCGGCGCGGCACGGGGTCGGTAGTGGACCTGGCGGCGGGCCCAGATGGTGCTGCTGTCCGCGCAGGGCATGACCGTGGCGAAGATCGCCGAGGTGACGTTCACCAGCGCGGACCGGGTCCGGGACGTGATCCACAACTTCAACGCCGACGGCTTCGAGTCCCTCTACCCGAAGTACAAAGGCGGCCGACCGAAGACCTTCGATCCGGGCCGCCTGTGTGATGCGATGGAGGTTCTTGGCTACCCATGGAGTGAGGTTGGCCGCCTCGTGTGGGAACCAATCCCGCATATTGGCGACAGGCGTCAGCCAATGTGCGCGTGCCTCTTCAGTGTCCGCGGGTTCCTCGGCGTCCACGATGGACGGTTCGGGTTCGGGGGCTCGTGCGGGGGGCTCGTCTCGGTGGAGGAGGTTGTCGGCGTCGAATTCGGCGAAGGAGGCTGAGAAGGCGCGGCCGAGTTGGGTCCAGTCGAGCGCGGGCTCCGCATCGGTGATCGTCACGAAGCGGAACGATAGCTTCCACCACTGGCATCGGTGGTTTTAGGTGGATGAGTCACTGGCCGGGCCCGGGCGCTGCGCGTACGCAACGAGCCCGAGACGGGTCCCGTGTCAGGGCTGCCGTTCAGCAGCCGCAATGTGCTGGCCTGCTTCGAGGAGGGCGCCCGCAGGTTCGGCTGGGCGGACCGGGATCCGCGCCCCGGCCTGCGCCGTGAGGGGCGCTGGCTGCTCGGGACCGGAACGGCGGCGGCCACCTACCCCTCCGGAGCCGGCCACGCGGCCTGGGCCGTGAATTCGTCCTGGCCGCCGCGCAGCAGCAGCCCCGCGGTGGCGAACGCCGGGTCGTCGGCCTGTGCGGCGACGTACGGGATCGCAGCGCATCCCGGCCGCGTGTGCAGCGGCGGCGCCTGGGGCGTGGTCCTCCAGGACCACGCAGCCGGCCGCGGACAGTCCCAGGCGGCGCGCCGCCTCCAGGAAGACGTCCGGCGCGGGCTTGCCGTGCGCGACCTCGTCGGCCGAGACGGTATCCCGGGACTGGGCAGATGCTCGCCGGCATCGTCACCAAGTGGCTGCCGGACGACCGGGCCGACGTGCACCGTCGTGCCGTGATCTCTTCGGGGGCGGTGAGCCGGTTGTGATGGAGCTCAAGCCTGGGGCGAAGCCGCTTGTCAGCCCTCCCGGATGAAGCCCTCCCGCACCAGCCAGTCCTTTGCCACCTCGTGCGGGTCCTCCCCGTCCACGTCCACCCGCGCGTTCAGCCGCTGGGCCTCCGCCCCCGTCAGCCGCTTGGTGATCGGGGCGAGGACGTCGGCGATGGCGGGGTACTTTCTCATCGTGGCGCTGTTCATCTCGGGTGCCGCGTTGTAGTTGGGGAAGAAGTGCCGGTCATCCTCCAGCACCTTCAGCTCGAGTTCCGGAATGCGGCCGTCGGTGGTGGCCGCCACGCCGAGGGTGCAGGCCGCGCCCTTGGCGACCTGGGTGTAGACGACGCCGTCGTCCATCTTTTTGAAGTTCCCGCGCCGGAGGGCGAATCCGTACGTCTTCGCCACGCCCGGCAGGCCGTCCTCGCGCACCGAGAACTCGCTTCCGCCGCAGATCGTCGCCGCGCCCGGGTCCTCCTTCGTCAGACGTGCCACGTCGGAGAGGGTGCGCAGCCGGTACTTCTGCGCATTCGCCCGGTTCGCGACCAGCGCGTAGGTGTTGTTGAGCGCGGCGGCGGGCAGCCAGGTGATGCCGTTGCGGCGGTCCTCGTCGCGTACGGCCTCCCACTGCTCGTACGGGTCGACGACCGGCTTGGTGTGACCGAGGTAGGTGATCCAGGCCGTGCCCGTGTACTCGTACATCCCGTCCGCCGCACCGGACTTGACCGCCTCGCGGGCACCGATCGAGCCCTGGATGTTCGTCCGGTCCAGGACTTCCGCGCCGGCCGCTTTGAAGGCCAGCCCCATGATGTGGCCCAGGATGATCTGCTCGGTGAACTCCTTGGAGGTCACGGTCAGTTGGGCGCCCTCCAGCGGTCGCCCCTTCCCGATGGAGCCGGGCTGCACCGAGTCGGCCAGCGGGCTGCCGCTGGTCAGTCCGCAGCCGCTCAGCCCTGCGGCGGCGAGCAGCAGGGCGCCCGCGCCCGCGACGGCCGTCCGTACCCGGGTCAGGCGCATCAGTCCACCTCCAGGCCGCGTGGGCGCAGCAGCAACTCGACGAGCATCCCCAGCCAGTCCACGATCAGCGCCATGGCGACCGTCAGTACGGAGCCGAGCACCAGCACCGGCATGCGCTGGTTGGTGATGCCGGAGGAGATCAGGTCCCCGAGTCCTCCTCCGCCGCCGAAGGTGGCCAGCGTCGCGGTGCCGACGTTCAGCACGAGCGCGGTCCGTACGCCCGCCAGGATCAGCGGTACGGCCAGGGGCAGTTCGACCCGGAACAGAACCAGCAGCGGCGACATCCCGATGCCGCGCGCCGCCTCCACGAGTGCCGGGTCGGTGGCCCTCAGTCCGGCCACGGTGTTGCTCAGCACCGGCAGCACCGCGAATGCCACGATGCCGACCAAGGCGGCTCGTTGGCCGATGCCGAGCCAGATCACCAGCAGCGCCAGCAGGCCAAGGGCCGGGGTCGCCTGGCCGATGTTGGCCGCCGCGACGAACGGCGGGGCGGCCCGGCGCAGGACCCCGCGCGTCAGCGCGATGCCCAGCGGGATCGCGATGATGAGCACGAAGAAGGTCGAGATCGCGACGAGTTCGGTCTGCTGGAGGAGTGCGGTGCGCACGGCGCCGTCTGCGAGGGCGTTCCTGGCGATCGAGTCCAGCTCGGTGGTGCGGAGATACAGCGCGGTGGCGCCGAGGACGACCGCGACGAAGGCCGGCAGCGTCACCAGCTTCTGCCAGGTGATACGGGGCGGGACCCGATCCAGTGCGGCGAGCCGGGTCACGGGCTCGTCATGCCCTGGCCCTGGAGCCGGCCCCGAGGACCCGTAACCGGCCTCGGGAGCGGCTCCACCACCGGCCCCGACACCGACCTCGCTCCGGCTCACGCGGGCTCACCCCGGCCGGTCGGCCGAGCCTCCTCGGCTCCCCGCTCGCCCCGCGCCCCGTGCATCGCGTTCAGCAGTGTCGACATGTCCACCACGCCGGCGTACGCGCCGTCCTGTCCCGTGACCGCGACGCGGCCCGCACCGTCGGCCAGCAGCGCCTCCAGCGCGTCCCGCAGCGTCATGTCCACCCCGATTCGGCTCCGTACGGGGGTGCCCGCCGACAACGGCAGCGGCTCTCCGGCGGGTTGCGCACTCCGGGCGCGCGTCAGGTCCTCGCGTCGCAGCCAGGAGTGCGGGCGCCGCTCCCGGTCCAGTAGCAGCAGGTGGTCGGCGGAGGCGGAGCCCGCGTCCAGCAGGTGCAGGGCGGTCTCGAGCGGGTCGTCGACGGTGGCGGTCGGGACGTCGCCGAGCTCCACCTCCCGTACGCGCTTGAGGTGCAGCCGCTTCACCCCGGCTCCCGCGCCCACGAAACCGGCGACGAAGTCGTCCGCCGGACTGGCCAGGATCGCTTCCGGAGTGTCGAACTGGGCGATCTGCGACCGGTCGCGCAGCACCGCGATCCGGTCGCCGACCTTGATGGCCTCGTCGAAGTCGTGCGTGACGAAGACGATCGTCTTGCGTAACTCGCGCTGCAACCGGATGAGTTGGTCCTGCAGGCGCTCGCGGGTGATGGGGTCGACGGCCCCGAACGGCTCGTCCATCAGCAGCACGGGCGGGTCGGCCGCCAGCGCCCGCGCCACCCCGACCCGCTGCTGCTGGCCGCCGGAGAGCCGGCGCGGATAGCGGCCGCGGAACTCCCCGGGATCCAGCCCGACCAGTTCGAGCATCTCCTCGACCCGGTCCCGCACCTTCGCGCGGGGCCAGCCGGCCATCTTCGGTACGAGCGCGATGTTCTCGGCGACGGTCATGTGCGGGAAGAGGCCCGTGGCCTGGATGGCGTAGCCGATGGTGCGGCGGAGCGCCACGGGGTTGATGCCGGTGACGTCCTCGCCGCCGATGGTGATCCGTCCCGAGGTCGGCTCGATCAGCCGGTTGATCATCTTGAGGGTGGTGCTCTTGCCGCAGCCCGAGGGCCCCACAAGGATCACGGTTTCGCCGGCCGCGACGTCCAGGGTCACGTCCTCCACGGCCGGGGCTCGGCTGTCCGGATAGCGCTTGGTGAGGTTGTCCAGCCGGATACTCGCGCCGGCGGCGGCCGGCCGGTCGGGCCCGGCGGATCGGGCGGACCCGCCGGGGCCTGCGGCGCCGGACGTCGGGGAGGTCGGTTCGACGATTTCGGCAGAGTCAGCCACGGATCCCCCGTGAGATGGTGAGCCGTCCGATCAGCACGTACCCGGCGTCGAACAGCAGGGCCAGGACGACGATTCCGAGCGTCCCCGACAGTACTTCGTTGAGCGCGTTCGCACTGCCCAGGCTGGAGATCCCACGGAAGATCTGGTTGCCGAGCCCGGGCCCCGAGGCGAAGGCCGCGATCGCCGCGATGCCCATCAGCATCTGGGTCGACACCCGGACACCGGTGAGGATCGGCGGCCAGGCGAGGGGCAGTTCGACCCTGAGCAGCTGGGCGAACCGTGACATCCCCATGCCCTTGGCGGCCTCGACGAGGGCCGGGTCGACTCCGCGCAACCCGACGACCGCGTTACGGACCACGGGCAGCAGTCCGTACAGCGTCAGCGCGATGACGGTCGGCGCGACGCCGAGGCCGACGACCGGGACGAGCAGGCCGAGGAGAGCCAGGGAGGGGACGGTGAGGATGCTTGCGGTCGTGGTGATCGCCAGGTTTCCCGCCCACTCGGTGCGGTACGTGAGGACGCCGATCAAGACCCCGAGCACCGTGGCGACGACCATGCACTGGAAGACGGCGCTGGCATGCTGATAGGCGTCCACCAGCAGCTGCTGGTAGCGGGTGCCCAGGTACTCCCAGAAGCTCACTTCTCGGTCCCTCCCTCAAGGCCGGTCCTCCAGCGGTCAGCGGTCCATACGGCGCCTGCCGCGACGCCTGGCGCACCAGTGGAGTAATCCGGAGCGGCACCGGATTTCTCCAGCGTGATCGCCGTCGAGGCCCGCACGATGCCATCGAATCCCACCATCCGGTCGATCACGCGCTGCAGTCGGCATTCGAGCGTCCCACCAAACGGCACAGCATGTCACCACCCCGCCAGCGGCGAGGAGTACTTGGGCCGCGCCCGACGGGAGCCGCATCACCGGCTCAGCAAACTCGCACTGCTCGCCAACCGCTGACCCACCCGGGCATCCGACACGACTCTCCCCGGTGGTGGGGGAGTAAGAGCAGCTGTGGGGATTTTCAGGGCTCTGTGCGCAGTTCAGTGAATTCAAAGGGGGCGGCGACGCCGAAGGTGGGGGACGGTTCGGAGCGGGCCAGGGTGCTGGGGCAGGCACCGCCGCTGCTCCATTCATTGCCACGCAGAGAGCGTGAGTCGGTGATGGGCTCGGACTACCTGCCATGGCCGTCTTGGGGGTTGTGCGCGGAAGGTTGATTCACCGCTTGCGGTTGGGCTGAGTTGGGGGGAGGCGCGGCGGCTGGGCGGGAGCGGGTGGTTGGGCGGACAGCCGCGCTTCGGAGCGTGTAGTGGCGGGCACGTGGCGGGTTCCTTGACCTTCGGCGAGTTCGAAGGTGACGTCCTGCAGCAGCCCTACGGGCGTGTAAGGGGAGAACTGCAGGGACCAGGCGGCCTGGTGGAAGACGTTGCCGCCCCAGATCACCCAGGTCGGGAGGGTACTGCCGCGTGTGTGGGCGGCGAAGGCGTCGAACTGGACGCCGGCGGCCTCCTCGTTGGGCGGGCTCCAGTTGATCCAACGACCGACCGTCTGCTTCCAGCCGGCGTCTGTGAGGGGGCTTGTGGCGTGGGCGATGGTCGGTTCGCTCACGCTGTCGCTCAGGTCAATACCGCGGGCGGAGTCGGAAGCCAGGGTATCGAGGAGGGCGTGCAGTATCGCGACGGGCGTGCTGGCTGTGGCGGTGGCATGCCAGAGACGCTCGCCGACAGGTGATGCGTAGGCGGCAATGGTCCAGTTGGTGTCGCGAGGACCGGCTTCGTGGACGAACTCGGCACGCAGGGTGAGTGATTCGTGGTTGGCGATCGTGGTGTTGTCGTCCCAGGTGCGGTACTTCTCCCACGCTCCCTGAGATTCGAGGAAGCTGTTCAGCAGTGACTCGTGGTCGCCGGGGTCGGCGGCGTACACGGGGACGACTTCCCGCTCCGGCTGTGTGGGCTGGAGCGGTGCGTCGGGTGTGGTGGTCAACGTGGCTCCTGTGGTTGCGGCGGCGAGGTGCGGGCGGCGCGACGCTCGATGTCGGTTTCCGGTGTGGGACCGGACGGACGGCGTCGGCGTGGAGGCGCTCGAATTCGGCCAGGGCATCGCCGGGAGTGTCGTAAATGAGGGAGACCTGTCGCAGGTCTCGCAGCGCCGGTGGATGGTGAGGCGGCCCGAGACGATGTCATCGTGGATCTTCTGGGCCTTGGCTGAAACCTCGCGAATCTCGTCGCGGTTCAGCCAGTGCATGGCGTAGTTGGCCCAGGTCCACTCAGTGTCGATGTCTTCCTGCAGGCCGGGGTCGACGTCGACGGTGACGCCCTCCTGGCGCAGCGCGGGCGGCCTGGTCGGCGTAGTAGGGCTCCTCGTGATTGATGCGGGCCAGGATCATCGCTTGCTCGCCGGTCGGGCGGAAGCCGTTGATGCTCAGCAGTGCGCGTGCGCTGTACGTGCCGGAGCCGGTGATCGTGGGCGGCGTCGAGATGCTCGGTGTGCCGGGCGAGGTGGACGTGGGCGTCGGTGGCGGGGTGGGGCAGGGGTGCTCGATTCGCGGGCCCGGCCGGCGAGGTGCCAGCCGGACCGGCGGTGGGGTGGTTATCGGGTGGCTCGGGCCGCCGTGGCGGGAGCGGCGGCCCGAGGAAGGGGTCCGGCGCGGGAGCTAACCGGTGTGCGGGGCGCACGGGGTCTGGCCGTCGAAGGTGGTTGGGGTGCGGTGCGCTGCCAGCGGGCCCGCAGGGCGGTGAGGTCGGCCAGCGCGCGGCGGCTGCCGGTGATCAGTTGGTGCGGGGTGTTGGCCGGGTCGTCGGTGAACGTCTCGATCCGCCCGGCGACGGCGTGTGCCTGGCGGAGCAGGGCACGGTGGAGGATGCGCTCGCCCCAGTGCTCGGGTGAGCCGACCGGCGTGGAGACGAGAGCCATCAGGTCGGCCGGTGCGACGTCTGTGGTGAGCAGCCCTCGGTGCTGCGCCTCCCACAGCACGGTGATTGCATCGACCGGATCGCCGCGGTGCGCGAGGGAGGTCAGGCACAGGAACAGCTGGCCGTGCAGGGGCAGGGCGAAGTCGTCGGCCTCCAGCCACCGCATTGTCTTCAGTTCGTTCGGGTGGGCGGTCGCCGACGCCAGCAGCAGCCGCTCCTCGTCCAGGGCCTCCTCGTCCGTGTCCCGGGGTGGCGGCGGAAGCAGCGGGGTGCGGGGCAGGGAGCCGGGGTGCGGGGCGAACTGGCCGGCCAGGTCTTCCAGATACCGGGTCAGCGTGTCGACCTGCGCGATGACGGCGACGGCCGGGTTCGGCAGGGTGGCGTCGGCGGCCGTCTGAGCGAGGCTCTCGGCGTGCATGCGCAGCATCCGGCGGGCGTGATCGGCCCGGATCATCCGCGCATACGTGGCGGCGTGCTGGGGCCAGGGACAGACCTGGATCAGGGTGTGCAGGTAGGAGGCGTTCAGGCCGGGGGCCTCGGGCCGTGCCGCGTCGAGGACGGTGTTCAGCCAGGCCGGGTCCTTGATGTGCAGTTCGGGGTCGGGCGCCGGCCCGGTGCGCATCGCGGCGAACAGGGCGCCGTGGGCAGGGTTGCCGAAGTGGCCGGGCTCGAGGGTGGTGATGGTCTCCAGCCGGTGCGGGTCGAGGAGGAGCGCGCCGAGCAGGGCCTGCTCGGCGTAGTGCACCGGCTGCAGGGGCGGGGCGTCGTCCAGGTCGACGTCCTCATACGACTCGGGGGTGCGGGGCATCAGGCCGCCAGGGTGAAGTCGTCGGGTCCGAGGGCCTTGCCGAGGTGCGGGGCCAGCAGATGGGCGGCCAAGCGGGGCGGGACCGCGTTGCCGATCTGGGAGAACTGCTGGCCCGTGTTGCCCGGCCCACGGATAGTCGGCGGGGAAGGTCTGCAGCAGGCCGGCCTCAGCCGCGGTGATCCGGATCGACTCCGGCGCCGGACTCTCCTCCTGGGGCTCTCCGTCCGCGGGTTCGACGACCCAGACGCACTCGTTGGCGCGGTGGCCGAAGAACAGCGTCCCGGCCGGCTCCTCGATGGAACGGACGGTGGCGTTGACCTGGTTGTTGCTGCGCAGCGACCAGGACCAGCGGTGGGCCTCGGCTGTGAACGTGGGGGCGGGGCCGTCGGCTTGGCGGTTTTCGCGGGTACCGTGCCGCTCGGCCCAACCAGATCCCTCGCGGCGGGACTTGAGGACGACGTCCGGGCAGGGCGGGTGCTGCTTCCAGGTGCCGCGGTCGCGGGCGTCGGTCAGCGCCTTGCGGGAGCCGGAGGGGAAGGGTTCGGGGCCTCCGCCGGGCCCGCCGCCGGCGCACACGGTGGGAACGGGGCGGTCTGTGGCACCCCAGCCGAGGGCCTCGGCCATGGACATCCACCGCTCGCGGCCCGGCCCGAACAGCGTCTCGGGCTCGGCGGCCCTGGCGTGCGTGGGAGGGGGAGGTTCGGCGGTGCGGTTGCGGGAGGCGATGAGGATCGCCCGCCGTCTCGTGTGGGGGACGCCGTAGTCGGCCGCGTTCAGGATCCCGGCCCATACCGAGAAGCCCCAGCGACGCAGGATCGCGGCGTACTGGCGCCAGAGCGGCAGGACGTCGGGGACTTCCTCTACCGCGGCCCGGACACCGGCTCCACTGGTCGCACTGGCGCCGACGCCATCAAGCCGTCGCCCGCCACTGCCACTACCAACGCCGCACGCACCCCGATCGGGTGGGTCACGAACCACCACCGCCCTGATACAGCGTCAGCCCACTAGACTCGAAACAGGCACGCTGACCAGGACAAATGGAGAAACGCAACTGGAGTACTAGACCTGACCCAGTTCGCGCAGACGGCGACGATCCCCGCCTAACGGGTTCCTCTTGGCTGTGTGGCAGGGCGAGCGACACGATGGCGACGACGACCAAAACCCGGCGATCGAGGCCCTGCTCGCAGAGGACCTGGCCACCGACGAGGCGAGCCGTGTTCTGCCTTACGTGAACGGCAGCCGCATCGCCTGCCGAGTTCCTCCTACGGCGTGTTCGGTGCCTTGCCGGCCAGGTAGACGGTGTTGGTCGAGGTGCCGCCTTGCAGGGGGTTGTCGAAGTCGACGACATGGGCCGCTGCTCGTACGAAGACTTCGGTGAGTGCGGAGGTGAACCGGTCGTCAGGCGGGTCGTTGGACCACAGGGCGAACACCCCGTCGGGGTGGAGGTGAGCGGCGAGAGCGCGGAGCCCGGCGGGCTGGTAGAGCGCCGCGTGGCGCGGGTGGAGCACATGGCGCGGTGAGTGGTCGACGTCCAGCAGGATGGCGTGGAAGCGACGGCCCGGCTCCTCGGGGTCCAGACCGCGGGGGTCGGCGGCCAGCGCGAAGAAGTCGCCGTGGACCAGGCGGCAGCGGTCGTCCGACGTGAGCCGGGCTCCGAGGGGCACCAGGTGCCGTTGGTGCCAGTCGATGACTTCGGCGAGGGCGTCGATCACGGTCAGCGAGCGCACCCGGGGGTCGTCCAGGGCAGTCTGGGCGGTGTAGCCGAGTCCGAGTCCGCCGACGGCTACGTCCAGTTCGGTGTCCGGCAGTTTCGCCAGGGCGAGTTCGGCGAGCGCGATCTCGCCGGTGGTGAAGAGGCTGGACATCAGGAACTCGTCGCCGAGTTTCACCTCGTACACGTCGTCTCCCGAGACCGGGTGGCGGCGTCGGCGCAGACTGATCTCGCCGATCGGTGTCGGTTGCCAGTCGATCTCCTCCAAGCGCAGGCTCATCCGTTCACCTTTCTGACGTTCGTGGATGCACGGGGGCTGTTGCTGGCGTGGCGACGCATGCTCCGCCCCGGTGTGGGAGCGGGGAGTTGGGGCGGCGGCCCGGTCAGGCGTCGATGATGACGGGGATGATCAGCGGCCTGCGGCGGTGGGCGCGGAAGGCCCAGTTGGCCACGGCGCGGGCGATGAGTTGTTCGAGCTGGTGGGCGTCGCCGACGCCTTCCTGGGCGGCGGTGGCCAGCGTTTTCTCGATGACGGGGATGACCGGCTCGAAGGTGGTGTCGTCGTGGACGAAGCCGCGAGCCAGGAAGTCGGGGGCCTCGGCCAGCCCGCCGGTGTCGGCGTCGACGATGGCCACGACCGTGATGACGCCCTCCTGGGCGAGGGTGACCCGGTCCTTGAGGGACGCTTCGGTGGCGCCGCCGACTTCCATGCCGTCCACGTAGACGTTGCCCGCGGGCACTTTGCCGGTGATGGAGGCGCGGCCGTCGACGAGGTCGACGACGACACCGTCCTCGGCGATGACGACCCGGTCGGGGTCGACACCGGTGCGGATGGCGAGGTCGGCGTTGGCCCGCAGGTGACGGAACTCGCCGTGCACGGGCATGACGTTGCGGGGTCGGACGATGTTGTAGCAGTAGACGAGTTCGCCGGCGCTGGCGTGGCCGGAGACGTGCACCTTTGCGTTGCCCTTGTGGACGACGTTGGCGCCCCACCGGGTCAGGCCGTTGATCACCCGGTAGATGGCGTTCTCGTTGCCGGGGATGAGGGAACTGGCGAGCAGGACGGTGTCGCCCTTGCCGACGCGGATCGCGTGGTCGCGGTTGGCCATCCGGGACAGGGCGGCCATCGGTTCGCCCTGGGATCCGGTGCACACCAGGGTGATCTGGTGGTCGGGGAGCTTCTCCAACTCCTTGGCGTTCACGACCAGGTTGGGCGGGACCTTGAGGTAGCCCAGGTCGCGGGCGATGCCCATGTTGCGGACCATGGAGCGGCCCACGAAGGCCACCTTGCGGCCGTGCTGGTGGGCGGCGTCCAGGACTTGCTGGATGCGGTGCACGTGGCTGGCGAAGCTGGAGACGATGACCCGCCGCGGTGCGGTGCGCATCACCTGTTCGATCGCGGGGTTCAGTTCGCGTTCGGAGGTGGTAAAGCCGGGGACCTCGGCATTGGTGGAGTCGGTGAGGAACAGGTCCACGCCCTCCTCGCCGAGGCGGGCGAAGGCGCGCAGATCGGTGATGCGGTCGTCCAGGGGGAACTGGTCCATCTTGAAGTCACCGGTGTGCAGCACCATCCCGGCTCCGGTGCGCAGGGCCACCGCGAGGCCGTCCGGGATGGAGTGGTTGACGGCTACGAACTCGCAGTCGAAGGGGCCGAAGCCGCGCCGGTCGCCCTCGCGCACGCGCACCGTGCGGGGCCTGATCCCGTGCTCCTTGAGCTTGGCCTCGATGAAGGCGAGGGTGAGCTTGGAGCCGACGACGGGGATGTCCGCCCGCTCCCGCAGCAGATAGGGCACGCCGCCGATGTGGTCTTCGTGGCCGTGCGTGAGGACGACGGCGACGATGTCGTCGAGGCGGTCCCGGATGGAGGTGAAGTCGGGCAGGATCACGTCCACGCCGGGCTGGTTCTCCTCCGGGAACAGCACACCGCAGTCCACGATCAGCAGCTTGCCGGCATGCTCGAAGACGGTCATGTTCCGGCCGATTTCGCCCAGGCCGCCCAGGGCGGTGACCCTCAGTCCTCCGTCAGGCAGCGGCGGGGCGGCTTTGAGTTCTGGGTGCGGATGGCTCATACCCTCACGTTATCGAAGAGTGTGCCGTGCTGATCCACTGCCTGCACGGTGGATGCGACGCGCGGTGCGCTGCCGGGTGCCTCGGTCATGGCCGGGGGAGAGACAGGGAGCGGTGAAGGTGGTAGCCCCCGCCGCCGGTGGGCCGCACCCCGGGTGTGCTGGAGAAGATCTCGTGCCCCTTGTCGTGATGACCGGCCTCGGCGGCTTCCTGGTGCGCCTCGACGCTGGTCCACTCGGTGTACAGCAGGACGCGGCTGCCGTCGGCGCCGTGCAGGAAGTGGGCCGAGATCGCGCCGGGGTGGCCGCCTTCCGCCCAGTTCCCAGGGAGCGTTCAGCAGAGCCTTCTCCGTCGTCTCCAAATCTGAGCTGACCGCGTCCGGCGCCTGCCCGATGCGCTTCATCAGTTCGCCGCGCTTACGGAAGAACTCCTCGTCCTCGCCGCGCAGGCGACCGATCGCCGCTTTCACGCAGGCCGGCCATCTCGGCATGCCGAAGTGGTCGTCATGGGTTCCGAGCTGAGGGGTGGCCAGGAAGATCAGGAAGTCGTCGTGAGGCAGCTGTTTTTCGAAGTGCATCAGTGTGTCGATACGCCTCTTGACGTGCTTCTTGATCTCGCCCAGGAACCCCCAGCCGAAGTCCGTCAACGTCCCGTCGCATCCCGGCCAGATTGCCTCGCGGTCCAAGATCAGATCTACGAGCTCCAGCAGGCGGAAGGTTCAGTGCTTCCCAAGGCGTCGAAGGCTTGTCGGGTCAGCCATGTGTTGCGGGCGAACATCGCACCGTCGTGCAGGTTGCGCCGCTTGCCTGGCGGAGAAGCGTGCGCGTCCTCGATCGGGCCGCTGCGCCACACGAACAGCACGATCCCGTGGGCGGCTGCCCAGCGGAGTCCCTCCGGGGCCTGGAAGACGCCCATCTCTTCGAGTTTCTGCCGCCCCCACGCCAGTCTTTCCCGCAGTTCTTCGCCCGTCACGACGCGATGTCCTTCACCCTCCGCGAGGAGGGAGTTGTAGGGGGTGGTCCAACGCCGCGCTTCGCACTAGTGAAGTGAACGTCTAGTAGTGCTTCGTGAGGTCTGCCGATCTTGGCTGGTCGGGGGCATGGTGAAGGTATGAGGCTTGGGGAGGTGGAACGGCTCCGGGGTGAGTTA
>NZ_JBIAPW010000065.1:0-12978 GCF_042888505.1 Streptomyces sp. NPDC002870
GTTTGGGCGAACCCCGCGCGGTCACAAACACCGCCGCCCGGTGGGTCGGCCGGTCCTGCCCGGGCGCGGGGCTGGGGGGGGGCCCCGCCCCCGGCCGGCGGGGGCCGGCCCCCGACAATGGTCCCGCTACAACTAGGAGGGCAGGATGTTCTCCGCCTGGGGGCCCTTCTGGCCCTGCGTGATGTCGAACGTGACCTTCTGGCCCTCCTGCAGCTCGCGGAAGCCCGACGTAGCAATGTTGGAGTAGTGCGCGAAGACGTCAGGTCCGCCGCCGTCCTGGGCGATGAATCCGAAGCCCTTCTCCGAGTTGAACCACTTCACAGTTCCGCTGGCCATGTGTCCTCCAAGGACTCGAAGTCGGCTCCCGCACCGTGCGGAAGCCGGAGGTGATCGCCCTGGTCCTCAGACTCTGCACAGCAAGATGCCCGTGAGCTCGCGCTCACGGGCGGTACCTCGAACCACGACAGCTGACCGACACGCTACACGGACCGGGGCGGCCGATCACGTAGATCAGAAAGTCTTGTCCGCCGACGGGCGTGCCTCACCGTCGGCAGCAGTGGTGAAGCCCCCTCGCGAAGGGCCGAGGCCCTCCGCTGCACGTCCGATGGGGCGGCGGCGGTGGCACGCCTCGTAAGCTGACCCGCTATGGACACCAGGGGGACTGACAGACGGCTCATCGACGGCCGTTTCGAGCTGCTGGGCAGGCTCGGCAGTGGCGGAATGGGTACCGTGTGGCGGGCTCGCGACATCATGCTGCACCGCGAGGTGGCGCTCAAAGAGGTGCGCCCCGCGGATCCGGCGATGCAGGACGCGGACCCGGCCCGCGCGCGCATGCTCAGCGAACGCGTGCTCCGCGAGGCCCGGGCGCTCGCCCGACTCGCCCACCCGCATGTGGTGACCATCCACCACATCGTGGACAGCGCCGACGGCCCCTATCCGTGGATCGTCATGGAGCTGGTCCGCGGGCAGTCCTTGCACGAGCGCCTCGCCCAGGGCCCGTTGACCGTCCCCGAGGCGCTGGAAGTCGGCCGGGGCGTGCTGTCCGCCCTCCGGGCCGCGCACGCCGAGGGCATCCATCACCGGGATGTGAAGCCCGCCAACGTACTGCTCCGACCGGACGGCAGCCCCGTCCTGACGGACTTCGGCATCGCTGTGTTGCGCGAGTCCACCAGTCTCACGGCTACGGGCGACCTCATCGGCTCGCCCGAGTACATCGCTCCCGAACGCATCCGCGGCGAGGAGGGCAACCCGGCCTCCGACCTGTGGTCCCTCGGCATGCTGCTCTACGTCGCGCTGGAGGGAACGCACCCCCTGCGGCGCGCCACGAGCATGTCCACGCTGATCGCGGTCCTCGATGACCCGATACCGGCGCCGGTGCGGTCCGGAGGGCTCACCCCTGTACTGAATTCCCTGCTCGTGCGCGATGCGGCGGCGCGTCCTGACGCGGGGCAGTTGGAGCGGATGCTCGCCGACGCCGGGAGCAATGCCCTCCATTGGACGCCTGCGCCACCGGCCGCGGCCCCGTCCGTACCGCAGACCGCTGCGCCGGTTCAGCCGGGGCAATTCGGCCCGTACAGCCCGCCGCCCTCGGACGCGCGCCCGCTCGGTTTCGGCCCGCCGCTGCCTGTCGGCACCGTTCCCGATGCGTTTCCCCAGCCGCCGCGGAAACTGTGGAGGAGGACGGCTGTCGCGGTGAGCGCTGCCGCGGCGCTCACCGCGGTGTCGTTGATCGCGCTGAACCTCATTCCACACCAGGGTGATTCGGCGAAAAGGAAGCCGAAGGACACGTCCACTGCCACCAGCGCTCCCCCGGAGAGCGGCAACCAGCAGCCGGACAAGGTCGCGCTGCCGCCGTCCAAGGAGACCAAGAATCTGCTCACACCTGCGGGTGTGCGAGGCGCGATCAAGGCCTTGAAGGCCAAGACGGGGACCACGAAGTTCTTCGAATTCACCGTGTACAAGGAGTACGCGATCGCTCAAGTCCCGGTCCAGGGCAGCCGGAAGAAGTACGACAGCTACGTATTCCGCAACGGCTACGCTGCGAACGAAGGTCCGGGCGGCACGGTCATCGGCTCCGAATCAGGCCCGATCGACGTCAGCAAGGTCAATTGGGACACCCTCCCCGCGCTCGTCAAGAAGGCCGACCAGGAACTCGGAATCGCACAGCCGACGATGCGCTACGTCATCGTTCGTGGTCCCGTTTTCGAGAGTGTGCCGACGGTGAACGTCTATCTCATTGATGAGTACAGCTCGGTGGGGTACCTTGTCGCCGACTTCAGCGGATCGGTGCTGAACAAGGTCGCGGCGGAGAACTGACCTACCGTCAGTACGGCCTGGTCCGCGGCGACATGGGTGCCGCCGCAATCCCGGTGTGGGCGTGGCCGCAAGCTGCGAAGCCGGGCTTCGTCGGCTGCCTGCTGTTCGGTGTAGCCGGGGCCGCCAGGCAATTTTGGCAGGTGACCGCGGTAGAGCTGCTTGTCGCCGGCCCATCCGTCGGCGGGTTCGGCGGACCACGCCCTCAAGTGGTGGTGCGGCGGTGGTTGCTGCTGTCCTGACGTAGTTGGTCGGCGCCGCGGGTGATGGTGTCGACGCGGGCCGCGAGCTCGGGGTAGCAGGCTTTCAGGTGTGCGTGGGTGCCCGCCAGTGGCTCGACGAGGTTGGCGGCGTCGTTGTCGGCGAGAGCGCCGGCGAGCCGGGCGAGCGGGGTGCGGGCCTCGGCGGGGAGGTCGGTGAGAGCGGTGATCTGCCCGGCGAGCTGGCGCAGGTCGGCGGCGTTGCCGCGGGCCCAGGCGGTGACGGTTCGCTCGGCGGCCCGGCGGTCGCGGGTGGCCAGCACGCGTTGTTCGCCGGTGGTGCCGGGGGTTCCGGGGCGCAGGCGCAGGTAGCGGCGTTCGGCGGCCTGGCGGCTGGCGACGCCGAGGGGGTGGGCGAGGTCGGCCCAGCTGGCTCCCGCCTCGCGGGCCGTTTCGATCAGTCCTGGTTCCCATCCGGCGAGCTGGTCACGCAGCTCACGCAGCAGCAGTAGCGCAGCCAGCGCCTGCTCGGAACTGGCCTGCCCGGACTCTGGTCGGCGGCCGGCCTGGGCTGTCTGGGCGGTGCGTATGGCCTCGGCGATCGTGTCCAGCGCTGCTGCGGCTACGTGGAAGGAGGTGGCGGTGGGGCCGCTCTTGCGGGGCTGGTCGGCTGCGGTCATGGAACCCTCCCGGCGGGTGTCACCCTTTCGACGACTTCACTTCTTGTCATCCTTTGGATGACATGCTACAACCGTAAATAGGTGAAGCGCATTGGCAGGTACTGCCTTAAAGCCACTGGAGGTGTTTCGTGATGTTGATGCGCACCGACCCCTTCCGCGAGATCGACCGTCTCACCCAGCAGCTGCTCGGCACGTCAGGCACGTGGTCCAGGCCGTCGGCGATGCCGATGGACGCCTACCGCGAGGGTGACGAGTACGTAATCAACCTCGATCTGCCCGGCGTCACGACGGACGCGATCGACATCGACGTCGAGCGGAACATGCTGACCGTCAAGGCGGAGCGTCGGCCGGTCACGAAGGCCGACGACGTGCAGATGGAACTCTCCGAGCGCCCGCTGGGTGTGTTCTCCCGCCAGCTCGTGCTCGCCGACACGCTCGACACCGAGCACATCAAGGCCGACTACGAAGCCGGTGTCCTGACCCTGCGCATCCCGATCGCCGAGCGGGCCAAGCCTCGCAAGATCGCCATCGGCGGAGAATCCGGACGTCGGCAAATCAGCGGCTGAGCCAGATCCACACCCCACAAACCGCGGAGGACGGGAACCGATCTCCCCCTCCCCCGTCCTCCGCGCCCACTTCGAGAAGGGGGCAACGGTGGCCATGCGATGGGAAGCGTTCCTCGACCAAGTTCAGGAACGCGGCGAATACGCCACACCCCAGGAAACCGAACGGGCAGCACGCACCGTTCTGGCACTCCTGGGTGCGCACCTGGTAGGCGAGGTACGGGCCGAGCTGGCCGCCCGGCTCCCGGAAACCTTCGCCCTGATACTGCTCAACCCCCTGCAGACCGCCGAACCGCTTTCCCCCGACCGGTTCGTGCGAGCCACCGCGGCCTGGATCGAGGGAGCCACCGAACAGACCGCCACCTGGGACGTCAGCGCCGTCCTCAGCGTCACCGCAGACGCAGCCGGCGAAGAACTCACCCGCCGCGTCCTGCTCCAACTCCCGCCCGGCTACGACCTTCTGTTCGGCCGCCCCGAGCGCACATAGAGGCCACCACAGACACCCGCCCCAACCCAAGCGGGCGCCTGGTCACCGAGTTCGTGTGCTTCCGTTTCCGCGTCTTGTGCGGGATTCTGCCAGGTGAGCCGCGACCGGTCTCACGGGGCTCGGCCACTGGGCGGAGATGGGGGTGCGCCGTATGGAGACGCGAGAGCTGGGGGATTCGCGGCCCGCAGGTCCCTGTGGGATCGCGGGACACGAGGATTCCGGCGGGATCGGCCGCCTGCTTTTGGCAGCGCACCTGCCCGGCCTCGGCACCATGCGAGGACGTCTGCGGCGGCGGCCACTGGTACGGCGTATGCGGGCGGCCGAGCCGGCCGCCCGAGCGTGGTGAATGCCTGTATGGAGAGGCAGCGGTGGCATTTCTCCCCCGGCCGTAGGCACGTCTCGGACCCGGCCGTGGCGGACGGCGTCGTGTACGTCAGCAGCGCATCCGAGGTATACGCCGTAGATGCGGGCACCGGGCAGCAGCGGTGGAGGTTCTCCACCGGCCTGGAGTGGAACGAGCCCTCGGCACCGGCAGTGGCCGGCGGGGTGGTCTACTTCGGCAGCAAGAAGCACACGGACGGCCACCTGTATGCGATGGATGCGCTCACAGGGCGACAACTCTGGAAAGTCGCTACCGGTCACCCCGTGACCTCATGCCCAGCCGTAGTCGACGGGATGGTGTACGTCGGAAGTCAACGAGGCCTGCGTGCTCTTGACGCCGCCACCGGAGAGCAGCGGTGGGAACTGTCCAGCAGCGCAGTGTTCGCATGCCCGGCGGTGGCCGACGGCGTGATGTACGTGCACGCCGGCGGGCACGGTGACGGGAGCGGCCTGTATGCCGTGGACCCAGCCACCGGGGAGAAGCGGTGGAAGTTCTCCACCGGGCACGAATGGAACGAGTCGTCAGCACCGGCGGTAGCCAATGGAACCGTCTACGTCGGCAGTAGAAACAGCCTGTACGCGGTGGACACACACAACGGGCAACAGCGGTGGGCATTTGTCACCAGCCGCGATGTGACCGCATCCCCCACTGTCGCAAACGGCCTGGTGTACTTCGGCAGTTGGGACAACCATCTCTACGCGGTGGCTACCGCAACCGGCGAATTGCACTGGAGGTACCTCACCGCCGGCGCGGTGACCTCCACCGCGACGGTGACCGACGGGCTGGTCTACGCCGGCAGCTGGGACTGCAACCTGTACGCGGTGGACGCCGCCACCGGCCAATTGCACTGGAAATTCCCCACCACTGACTGGCCGACCTCCCCAGCAGTCATGGACGGGCTGGCCTACATCGGCACCCGCGACGGCCACCTCTACGCCCTGCAGTCCCCGGCCCCTCCGCCACAGGACGCCACGCAGTGAGCGCTTGACTTGGCGCGGCCCACCAAGTGAAGCGCTCAGTCACACCTGATCGCAGTAGGTGCACCTGCCTGGCTGGAGCCTCGGGAAGGGTGCAGAGTATGGGTATGGGCCTCCGGCGGCGCCTTGCGGATTTGTGGCAGCCATGGCAATCGGGCCACGCGCTGGTGGTGATTCCACTCGCGCTGATCGTTGCTATCACGGTCGTGGATGTCCTGGCCCCGCGGCACATCCATCTCGGTCCCCTGCTGGTCGTCGCACCCGCCATCACGCCCTCGTTCGCCGGCCCACGGCTCACCGCGCTGATCGGCGCACTGGCCGTGATCGCCCAGACGGTCATCTCTGTGCTGCGCGGCGGGTTCACCGCCAACCACCAGGTGCAGATTGCCGCCCTGGCGGTGATCTCGCTCCTCCTGGTGTACTTCTGCCGCACGCGCGAGCGTCGCGTCCAGGAGCTGGACCGGGTGCGGTCGGTGTCCGAGGCCACACAGCGGGTGGTTCTGCGGCCGCTGCCCCACCGGATGGGCCCGCTGCGGATCGCCTCCTTGTACCTGGCCGCCGACGACGAGGCGCAGATCGGCGGGGACCTGTACGCGGCGACGCGCACCGCGAACGGAGCGCGTCTGATCATCGGTGACGTCCGGGGCAAAGGCCTGACCTCCATCAGTGACGCCTCTGTGCTGATGGGCGCCTTCCGGGAAGCCGCCCACCGGTGCGCCACCCTCCTCGAACTCGCCGGCACTCTGGAGAACAGCATCTGCAGACACCTGGCCGAGCACGTAGAGCACACTCATCACTCCGAAGCACACGAGGAGGTTCACGAGCACTTCGTCACCACGCTGATTCTCGACATCCCGGACGAGGACACCTGGGCCCAGATGGTCAACTGTGGACATCCCCCGCCTCTGCTGCTGCGCAAGGACCGCGTGACCACCCTGCACGCTCGCCACCCCGACCCCCCGCTGGGCATGTGCGATCTGCCGAGGACCGACTTCACCCTCGACGCGTTCACCTTCGAGGACGACGACACGCTCCTGCTCTACACCGACGGCGTGATCGAGGCCCGCTCTCCCGACCGGTCCTTCTACCCGCTCGCCGAACGCGTCGCCCGATGGACCGGCAGCGGTCCCGAGGCACTGCTGCACCACATCCGCGACGACCTCATCGCCCACGTCGGCGGGCGCCTTGGCGACGACGCAGCCATGGTGGTGATCCAGCGCCTGCCCAAACTCAAGCCAGGACACCAGCTCAGGAAGATCATCCACATGAACGGCTTCCCCCACGACGCCCACGGAGCACCGGGCGCTGGAGCTACGCCGCAGCCTGCTCCTGGCCAGGAATGATCACTCCGCCTCCCTGGGCAGTGGTGACTGGTCAGTGCCAACGGGACGGACGGTGCGCAAGGTCGAACACAAGGGCCTCGACGGCTCACGCGGTGGTGTGACCTTGAGCAGTGGTGGGCGATCCGGCACCTGCCACGCCGGGCCCGCCGGCCGGCCGTCGCCGGACACCGGCAGCGCGGGCAGGGCGGGGGCGCCCGGCATTGACCGCCGCAGGGACGCGATCAGCTCAGGGCAGAGGAGCGCCGCGGGCTGTGAGCCAGAGGTCGTACCACTCTTCATGACTGAGATCCGGATCGTGTTGCGCGGCATCGCGGCACGCACGAATACGTTCGGGACGGGTGCTTCCGACAACTGGTGCGATCCGCGCGGGGTGCCGCTGCAGCCACCACAGCAGGATCGTTTCCGGTGTAGTGCCCTTGGCAGCGGCGAGCGACGTGACGAGCTGTGCGGTTGCCTGCTCGGCCGCGGTCGCCTGCCGACCGGTGAAGCGGCCCTGCGCGAGCGCGCCCCACGCCTGCAAGCGCAGGCCGTTCGCCTGACAGAACTCGATCGTCCCGAAGGGGAAGCCGTTCGCTGCTGCGGCGGGAGTGTTCACGAGGACCCCCGCTTCGAGCCAGTCCCGCTGGTGCAGGCTCATCTCCAACTGGTTGGCCATCAGCGGCACATCGAGATGCGCCTGCAGGTGCGCGATCTGCGCGGCCCCCATGTTCGACACGCCGAACCGGCGCACCATCCCCTGCCGGTGCAGCGACATCAGCGCCTCGGCGATGTCGCCGGGGTCCGCCAGGGGATCCGGACGGTGCAGCAGCAACACATCGAGGAAGTCGGTACGCAGGCGGTTCAGGCTCTCCTGGGCCCGCCGGATGATGTTCTCGCCGCGCAGGTCGTAGACGCCGGGCCGGTCTCCCTTCGCGAGACGGATACCGCATTTGGTCTGCACGACGATCCGCTCGCGCAACTGCGGCGCCCGGGCAAGCACCTCGCCGAAGACCGCTTCGGCCTTTCCGTGCCGGTAGATGTCGGCATGATCGAACGTGGTGATACCACAGTCCAGCGCCGCCTCGATCACTGCCTCGGCCTGAGCGATCTCCTGCGCGCCGTAGGGCTCGGTATCCCAGCTCCCCCCGAGTCCCATGCACCCGTAGAGCAGCCGATCCTCGCCTACACCCGCCTCTGTCGTCACGGCGTCACCCTACGACGCGTCATCAGCCGCTGCCGATTCCACAGCGGTCTCCCGCGACTGGAAAGACCACCTTGGCCCGAGTTCGGGCACGCCAACTCGGTGCCGTACACCTGCGCGTGGACAAACGCTGTGCTGACAAGGCCGTTCGGAGACCGGCCGAGGCCAGGCTGGACATACAGCGGTTCCACCGGACAACGGCCGCCCCCGTCAGCGCCGGGTGAGGGTCGACGGCGCGCCGGCGGACTGGGCGCCTTCGTCGCCCAGGCCCAAGGTGTCGCGGCCGGTCATCGTGACGACGTAGATGTTGCCCTTGGGGCAGGAGACAGCGGCTGATTGGTCGGTGGGGTGGCTGGTGATCGCCTCGAAGGCCATGGATGTCCTGCGTACCTCCCGCAGTTGCAGGGCCTCGGTGCAGCCCAGCTCACGGCCGGTGCCCACTTCGGTCACCTTGCTGACCTGCTTGCCCGCCAGTTCACCCCGCAGTGCCGGGTGGAGGGTCAGCGTGACGGCGAAGTGGCCGGTCCGGGCCTGGGTGACGCCGTCGGCCGATGGGGTGCCCGGGCCGGTGCCGACCCATGTACCCGCCCAGGAGGCGGGCAGAGAAGCGACGGTGGGAGACGGCGAAGGCGTCCCGCCGGATGCATCATTGCCGGGTAGATACTGCAGGACGAGCGTGACCGCCGTGGCGATCAGGGCCGCGGTGATGGTCCCTGCCGCCCAGGCGGTACGGCTGGACAGCCGCCGTCGCAGGAATCCGGTAGTCGCCGGATCAGCGGCCCCTGCGCCGTCAGAATCCGGGGCATCCGCAGCCTCAGGTGACACAGGCGCCACAGGCGGCGGTTGCGCTGCGGCAGAGACCAATGCATGCGCCTCCTCCTCCCGCCCCGCGATGTCTCTCTCCAGCGCCTCAGGCAGCAGCTGGGGCCAGGTGCCGGTCCGGCCGCCCAGGCGTTCCAGCAGCGCGCCGATGGCGCCGGCCGTAGGCCGCTGCTGCGGGTTCTTGGCCAGACAGGACCGAAGCAGCGAAGTCAGGGACGCCGGAACCCCGTCGAGGATCGGCTCCTCGTGCACGATGCGGTACAGCAGGACCGCGGCCGAAATCTCCTCGTCCGGGCGGGAAAAGGGGCCCAGTCCGGTCGCCGCGTACACCAGCACCGCAGCCAGGGAGAAGACATCGGCCGGCGCACCCGAGCCCCCGGCGCTCGCCTGCTCCGGCGCCAGATAACCGGGCGAACCGATCACGCCGCCGGTCCGCGTGTGACGCGAGTCCTCCATGGCGCGCGCGATCCCGAAGTCGATGAGCAATGGGCGATGGCGGCCCAACAGCACATTGGACGGCTTGACATCCCGGTGCGCGAGTCCCGCCCCGTGTACCGCCCCCAGCGCCCCGCACAGCTCGGCCGCCAGAGCAAGTACCGACCGCTCAGGCAGCCGGCCGTACCGCTGCACCCACTCAGCCAAGGAAGGCGCGGCCACGTACTCCGTGGCGAGCCACTGCGGCCGCTGACCCACCGGGCTGTAGTCGACCACCGCAGTGGTCCAAGGGGAGCGCACCCGGTCGCTGTTACGGATTTCACGCGCGAACCGTTCCTCGAACCCCGGTTCCCGACCGAACTCGGCACGCACCGTCTTCAACGCCAGCGGACGCCCCGACACCGTCCGGGACAGATACACCCGCCCCATGCCACCCTCACCGAGCCGGGACAGTAGCGGATAGCCGCCAACAGCCCCGGGATCCGACTCGTCCAGCAACTCCACGCCCCCGCCGCCCCCTCACACCTGCACACCGTCAACCAGGCTCAGCCCCCGGACCAGCCCAACCAAGAGCCGCTTCCGCAACATCCGCACCAAGCATCACCCACCACACGCACCACGGGCCACCCAGCCACAGCTCCAGGGGTCCCCCAGGCCGGCAGCAGCGGTTCGTCCATGCGCATTATCCGGGCTGTCCAATGGCGAATCGGGGCAGGCTGGTTCCTCGACATCGTCTCCCGCTCGCAGTGATCTCCCGGCGCCGCTGCGGATCCGTGGAGGAAGGACCGCTTGAGCGGGTACGACATAAAGATCGACCTGACTCACAAGGCCTGGGCTGACGGGGGCCACTGACGGTGCCAAGCGTCAGTGGTCCCCGTTGGCTCACAGGGTCACGGCTCAGGAACCTGCTGCCTTGACCTTGTCCAGGTCGAAGATCTGGTCGGCCGGCGGGGCGGTGACCGCGACCGGCTTGTTGTAGTCGGAGAAGGACATTGTGTTGGGCTCGTCGCCGCCCTCGGTGACGGCCTTGAGGAAGTACGGTTGTCCCTCGGTGGCGATGTAGAAGGTGTGCGTCTCCGCACCCTCCTTGCGGGTCAGTGTGATGGCCTTCTGACCGTTGATCTCGGCGGGCGCGCCCTTGGTCGCACCGGAGGTGTGACCGTCGTCCATCTTCTTGAGGAGTGCGTCGAGGTTACAGGCGTCGCCCATCTTGTTGGCGTTCTTGGCCGGGGCCTTCATCCAACGGCCCTTCAGCAGTTCCGCCAGGGCGGTGGTCTGTTTGGCCGAGGTGCCCTTCTGCTTGCCTATCTCCTTCCAGAACGCCTCGTCACCCTTCATGTAGGGGACCTTGTCGACGACGAGAAGCTCGGCCTGGCCCGAGCCGATGTAGCTGAACTTGCCGGTGCAGTCCCCCGCCTTGCTGAGCGCGAACTCCAGAGACAGGTCCTTGCCGTCGTCCTTACCCTCGCCCGCAACCTTGAGCGAGTCGGCGGATTTGGTGGCCTCAAGGGCCTTGTCGGCGATCTGGTTGGCGGTGAGGCCCTCGAACGGGTCCACCGGGGCTTTCGGCGACGGCGGGGAGCTCGCTGCCTTGTCCGCCTTGTCCGCGTGGTCCTCACTCTGTCCGCCGCCACAGGCGGTCAGGCCGACGGTGGCGGTCACGCACAGCGCCGCCACGGCCAGAATCTTGCGGTTGGTCACCGTTTGTCACTTCCTTGATCGCTTTTCGTACCAACCACTCGGACTCACAACGCACGTTGCTCGATGTACCGCTGACGTGTGTCTTGCACCACATCGCGATGGGGCGTCACTCGACGATACGGCGGCCCGTTGTCGTACCTGCTGCACGCTTCGGAGAGTGGACATCACTATCAGGGACGCCACGCCTGAGGATTACGAAAATATCGAGCTGCCCCCTAGAGAAAGAGCAGAGGACTGTTCGGGGCTATTCCATGCCGGTGACAGCCATCTCACCCAGCAGTGACCAGTCGTCATGCGGGACCTTCACGTTCACAATCCGGGGGGTCTCAGCCAGGTGGGACGGCAGAGTCCGCCGCGCGGCCTGGAAGTGCTCGGACTGCACATGCGCTGCCCCGGCATCGTCGTCTCGGAATGCCTCGACCAGCACGTACTCCGTGGGGTCCTCAATGCTCCGCGACCAGTCGAACCACAGGCAGCCCGGCTCACCGCGCGAGCCGGCGGTGAAGTCGGCGGTGATCTCAGGCCACCGGTCGGCGTACTCGGGGCGGACCTTGAACTTAGCCGTGATGAAAATCATCGGATTCCTCTCGCTGGACTGTCCACGGAATGCGCGCGCCGCCTCCTTGAGGTTGAACCTCAGGAGTGGACACCGGGTTTCACGCGACGAGTGACAGATTACGTGATGTGATCACCCACCGTTCGAACACGGCCGGGGTGAGGTAGCCGCTCGCCGAGTGGCGTCGCCGCCGGTTGTAGTGGGCCCGGTGACCTGCCGGGTATCCGGCGGTGGGGACGACCCGCCGTCAGATCTCGGCGAAACGGGACGCGATGTGCCGCGTCTGGGCGTCGTCCCCGGACACGCCGGGGAAACCAGCGGTTACGGTGGCCGATCGAGGATCCTGGCATCACCATGCGGATTCTCCTGGCCGTCGCCGTTCTCGTGGTCGTGAACGCGCTGAACAACCGGCTCGCACCTGAGTTGTACGTCCCTGTCTGCGTCGCCGCGGCCGCGGTGCTGATTCTGATTGCTCGCTGGGACGGCATCACTTGGACCGACCTCGGACTCGGTAAGGCAACGCTCGGCCGCGGACTGCGGTGGGGGCTGGTCCTGGCCGGAGCGGTGCTGGTCAGCTATCTCATGGCGTTGGCCGTTCCGCTCACCCGCCCGTTGTTCCTGGATGAGCGTGCCGACGACCTGTCCGTGGGCCAGCTGCTGTTCCGGGTACTGATCCGCGTGCCGTTCGGCACCGTACTGCTTGAGGAAGTCGCCTTCCGGGGCGTCTTGTGGGCAATGGTCGAGCGGCGATGGGGCGTCGGCTGGGCAACGTCGGTCTCCTCGATCCTGTTCGGCTTCTGGCACGTGCTTCCCTCGCTGGGCATCACCAGAGCCAACAGCGCCGTCGGGGCTGTCTTCGGCCACAGCACGCTCGGCGTCGCGCTGTCCGTTGCCGCGGCCGTCGTCGGCACGGCGGCCGCCGGCGTGGTCTTCTGCGAGCTGCGTCGCAGATCCGGCAGCCTGCTGCCATCTGCGGCGCTGCACTGGGCCCTGAACGGCGAGGGGTACGTCCTCGCTTGGGGGGCAGACCGGTGGTGGGGCGCCAGTTGAACGCGGCGGTCCTACTTTGAGACTCGCAAGCAGCGGACGTGCAATGCCTCGGCGGTGTGCGAGCTCATCACGGCGTAGGAGTGGCCGTGTTCACTGCAGACCACGTGACTCCAACTCGCAGCCCAGGACTCGGCTTCAACCATCCCCACCATGACCGGAACCACCAAACCGACCAGCTCAGGACATGATCTCCCGCTGGAGTACTAGTACTCCAGTTGCGTTTCTCCATTTGTCCTGGTCAGCGTGCCTGTTTCGAGTCTAGTGGGCTGACGCTGCATCAGGGCGGTGG
>NZ_JBIAPW010000066.1:0-12663 GCF_042888505.1 Streptomyces sp. NPDC002870
CAAATGTTCGGCCGCGCAGGATTCGAACTCCTACGCAAGCGGGTCCTATTGGCGTGACCGAGCGTCACCGCACCACACGAAGTGGACCAGAGCCCGTTCTCGCGTACAGAGCCAGCGAGCTTGCCGAACCCGGACCAAGGCGGTCTCCCGGGTCTACCAGAGCGGTCCCCGCAAGCTGTGGGATGAGGTAGATGCCGCATACCGCTGGTGGGAGGGGGCCGAGGGTCGACCAGGCGTCCACCGGCTCGGCCTGACGGTCAGCCAGAACAGCTGGGCAAGCCCCTCACCGGCCACACCGGCTCCGTCTGGTCGGTGGCTTTCAGTCCGGATGGCAAACTCCTCGCCACCAGCAGCGCGGATCGCATCTCAATGGGTATGTCGAGGCCCCGGCCTGGCTCGTGCTGAACTCCGCCTTCGGCGCACCGTTTCCTCCGTCGGCTGGTGATGCCTTCAGGGTGGCTGCAGTCAATAAGGAAGGCCCCGGACAGACCGAAATGCTTTTCCGTGAGCGAAGCGCCCCGGACGACGGTGCAGCTCGTCGGGGCGATTGCCGACCAGTGTCCGTGGTTCGGGAGAGACTGGGAGACCGGTGAAGGGGAGGGGTGTGGCGTGGTGACGAGTGGTAGCGATTCGGTGCTCAAGCGAGCCCGGCTGGCGCGAAACCTGACCTTGGAAGAGGCCGCCAATGCCCTGAACGAGATTACGGGGGGTGCGACGGACGGGAGCCTGCTCAGCGCGTGGGAGTCCGGGCGGCGGCGGACTGGCAAGCGTAACCGCGCCGCTCTGTGCCAGCTTTACCGGGAGCGGAGCGAGGTGCTGTTTACCCATCAGGATGGTGCGGCCACCAGCGTGTTGGAAACGTCCGGGACGGACGTGGTGGTCAAGGTACTCACGCGCTGGACGGCCCTGGTTGAGGCGATGGTCGACGTTGTCTCCAGCGCCCGTGAGCAGTTGGTAGTCACTGGCAGCCGAAGCCGGGAGAAGGCGTACCTGGCCGCGATCGGGACTGCGGTCGCCCAGCGCCCGGACCTGGTGCACTACAGGGTGCTCTATGGTCCGCCCCGGCACCTTGAACTGGTCGGTCATTTAGTGAGGCTGCTCGAACTGCGAGATCCCTCTGCGCGCCGTAACGGGGTGAAGACCCTGCACATCGGCATGGTGGAGCCCGCTGCCGCCCTGGAGCGCTTCTTCGTGGCATCGGAGACGCTGGCGGTGGTGCCGCTGCCGTCCTTCCATGGGGCTGAAGGGTTCGACTGCGGCGTCCTACTGGGGCGCGAGGCTGCGGTGGGGCTGGTTCACCATGGGCGTGAGGCATGCGCCTCCGCGCGGCACGTGGAGACAATCGAGGCCGTGCGCGCGCTGCCGGTGCGGCACAGTTGAGGTGGGGAGAAGCATGAACGAGAACCTGCAGCAGGCCGCCCAGGAACGAATGACCTCCGTGGTGGCGCTTGCCCAGGAGCTGATCCGGCGGCCGAGCCGGGCCGGGATCGACGACTACGAGCCCGTCCTTGGGGTGCTCGAAGGCTGGCTCGCCGACCACGTCATGCCGCACCGCCGTCTGCACAATGACTCCGGCGAACTGGTAGGACTGCTCGTAGAGATTCCCGGGGGCCGGCCGGGGCCGTGGTGGGTCCTGGACGCCTGCGTGGACACCCCCCTACGGCAACGAAGCAGCCTGGTCGTTTCCGCCGGCCTGCGGGGACGTGGTGGACGGCTGGCTGCTGGGCCGTGGGGCGGCGGACTCGAAACTCGCCGCGGCGATGTTCTGCCACATCGCCGTCAATCTCAAGGCGTGCGCCGAAGGCCTGCACGGCGGTCTCGCAGTGCTCCTGGACGTCGACGAGCACACCGGCCACTTCGGAGGTGCCCGTGCGTACCTCGCCGATGAGGCAGCGGCCCGCCCGGCCGGGGTGATGATCGGTTACCCGGGGATGGAGGAAGTGGTGGTCGGCGGCCGGGGCCTGTGGCGGGCCTCCATCGCGGTTCACGCCCCCGCCGGGCATTCCGGTTCGAGCCGAACGGTGGTCGGTGCCATCTCGCGCGCCGCCCACCTCGTGCGGCTGCTGGATGACGCCGAACTGCCCGGCGTCGAGGACGGTTCGGGGTTTCCCCTGCCGCCGAAGCTGTCGGTGACGTCCTTGCACGGTGGGCAGGGCTTCTCGGTCACTCCCGACCGGTGTGAGCTGAACGTCGATGTGCGCCAGCGTCGCCGAAGGCGGGCAGTGCCCAGGGCCCCTTCAGATAGTCCGTGAGCGGCAGCAGCGAGCTGAAGTCGCGTACGCGCAGTTCGGACCATCGCCTGCCCATCTCCGCCGGGTCCTGTCCCGACAGCAGCATGCCCGCGGTCATGATCCCGCCCGAGGTACCGTCGACATGGTCGAAGCCCACACCGTGCTCCCGCAGTGCCCGCACCACACCGCTCTGCCAGGCGACCCGCATACCGCCGCCCGCCAGGAGCAGCGAGCGCCTCACGCTCCGGCCCCCGCGGCGGGCAGCTTCCCGGCCCGGTGCCCGAGCCGCCGCCACATCAGCCAGCAGAGCAGGGCGGTGGCCAGGTCGAAGAAGGCCACAGCAGCGCAAGCGGTCCGAACAGGTCCCGGGCGACGCCGATGCCTACCAGGGCGAAGGCGCCAAACTTCTGCAGGCCCGCCCAAAACAGCAGGTAGGGCGGCGGAGTGGCCGAGAGCAGCCCCTGGATGAGCAGGCCACCGATGATGATCATGAACATGCCGACAGTTGCGAACAGATGTCTGCTGGTCGCCGTCGAGTCCACCGACAGAAGGTCCAGGATTGGGCCCGGCGCAATCAGCTGGCACACGCCGGTCAGGACCGTCACGGCACCGATGAGCACGAGTACCAGGCAAAGCGGGTCGCGGGTGACTCGGCTGGGCAGCAGGCTCACTTGAGGGCTCCAAGCAGGTCGCCCTTGGCGACGATGTACCAGACGATCGCCGCCCAGGTGATCGTGGCGCCGACGAACCGGATGTCGTTGAGCTTCATCCAGCGCACCAGCAACGGCGTGAGCCCGGCCATGCCGTCGAACTCACCGCCCCGGATCCTCTTGTTGACCGGAACGATGATGCCCTGGCCGACCCACGTCAGCATGAAGATGCCAGCCAGGCAGACCGCTGACAGGACGACGTACCAGTGGCCCCACTCGCTCCACACCAGAATGATCCCGGAGATGAACATTGGGGGGACCACCACCGTGAAAAACTTGGTCGCCAGCGTGGTGGGCACACGGAAGTGGTCGTCGACGTTCTCCGGGGTGAGAACTCGCCAGGTGGGATAGAGAAAGAGTCGCAGCACCCACATGGTGCCCATGTACATGGTCGCGCCGTACAAGAAGTACAGCGTGTTGATCAGCAGCCACGTCTCTTTCATGAGCGGGCCCGGACATCGATGCTCGGCGGCTCCGGCCAGACCTGCGACAGGCCGAGGCCGACGACGCTGTCCAGCGGGTCGCCGTACGTTCGCCCCGGCTCGTCGCTGGTGAGGAACCAGCACTCGAAGTGGTCGTCGAGCACGCCCTGGGCAGAGGTCAGGTACACGGTGAACAGCGGGTCGGTGGCGATCCGCAGATCGTGCAGCCCGGCGACCTGGGGGGCGTCCCCGACCACGAGACGCGCCCGCGCCCGCCTGCCGAACGCGACATCGGCCTTGCCGTCGAAGTAGATGGACGACTTCATCAGCATGCCGCGGAACGCGCAGTAGTTCACCGCTCCCACGCGCAGCGGCAGCCCGGTCGCGGGCGGACGCTCGATCTCGATGTACATCCCAAGGTGTCCGTCGACCTCGTACTGGCTCGACACCGCGGAGTCGCTCACCTTGAAGTCCAGGTTGGCCTGGTGCTTGGGCATCCCCCAAATGCCCTTGCCGCCCTTCACCGAGATCTCGCTGCTGACCGGCAGGTCCACGACGTACTGCCCGGTGCGGAACGTGCCCCGCAGCAGTCCCGGCAGCAGAGGCGGAGCCGGCCGGGACCCGTGCGTACAGGCGATCGCGATGGAGTACTCGATGTACCGGCCGATGTCGGTGCGCAGGTAGTTGACGACCGTAATGACGAGCAGCCCTTTGCCGCCTGGGAGCGCGACGGGGTGGAGCTCGCTGCCGGGAAGCATCCGGGCAGCAGCCTCGCGGTCGATGGTGAACCCTGCCATCAGCGCGGGCGTGTCGACCGAGTCGACCGGCAGGGCGAACGGGATGCCGTCGACCAGGGCGTGTCGTCCGGTGAGCCGGCGCTGCCGACGCGGTACGGGAGACGGCACGACCGACAACCCCAGCCTGGCAAGGGGCAGGATCCGTTTCATCGGGCGAGCTCCTCAAGAATGAGTGGGTAGGTGTCGTCGGCCGCGCGGCGGCCCAGGAACACGTCGAGGTGTCCGTAGCCGGGCAGAAGGTGCAGGCTGTCACGGCCGGGCCGGTGCCTCTCCAGGAAGTCGTAGGTGCGTTGCTGGCTCTCGGCCAGGAAGCACCGGTTGTCCTCGCCGGCGAGGAGCACGATCCGCGCGTCGGTCTGGGGCGCCTTTTCGGCAAAGGACTGCGGCAGTCCCGCGATGCCCTCCATCGAGACGAGTTGGCCAGCCTGGATACACCGGTTCATCTGCGTGAAGAACGTCATGGGGACCGCGGCGAACTCGCCGCGGATCCAGTCGTGGGTCGCCTCGTCGAGATTCGCGTGAGACCACAGGGCAGGCCATCCGCTGCCATAGGTGAAACTGACCATGCGGCACACCGAATTACGACACTCCGGATGGGTCGCGCGAACGAACCAGACCATGAGCCGGGAGAGCGCGCCGGCCGGTCGGTCTCCCCATCCCGGTGAGATGTACGGCATCAGCCGGCCGACGACCGGCGCGACGCGGCCGATCTTGAAGGTGGACAGGCGGGGAACGACGGGGTGCAGCGACACCGCGTTGCTGACTACCGTGTCCACCTCGGGAAGCAGCCCCGCCGACAGCGCCATCATGAAGGACGTCGAGCCCTGGCAGTGCACGACGGCCTTGAGCCGGTCCGCGCCCGTGGCCGACAGCACCCGGGCCACCGCGGCTGGATGGTCGTACGCCGCCGCCTGGTCCAGGGTCCAGGGCACCGGGGCGAGGTCGATCGACGCGCGCCAGTTGAGCAGCCATACGTCCCAGCCGTCGTCGATCAGGGCGTCGACGAAGGTGCGTCGCAGCGGTGGCCGGAACAACTCGGCCCGTACCCCTGCGCCGTGCACCACGAGGACCGGGCCGCGGGTAGGCGGTTGCCGGCCCTGCACGTGTACCAGCGTCAGCGGCCGTCCGTCCAGTGCGGTCAGCGGCTGCACCTCAGTGACGTGATCGTGGCGGGTCGTGCGGGGTGAATCGGGCCGCGGCGTACCGGTCATGGTGTCCTCGCCTTCCGGGCGATCACGACGGGATCCTCGATCAGGCGGGCGGCCGGGCGGCTGCTGGGAACTGGCCGCCGCCACCTGGCGGCCGGGTGGTCCTCGACATCCTGAAGGTCCCAGTCGCGGCAAATGCCCTCGAGTACGAGCGGATAGAGGGTGAGGATGCCGTCCGGCGCGATGTGCATGCGGACGAACCCCTTGTGGTCCTCGATCGACTGGGCTGACATCGCCCACTCGGCGACCGCGCCACCGCGCGCCCGCAGTACCCACAGAGCGAAGAGTTCGGAGCCCACGGCTGCGCCCGCGAGAGCGGCGCTGCCGAGACACACCAGCAGTACACCCCAGCCGGGCCAGCTGCCCGGAAAAGGAATGGCCGTGGTGAGCATGGCCGTCAGGGCGACAGCGATCTGAGCCAGCGAGGCTGTCAGCGCGCTGGCCCGTGCCGGGTGTCTCCGCCTGCGCGTCAGGAAGAGGCTCCAGGCACGCCTCAGGAGCAGCGCCACCACGACCATCAGGCCCACCCCCACGAACCACAAGAGGTCACCGGCACCTGAGCGCCGAACAGCGGCGACGGGACTGCGACCGCCTTGCGACAGCGCGAACACAAAGCTGAGCAGCAAGAACAGGCCTGCGTGCAGCATCCCGGCCATCAGGGCGAACCCCCGATTGCGTCGCGGCAGCCAGTGGGGTGACCACGGCTTCGCGACGCACCGGGCGATCGAGCGGGACTCCTGCTCACTGGGGCGAATGTGCTGCGCGCGGGCGAACGCTGATGGCGGGTCGTCCTTCTGCCGCATCCGCGAGGTGCTGGGTGGCAGGGGAAGGGACGTGGGCAACCGGTGCGTGGACGCCAGGAATGCACCGCCCATCCCGCACGTCACCATCTGGCGCCGACGCGGATCCGGCGGAAGCGGGTCGTGGTCCGCGAACGGCTCCCCGGGGAACCGTTCCGCGTACCGGGAATAGTGGTGCTTGTCGCCAGTCAGCCACAGGCGGATCGACGCGCCGGTCTGCACCCGCTCTCCGGTCTCCCGGTCGAGTCTTGTCCGGATGATGTTCCGGTCGAACCAGTGGAGTGCGTTGAAGGCGTTGACTTCATCGTGGCTCTTGACCCACGTTGGCTCTGCGGAGCAGACGATCACACCGTCGCCCGGCAGCAGCCCCGCCGAGAGGTGGGATTCAAAGTATCGCCGCTGGGGGTCGTCGAAGTAGGACCCGAGCTGACTGTCCAGGCCGACGAGCCACCAGCGCTGCGGCAGCTGCACGACGAAGTAGCTCCGGGTTTGCCGGGTCTGCCAGCCTCCGATGCGCCGCCCTTGGGCGAAAATCCGCAAAAAGGCGGTAAGGCCGTCGTACCAGTCATGGTTGCCGGGTAGCGCGACCATGAGCGGCTGGTCCTCCGCTGTCGGAAGAGCGGCCCGGTACGGTCCCTTCATCCGGTCCTCGTACGCCGTCGCCGAGGCCACCGGGTAAGCCTCGTCCCCGCCGAGTACGAGCAGCGAGCCCCGGCGCAACGGAAGGGATGCGCCTACGTCGAGCTCGTCCGCCGCCAGGGCCCACGCCACTGAGCTCGTCGCGTCGAAGCCGTCACCGATGTCGGAAACGTAGTCGACCCAGATCTCCTCGGCGCCGGGGTTCTTGAGCGGTGCCGACAGGAGACTGCTCTCGAGCGCTCCCTGGATCTCCCGCTTGTCCGAGTAGTCGGCAAAGACGGCGGCCAGACCGGCCTTGACCGCTGTACGGGCCAGTTCCCTCGGGGCAAGCCACCGCACCGGATCCTGCGGGGTGAAGCGCAGCTCGTCGGCGTGCTTGCGCAACTCCCGTACGTTCACGTCGGCTCCCCGGTCGGCGCCAGGTGGAAGCCGTAGACGTCCCACAACTCGCCCAGGAAGAGACGGCCGAAGCTCTCCAGTGCCTGTACGCGATGCGGCCCCACGGCGCGGAAGGTTGTCAGCTGCTGGACGAAGTCACCGGCCAGGATGACGAGAACTCCCGCACCGAGCACCGGTACGGCGCCGCCACCGTTGCCGTCGGGCGGTACGTGTCCGGTGAGCATGCGGACGTAGAGCGTCGAGGTGTCGCTCCACACGTCGATGCCCGGGTCGTCGTGCACTTCCTTGTGACCCACGAGCGTGAGCGGACTGCCGCCCGGGTCGCGCAGGTGCAGGGTGTACAGCATCCGCCGCCGGCTCGGGTCCTCGCCGCGGGTGAACAAGTTGAACCAGCCGCCCTCGACCGGAAGCCGGCCGCCGAGTACGTCGCAGTCGATATGGCCGGCGGCCCTGGCCAGGTGCTCCGGGTCCGCGGTGAAGCGGTCGACGTCGTCCGCGGTGATGGTCAGCCGGAACGACAGCCGCTGGTTCAGCGAGCGGCCGAGCGCCCGTCCCTCCTCGGGGTCGTCGACGTCGAGTGCCACATACCCCTTCATCTCCTCGGTGAAGGAGAGGCTGGTGGGATGTTCGCTGTTCGCGGCGGCGGCTGGGACGTCCGCGAGCGGCGCTGGGGCGGTGGCAGCTGCCTGCTGCGCGACGCGCGGCGCGGCACGCTCCCCGAGGATGTGATGGCAGGCCCGGTCGGCGAAGGCGGCAATCGTGAGCGACGGGTTCGCGCCCACCGGGCCCGGCAGCACAGCGCCGTCGAGCACGTACAGTCCCGGGAAGCCAAAGACTTCGCCGAACGAGTCGCACACGCCTTCCGCGGCATGGCGGCCCATGGGCGCGCCGCCGAGGGGATGCACGGTGACCACCCGGCGGGTCCACCACAGCGGGTTGTCGCGGAATTCCGCGCCGAGCACGCCCGCCATGTCGCTCATGGTCGACCGCACGCGCTCGAAGTAGCGGCGCGACGTCTGAGTGGTCCAGTCGATGTCGAGGTAGCCGCGGCGCAGGCCCATCCGGCCGTCCGGAAGATCGCGGCCCATGCCGAGCAGGGGCAGTGACGAATCCGAGAACACGCCCGGTCCGAGGAGCAGCGCGAGCCGGCTGCTGATGTTGCTCTGCGGGTTGAACCCGAGGCGGGACCGCAGCCGGTGCAGGCCGAATCCCACGGTACGGCGGAGGCTGCCAGGCACTTGCGTTGCCTCAGCGAGCCAGTCCACGAACGTGGGATAGCCCGCGTCCTCGACGTAGAAGCCGCGTCCCGACGAGCCGTCCCCATCCAGCTCATCGCCCACGCGGACGGCGCTGGTGATCACCGGCCCTGTGCTGGCCGCCAGCGTCCGCGGTCCGCGTCCGGCTCCGCCGGCGGCCTTGAGGACCAGGCCGAGGAGATCGCCGTTGCCGCAGAACCGGGTGCCGAGAGCCGGGCTGATGCCGGGCAGCGCGGAGCGGTTGCGCAGGAGCAGGTACGTCGATCCGAACGAGCCGGCCGCCAGCACCAGACGCTTGCAGTTGATCCGGTGCACCGGCAGCTTGCCGGTCGGGGTGCGGTGGCCCTCGTCGGCCGCATCGTGGAGGACGTACCGGACCTCGTAGCCGCCGCCGGGCCGGGGCGCGAAGCCGCGCACCTCACAACGCGTGCGGATGTCGGCGCCGCGGTGCCGCGCGGCCGACAAGTAGGTGTGGTCCAGGGTGTTCTTGGCTCCGAAGTTGCAACCGACGTCGCATTCGCCGGACAGCCGGCAGGTTTCGCGCGGCAAGCCGTGGATGTTGCCATACCACGGCTCGGGGACGGGCGCTCCGGGGACCGGCACCTCGCCGCGGCGGCGGGCGAATGCAACGGCGAGGGGCGGCCGTGACACCTGTAGGCCCAGCCGGTCCGCCGCTTCCTGCATTGCGACGGTCTTCGGCGTGTCGTTGTAGGGGTACGGTGTGGCGCCGAGCATCTTCTCGACGTCGTCGTAGTGCGAATCGAGATCACGGCGGCTGATCGGCCAGTGCTCGTAACCCCCGCCAGGCAGCGGCGACTCGTGCACGAACCACTTATCGTCCTTGCGCAGCAGGACGTTGGCGTAGATGAGGGAGCCGCCGCCGAGGCCGCTGGAGACGACCCCCTCCAGACCGCGGAAGGACCAGATGTCGAACAGCCCGTGCAGGCCCTCGCTCGGGTCCCAGAAGTTGCGGGCCATACCGGCCGGCGTGCGGGGGAAGCTGCCAGGCGGGTACGGTTTGCCGCGCTCCAGAACCACCACGGACAGGCCGCCGTCGGCGAGTCGGTAGGCGGCGACTGAACCACCGAAACCGGAGCCGACCACGACGACGTCGACCTCGGTTCGGCGTTCGATTTCGGTTTGCCTGTGGAGCCGTTCGGTCGTCATGGGCAGTTCCCTTACGACGAATATGCACAAGCCGGCGCGAAATGGATCTTAGTTCGCTTTTCGCAGGCACACCAAGCAGACGGCGCGTCCGGGCGAGAGCGGCCGAACGCCCGCAGTGCCGCGTCGCGGGCATCGATGGCTCCGGCGTCCTCCGAAGCCGCCTCGGGATTGCTGGCCGACCGGCTGGCGCGGCTCGGCAGCGGCGCGGTGGTGCTCGGTGGCAGCGGGCTGACCGGCACTGAGTCGGCCGCGGAGATCGCCGAGCGGCACCCGGAGTTGAACGTCGCACTGCTGGGCCGGCAGGAACCCGGTGCGACCATGAACCCGAAGGCCAAGGCATATCTGCAGGCCGCCCTCGAGCGCCTGGGTGTCCGGGTGCGCAGCGGGATCGAGGTGGTGAAGGTGCTGCCCGATTCGGTCGAGCTGGCGGGCGGGGCATTGCCGCCGATGCCGTCTTGTGGACCGGACGTCGATCTCGAAGCCCGACCCTCGGATATTGCATCGGACGGGGGGATGCCGCAGGTCGCGAGATCAGCGGGATGTCGCTGAACTCATACACGTTACACAGAATCCGGGCGCTGCCGCGTCGGCGGCGCCTCGCTGCTCCGGGGCGCCTCGGTGAACAGAGTCGGCGGCTGGCCTGGCGTCCGTTGGGGTGCGTGACGAGTGTCGGTCCACCAGGGCGGCGGCGTTGCCATGGGACGCTCGCATCACTCCGCACGGGTCCACGTCGCCAGGACCGTGACCTTTCAAGGCGGTCCCGGGGACGCGCCGTGCGAATCCTGACGTGGGAGGCCCGGTGGATGTCAGCACGTTCTACGCACTCTTCTCGGCCACCTGCTTCACGCTGGTCGGCCTCTGGTGGAACGTGGTGCAGGGGCACCGGGACTGGCTGCGCGATCCGGCGCTGCGCCGGAGCGTTGGTGGTATCTATCTCTCGTTCCTGCTCCCCGCGCTCATGGGTCTCTTTGCGCAGGTCGGCGGCACCGAGACCCCGGAGATCTGGCGGTTCAGCTTCGTGGTGCTCGCCGTGATCGGCTGTGTGTCGATGCTGCGCCTGACCTGGCACAGCCGCCCAGACGGCCCGTCCGTGTTCCTGCCCCTGGCGCAGGCGGTGGCGGCCCTATTTTACGCCTTGATCGCGGTGGTGGGCGCGGAGCCCGAACTCGCCGACGTCGTCGACCTGAAGCCGATCCAGGCCGAGGCGGTTCTGCTGATCCTGCTGGTCGTCCTGGGCCACGGGTTGGTCTGGAGGTTCATGGCCGGCGAAGGCCGGCCCGCCGACGCGGACTAACCTCGCCCTTCCGGTTGGTGCGATGAGACGTCGCTGATCGTCGGCTGTGGGCGGGCGGGATGTTTTCGCTGCTTGGGCATGGTGGAGTCCCGGCGCGGTGGTCCGCCCGTACGAGACAGCGGGCCGTCCAGATCACCGCGCCCATACGCGACAGCGCCCCGTCCCTGGCATTGCGGCGACACTGTTGGCGTGTGGTGAAGTCGGCCCGGAGCGCGGTTCCGTTCTTTCGACCGGCCCGTTTCCCCGGAGCCGCTTCCCGAACCGGGCCTTCGACTTGGCACCGCACCCGGCTCTCCACAAGCCCCGAGGGCCTCGTGGTGGTTGTCTTCATCCTGTGGTCGTCCAGGGAGTAGGTCGGGATCAGACCGTTCTCATGGAACCCGGCGATGAGTTCGCCAGACTCGCACTTCGGCGCGGAGTTCGCGACGGCCACCACAAGGGCTTCCATAGTTCCCCATCCAGTGCCACTGTCCGGTCGCCCTACTCTCGGCGATGCGCTTCTTGGGTTCGACCGCCTCCTCCACGGAGAGGGCTCGGTCTTCACGAGGGTTCTTTTTGAGAATGCTCATTTCGTCCGTTTCAGTCACGTTAGGGCTGGCCGTTGCGTGCGCGCGAGTCCGACCGGCGCCTATCAGGCAAGTCCCAGACGTCACCTGAAGGCCGTAGAGGCTACGAAACAGCGGTGAGCCGCCGCGATGGTCGATATGGGAACGAATCGCCCGCATAGTGGATCTACGCGGGCACTGGCGGTATTTACACCGCGATTTCTTCGAACCTCCCTAATTGCGTCCAACGCTCCTCGGCACGCATCCGCGGAGGTAGCCGGTCAGCGGCCGGAAGCGGCCCCAAGTCCAAGCCGGTGACCTCTGCGAAATCAGCGACCGGTACCTGGAAGGTGCGGAAGGCGCCCAACGGGGGCGGATCTCCAGCCCTGGCCGCTTCAGCCAGAGCTCGCGCAGCGGCATCGCTGGTCAGATCGGGGCTTTGGTCCAGGACGTACGCAGTGGAGGCCAACTCACCGTCCTGCATGAACGCAGCGACCTTCCAGAACCGAAGCGGTACCTTGATGTCCCGGTACGGCGGGTCGGAGTCCTCAAGTACCGGTCCGGTGAATACCGACAGCTTGCGATCGAACGCCTCAGCATGGTCGAGCAAGAAGTTCTCCAGTCCCAGCCAGAGCTCTTTGCCCTGGTTGAAGATGTCCATTTTTTTGCGGGGCGGCGTTCGTGCAGTGGAACGTGTCGCTGTTAGCCGTCTCTGCCTCGCGTCCCGTGCCCCAGACCGGATCGAGCCTGCGGACGAGGTGGCCCTTGTCCAGCGGGTTGTTCTTGTAGACGGGGTGCCCCGTTCTGCTGACCATCGGAAAGGCGCGAGTCAAATCGCCAGTCGTCGTCACGCTCCGCGTCGACCAGCTTTAGCCGTCGATCATGACACCCGTTGACGCGGCCAGCCGTCGGTCGGGGCGAAACGCCACGCTGAAGTGGGTGTACGGCAGAACGACGGTCTCGACGGTTGGATCGGTAGGGATGGGCAACGGTACGGACGGCCCAAGGAACCGTTCATCGTAGCCCTTGCGGTTCGCCAAAGACTCACGCGTCACAGCCTCGGTGGCCGATGCAGGATCAGGGGAAGGAGTCATGACTCTCTAGTAGTGCTTCGTTAGGTCGGGGGCTGTCTTCTTCTGCTGGGTGTGGTGGGTAGGGCGCGTCCGCAGGTGGTGCAGGTTCCGGCCCAGCACCG
>NZ_JBIAPW010000067.1:0-11847 GCF_042888505.1 Streptomyces sp. NPDC002870
GCGCCAACTTCGCCCGTACACGGTTCACTTCGTGTGCGTCCACCCATTCAACATGCTCCCGATCAGGCCCGACCGGAAGACCTAACGGAGTCCTATTAGGGCGGGGTCCGCTCGTCTAGTCCCGCAGGCGAGGAGGCACACCCGGTGGCCACGGTGACTCTGCTGGCTCGGTCTCCCAAGAGCAAGCCGCTGCAAGAGCTGGGAGAATCTGGGAGAAGATCTTCTCCATACCAACGGCCTGACTTGCACGAATGCCGCCGATGTCAGGTCTGGATCGTGCCCTGGCCTTATTCGGGGCGAAGAGGTCGCCGACAGCCGAGTTCGGCCAACCTGCGGCCAGAATTCATCTATGGAAGCCCATCCAGGCTCGTACTTGAGCGAAGCAGCGCGGACTCAGCCCGGTGAACGGGGCTATCCAGACGGCTCCGACGCCGTGATCACACCAGCCACACCAAGATCATCCCCTGTGGTGGGGTAGCTCTGGGCGACGTCTCGCGGAATCCGCTGGTGCGACGCAGCTTCGGCGTCAAGAATCGGCGGATGCATGAAGTGAGGCTGTCCGACGGGATCATCACTCTGTCGCCGCTGCGCCTGGACGATGTGAAGGCGCATCTCACGGGGGAGGATGAGCTGCTGGTTCGCTGGCTCAACGGTGGTCCCGGCACGCGCGAGGGCGTTGAAGCGTACTTCCAGCACTGCTGGGAACAGTGGGACACGGCCGGGCCGCTCCGCGCTTTTGGAATCCGGGTAGGCGCCGACGAGGCACTCGCGGGGACGATCGACTTGCGGTTCGCAGGGGAGGGCTTGGCTCCGGGCCAGGTGAATGTCGCCTACGGCCTCTATCCGTCATGGAGGGGGCGTGGCCTGGCTACCCGGGCGGTCCTCCTGGCGTCCCAGTACGCGGCCAGTGAGGGCGGGGAGGAGGCGGTGATCCAGGTGGAGCCGGAGAATCCCGCATCCGCCGCAGTCGCGCGGCGGGCAGGATTCACCCCCGGCAAGCAGCCGCACAGCAAGGACGGCACACGGTTCCACTGGTACAGTCGGGACCTGCGCGTCGCTCTCCAGTGATCATGGGAACCTGTGAAATCCGGCCAGTGTCGCTCTTCGTACCCCAGCTGCTCAGGGTTTCGAGACGGGCTTCGGAGGCCGCTCGCCTTGGCGGCTCCTAACGGAGGGGTCCCACCAATTTGGTTGGACTCAAGGGGATGCGAGGCTCGCGCGTGCTGCGGCCATGAAGGCGATCTTGTGTTCCTCGAGGTGCTCGTTGACCTCGACGTCGCCGATCTCTCGCCACACCGCCTGGTTGAGTGCCCGACCGAATGTGTGCGCAGGGGCGTGCAGGTCCGCGTCGCTGAGCAGCACGAGGTGCCGTTCAGCGATCCAAAGCCTGGTCATGACACCCGAAGCGGTACTGTTCCAGTCTTCGTCATCGCCCCAAGCCTCGGGACGGCTGTAGGCCGCCCGTTCGGCATCCTGGGCGCAGGCGATGAAGTCCTTGATCGCCTGCATCTGCTCTGCTCGGCGCGCCTCGCTGGTGGCCGCTGCCTGGCGGCGTTCCTCCAGCCGTTCGGCTGAGCGCTGAGTGGCACGCTGGGAGAGCGCCGTCAGGCCGCCGCCGAGGGCGACGCCTGCGAGTGAAAAGATCGGTGCCCACACTTCCATCGCCACGCGGCGCCCCCTACGACAAGTCCTTGTGCATCAGCGTGCACATGGTCTCGTACCGGCGCAGTGAGCCGTCCGGCGCCTGGACGTCCCAGGCGTCCGGTCGGCGACCGTGGGCCAGGTAGCCCAGTCGCTCGTACAGGGCCCGGGCCCGTGGATTGCTCTCCTCCACCGCAAGCTCGGCCCTGTGCAGGCCGCGTGACCTGATGCGGTCCTCCGCCGCCCGGATGAGCGTAGTGCCCAGACCACACGACTGCAGGGCCGGGAGGACCGCGAGCTGCCAGAGTGTGCCTACGCCGGCCGTGACCTGGTAGTCGATGCCCCCGATCGCCACCGCAACATCGGCCGGGGTGCACACCGCCAGATAGTCCACATCCCCCGCTGCCGCGCGCACCAACTCCCGTTCCACCTGCATCAGATGGGCGGTCGAGCCGGACCACGTACAGGCCGGCAGATCAGTGGGCGTCAGGTCACGGACGAGGACTGGCACGACAACCTCGGCCACCCCGGTACGAGGAAGACTCATGCGCCTATCCGATCACCCCAAGGAGCCTACATACCAGAGGATTTCGCGTGCAGGCCCCTGCCACGTGGTGAAATCCGCGGCCGCCGCAACGTCTCACAGCCCTCGTCCATGTGGGGCATCAGGGCGAGCAACTCTGAGGCCAGTCCAAGCAGGGGGTGGCCGTTTTCATGAAGCGCCATCAGTGACGACCAGCAGTTACGGGACAGCCCTTAGTTAGCCCATTTCGCGCGCAGGCCGTCCCTCTGCCGGGTGAGGGACGGCCCGTGCCGGGCGGTCCCATGTCAGGTTGTTTCCTCCGGCAAAGCGACTCAGAAGCGCGCCGCGTCATCGTGAGTCGCCTCGTCGGGATTGGCTCCGGCACTGCGGCCGCGTCGGGTGAGGCTGCGCCGCCCGCTGAATCCTGGAGTGAGAAGGTAGGGGTCGCTGTGGAGGGCGCCTGCGGCAGCGTCCGCCCGGGCCGCGTCGGCAGACGCGAGCAGGCTGGTGGCCGTGCCTCGCGAGAATCCGCCGACGTCGTTGCGCCCCGCTGCGGCGGGCAGCCCCCTCTCCTGCAGGGACCCGCTGTTCGCCGTGGCGCCGCGCGTTCTGTCACCCTGCCCACGAACACTTGGTGCGATCTTGTCGTGTTCTTGCCGTGGCGTTCTCCGCCGCGCTGAACAGGTCCCGTCAGCCCGCCGCGGGGGCCAACCGACGCAGTTCACAAGGGCGCTCGCCACGCAGACCGGTCCAGCGCAGCCGCACCAACCGGATACCCCGGCTCCACGGCTCAGGCCTTCCTCACACGTATCCGAAGTTCTGCGTCCACCACGCGAGGCGTGTGCGAGCGTCCAAGAACATGCCCACACCAATCGCGCGGACATGCGGATGCAGAATGTTCACGCGGTGTCCGGGGCTGTTCATCCAGGCCCTCACCACGGCCATGGCGTTCGGCTCGAAAATGGCGATGTTCTCGGCGGCGGGATACTGGTAGCCGGCCGCCAGCATGCGCTCATCGGGCGTTCCGCCGTCAGGCGACAGATGGGCGAAGAAGCTCCGCGCCGCCATGTCCTGGCTGTGGTGGCGGGACGACATCCGCAACCGCTCCTCCATGTGCAGCCGCACCAGGCCGCGTTCGGCGCGCTCCTGGTTCACCAGTGTGACTCGTCATCCTCAAGTGACTCCTGGCGGGTCCTCACGAAGGGGCGGGCGGAGGAGTCCGGTGCCGTGCCGGTGAACCGCAGCCCGGTGCCGTCTCCCCCTTCCCACTGCGCATCCCATGCGCCATCTTCTTCCGAGTCCTCCGCCACGTGGTGTCGCCGCGCCATAACGAAGCCTCCGATCCCCTGCCTCTGACTCGAATGCGTGAACCATTGTGCTCTGCGGCCAGTAGGCGGGAGGACGTGTTTCGACAAGAGCGGACGGGCGATCCTTCCCAGATGAAGGAACGTGTGCCGAAGCGCCGGTTGGTGCGCGAAAGGCTCTCCGGAGTCCTCCAGCGGACAGTGCGGCCGGCAGCAGCGCGGGCAACGCGCTCGCCGAGTCCTTCAACGCAACGTGCGAGATCAGGGGTCAAGCCCAACGGGCCATTGGTGCGGAACGGCTTGTCACACGCCAGTCGGCCACATGATGTCACGCCGACAGTGGGCCGCAACGGAGATCCTGGTTGTGGGTGCTGCTTTGGCGTGTGCCGAGGAACTTCAGGGAGCCCTTCGGCGCCAGTCCAGGGCCGCTTGAGTCGGCGATGCGGAGAGTGTGTGGCCGCACCTCGTACCTTGTGCGTCCCCAGCCTCCCTCCGTCGACAGTTCCAGCCCGAGGCGGGCCAGGTGGGGCTCGAGCCGGGCGAGCCGGGCACGCAACGTGGGCCGCCGCAGCGGCTGTTCGGGCGTGCCGAGCAGCCAGGCGAGGTCGTGGCAGCACCACGGCTGTCGGTGCTGGACCAGAAGGCAGAGTAGTAGTCGCTGGGAGCGATGTATCGGGCGCGGTGACGAGGACAGCGGGTTCTCCGAGGACGGCGAGCCCGGTGTGGGACCCGCCTCTGTGGATCTGAGCCAGCGCTGCTCGGCGAGAAGCCGAGCGGCCAACTCACGGACTGACATGTTCCGATCGAGGACGTTCGCAGCGCCGATGTCGAGTAGCGCCGCCGCATCAGCGCCGCTCGGTACAAGGAGTATCACTGGCGAAAGCCTGGTCAGGGGACCGATCCGCTGGTGGAGAGTCGGCAGCCAGCGAGGGTTTGGCACGTCCACGATCGCGAGCGAACGTGGACGTGGACGTGCCAGGAGCTGCTCGTATGCTGCGTGTGAGCCCCATGTCTGGACCTGCGGCGGCGACAGTCCAGCTTGGGTCATGCTCCGCAGTAGCGGTGCCGTCCCCCGGTGATCCATCGTGATGATCACGGATGGGGCGCCGGGTTTGCGTGGACCGGTGAAGTGGGCGGCTGCGTGGGGTATGTGCTGTGCCATCAGCACCACGGCACTTCATTCCCAGCAGCGGGCATCCAGTCGTTGACAACGTCCTGCGGCGCCCGGACATGGGCGCCCTTGGATACGTCGTGCAGCACCAGGGCCGCCGTGCCGATCAGGGCGTCGTCGCCCGTACCCGTTCCCGTGGCCGACTGCGCGATGTCGTATCCCGGGAAGTCCATGACCGACATCCGCTTCCCGTTGACGGTCAGCCGGTTGTCGGGCAGCGCCTGGTGAACCGACGAAACCGGATAGATCTGGAGCAGGGCAGGTGTGGCATGAGCGGCCATGGGCACCGCGACCACCAAGCCCGCCAGCACCCCGAGCATCAGAAGCAGCAACGCACCCGCGCATCGCCGTACATGCTGCGGGCTGGGAGGGTTCGCCAGACCGCCGGAGCCTTCGCGGGCCGGAGCATTTTCGTAGGGCATAGTGATCCGCATCAGATTTCTGCCTTCGTTCGCATCGGGAGAGCGGGCGGGCCGATCGCCCGGTCACCGTCCGCCGCCTCAAGTCCACGCGAGGCCGACCACCGCCGGCACGCGAGACCTGGCGCACGCCTGCGGGGACTGCGTGGACTCTTTTTTCGCCCCCGCAAACTCGCTCGTGGTCCCCTGATCCGACCCAACGGCGGCGGAGCGCGATCGGTTCATGCCTGCCTCTTCTGCCCGGTCGCGCCCAGGCACATCGAGAGGCAACGGCGAGTGGTCGGCGTCGGCGAGAACGTCATCGCCGCCTCCTGGCAGGCCTTGGAGGACGCCTTCACGTACGGAGTGCTGAGGGCCGGCATCGACCCCGCCGACGGCACGAAGCCCACCCACACGCTCACCGTGGTCCTCCAGCACACCCGAGGCGCACTGAGCCGACTGGCGGCGACCTTGAACAACTCTCCGGTCACAGCGCTTTCCTAACGCTGCGTCGAACGCGCCGCACCCCACCGCCGAGATCCGCGTGGAGCCGACCGACGCGGCGCGGGCTCGCGCGAAGCTGGGCCGCTTCGCGAGCGCTGACCCCAGGAGGTACACCTTGCGGGTCGGTGCTCTGCCATGTGGCAGTCCGCGGTGTCGCGGATCTGGCGGACCTTCGGCGGGCGGTCGCACCGTGCTAGCTGTCCCCTGCCGCCGCCTGCTGCGACTCGACCGACGCGTCCGCGGGGGACCCGGCGGGGCTGTGGTCGGCGTCGGGCCGCCTCCGCGGCTCGGTCTCGTCCCCGTCCTCTTCACCACCCCGCAGGCGGCGCAGGGCACCGCTCCAGCGGGGCACTAGCCGGCCCCTCCGGCCACCCCGGTCTCCTGCGCGGTCGTCACGGCGTCGGCGGCGGTCGTCCCGGTAAGGTCCCCGTCCGTACCGGGCACGCCCTCCGCGCCCTGTGAGCCGGACGCCGCCGTGGCGGCATCCCCTTCCGCCCACGCCTCCCACGGGGCGTCTGCGCCGACAAGCCCACCGTCCATGACCAGGGCCTGCGGCGGCGGGGTTGGGGCCACGTCATGCTGTGCCGGCAGTTCGTCCACCTCCGTCCCCGGCACCGGCTCCGGTACCGCCTCCGCCGCTTCCCCGCCGGACTCCCCGGCCTGTCCGGACTCGTCCTCGGCCAGGATCCGGCGCAGGACGTCGGGGGGTACGGCGGCGCTGACCGGCGACGTGGGGCTGAGATACAGCACCTCCTCGCCGTCCTCCAGTTCCTCGATCAGTTCCGGGACGGCGATGTGCCGGTGCGGTGGCAGGTCCGCGTCCGCCAGGCTGGGCGTCAGAGTGAAGACGGGGATCGCTGTGGTGCCCTCGGGTCCCTCGGACCGGCTCGGCCTCCCGCCGTCGTCCAGGAACACCTCCAGGTGCGCGGTGACCAGCGCGCTGGCCACCGCCTCGGCCGGCCCGTAACCGGTCACGGCCGCATGCACTGCGGCGTCGGTCTCGTCGGCCGGCTCTTCCCAGCCCAGCGCCTGCGCGGACGGCCGGTAGTCCCGGTAGTCCTCCCAGTCGACGATCTCGCCCTTGTCGTCCGAGCGCCAGCGTCCGACGGTCGCGAACGGCGGCGGCACGCCTTCACCGCTCCAGTTGGGGTCGTGCATGTAGAAGTAGTGCTCCGGCGCCAGCCGTGCGGCCCTGGCGATCTCCTCCGGGGGGTCGGGGACCTCGTCGGGCGAGGAGACGGGCTGCCAGAGCGGACCTTCGTCCTTCTCCTCGTCGTCCTCCTCGTCCGTGATCCCCTCGGAGGTGTCGGCCGTTCCGACCCCGGGGACTGCGGCCACAGCCTCAGTCACGTCGTCCTCCCCGGCCGCGGCAACGGACGACGGTCCGGCGTCCGATCCGACCGGCTGCGCGGCGGAGGCGGCCGTTCCGCTGTCGGCATCATCCGCAGGGGGCGCAATCGGAGATGTCTCGTCACGCTCGTCACTCATGTCCGTCCTCGTTTGTCAACGGGCCGCGGCGGGCCGCCGATTCGCCACCTCAGACCACGCCCGCCCTGGTTCTAGGCCCCGTCGTCCTCGGCACCGACGCCCTGCTCGCGCCGGACGTGCTCGATGTCCTCCACCGCGCCCTGCTGGGGCTTTTGAACCTCAACGGACACCTGGAGCGCCCTTGTCCAGGCCGCCCGGATCGACTTGGTCATGGGATCGAGCGTCTCCGTGATGCCCTCGTAGAACCTCTGCGACTTCATCTGCATCGCGAAGTCGTCCGTCCAGCCCATCCAGTCCGACATCGGGACGTACCGCACGACGAACTCCCCGAGGAGCTCCTCGCCGGACTTGATCGCCTCTTCGATCTTCTCGAGGGCCTGCTTCTGCCGCTCCAGGTCACTGTGGTAAGAATCGCTGACCATCAACTCTCCTCGTTGTCCGGCAGGTCCGGCAGCCCGGCAGCCGCGGAACGGGCACCGCCCCGCACGGAGCTTCCTCCTGAGTCCACGGCCGCCTGCCGCGGACCGGTGCTCACAGGTCCTCGTGCAACTCGTCGTGCAGCGGTTTCGCCGACCGCCTGCGCGCGTTGCGCGGTTCGTCGGGCGACACCCCGAGCATCTGCGCCAGGTCGAGCTGCCCCAGTCCCGATGGTCCGGAAATGTCGCCGGCCAGCGGCTCGAACGCGGTCACGACCTTGCGTGCCATCCGCTCACGCGCCTTCTCCACCGTCTCGATCACCACGGCCGACAGCGCGGAGGCGCTCATGGTGCGGTACTTGTTGTCGAGGAAGTTCAGCCCGGTCAGGTTGCCCTGTGGGCCTACGGTCGCCTCGACCGACCGATCGCGTGACGTCACGGTCTGCGTCGCCGCCGTCAGATCGCTCTCGATCCGTGCCACGGCGGCCTCGGTCGCCTCCAGTTCCGCCTGGGCCCTGGCCAACCGCTGTTCCAACGACTCCTGCACTGTGACCTCCTTCATGTGCGGCTACGGCCGGTGCGTGCCTTCGGTTCGACCGGGGACGACCGGGGACGACTGTGGTGTGCGTCACCGGCCGATGACGGCCGGGGCGCCGCCCTCGTCGGTGCCCCAGATGTCCTCCTCCTCCGACACCCAGGAGGTGCGCTCGCGGTCGCTGCGCTCGTTGCCGTTCTGCTGGGGCCCGCCGCCGCCCATGGGGGGCATCATCGGCGGCATGGCAGAACCGGTGGTGCTGCCGGGCTGCGGGATGCTCACCGGGTCGTCGTAGATCCCGCCACCGGAGGGACGCCGGCTGTGGGTGGTGATCTCGTCGTTCATGACTGCGCGCGTGCGCTCCCCCGAGCTGCCCTCCCCGCTCCGGCTTACGCCGACGCCGCCCGGCATCATTCCCGGGGACATCGGGCCGCCGGTGGACGGCTGGCCGTTCTCCCCGCCGGAGCCGCTGCCGTACAACGAGGCCGGGCCGGCCAGCGGGTCGCTGTACGGGTCGTGCAGCTCCTCCTCGTAGGAGGTGTCATAGGGCGAGTTCCAGTGGTCGCGGCCGGTCCCGGACGTGTTGCCGAGGTGGCCGCTGGTCGTGGAGCCGTCCGGGTAGACCGTGGTGACGGTGCCGTCGTCGGGGTCCACCACAGAGGACGTGCCGTCGCGGTAGTCGGTGACCAGCGAGCCGTCGTCGTTGATGGAGGAGACGCTGCCGTCCGGGTTGTAGATCAGATCGTCGTCACCCAGCGGGCTGGTGTCCCGGGTGCCGTCGGGACGCTCCGTGGTGATGGTGTCGCCGTCCGGGTCGACGGTCGTGGTGGTGCCGTCCGGGTACGTGGTGGTGACCGTGCCGTCGTCGTTGACCGTGGTACTCCCGGTACCGGGGCCGGTCGTCGGATCGCGGTCGCCGAAGGGGTCCGACACCAGGTCGCCAGGGTTGTGGGGTGTGTTGAGCTGTCCCCCCAGTTCCCGCTGCATCCGGTCGCCCTGTTCCTTGGCCGCCGCCTCCTGGCGGTCGATCTGGGCCCTGGCCTCCTTCTCCCTCCGCGCCGTTTCCCCCTTGGCCTCCTTCTCCCTGCGCTCCGCCTCAGTCTTCGCCTCGGCCTCGCGGCGACGCGACTCCGCCTTGGCTTCGCCCTCCTTGCGCGCCTGCTCGCCCTTTGCCTCCTCGTACCGCTTGGTCTGTTCGGCCTCCCTGCGCTCCTGCTCGGCCTTCTGCTCGGCCTCCCTGCGCTCCTGCTCGGCCCTCTGCTCGGCCTCCTTACGCTCCTGCTTGGCCTCCTGTTCGGCCTGCTTGCGCTCCTGCTCAGCCTCCCTGCGCTTCTGCTCGGCCTGCTGTTCGGCCTCCTTGCGCTCCTGCTCGGCCCTCTGCTCGGCCTCCTTGCGCTCCTGCTTGGCCTCCTGTTCGGCCTGCTTGCGCTCCTGCTCGGCTTCCCTGCGCTCCTGCTCGGCCTTCTGTTCGGCTTCCTTGCGCTCCTGCTTGGCCTCCTGTTCGGCCTGCTTGCGCTCCTGCTCCAGCTTCTCGCGCTCGCGCTCGTCCTTGGCCTCCTTCTCCCTACGGACCATTTCGAGCCGGGCGGCGGCCTCCTTCTCCGCCGCTTCCTTCTTCTCCGCCTCGTAGCGGGCCTGGGCCTCCTTCTCCTTCCGGTCGGCCTCGGCCTTCGCCGCCGCCTCCTTCCGGTCGGCCTCGGCCTTCGCCGCCGCCTCCTTCGCCGCCGCTTCCGCCTTCTCCTTCTCGTACTTCTCCGCCGCTTCCTTCTTGTCCTTCTCGTACTTAGCGTTGAGCGCCGCCTCCTTGGCCTTGTTTTCCTCCTCGATCTCCTTCTCTTTCTTTGCGGCTTCATCCTCCTTCTTCTTAGTCTCGATCTCGTTCTTCTCGTTCTTGTCCTTGGTGTACTCCTCGTAAAGGTTTACGGTGCGCACCTGGAGCTTGGGGAAAGGGCCGAGGTTGTTCCACACGTTGAAGATGGAAGCGTTCGCCTCGCGCGCCATGGAACCAAGCCTCTGCTCCAAGCCACTCGTCCACTGATCGATGGCACCCTGGCCGATGGCCTTCCAGGTGGTCATTTCGTTCAGCGGCCCGTAGTTCGGGCCGCCGAACTGTATGGCATCCTCGGAGAAAAACCCCAGGGGCCGCATTTCGGAGGGGGTTGTGAAGTCTTTTGCCGTTTGATCACCCGATTCCAGCATGACCGCACCGTGATTATTGATCGACACGTGTTGATAGATATTTTCGAGGTTATCGTAAAGAATATGGAGTGGATTGGCTTCCTTTTCGCCGCTCCATATGTTCCAGGCACTCCACAGGCTCCACCCGGCATTGCGCAACGTCTCCCTCGCCCGGTTGATATGCTCGCCCTGCACAGAACCGCCGCTCGTCACCCGGAGCTGCTCAGAAAAGGTCTCGTAGGTGCGGTTGATCTGGTGCAGAAGGTCCCGGAAAACGCCCGCGGCCTGGCCGAGCCAGGCCGCGTCCTCCTTACCGAGGGACTCCTCCCACCTGTTGAGCCGTTCTCCGTGGTAGTGAAAGAAACGCGCCACCCGGTCGAATGCCTGGGTGGCTGTCTCGAAGGTGGCCAGATTCACCTGGTCGACAGGGAGTACCGTTGCTCCGCTGTAGGAGAAGCCGCTGGTTCCCTCCCTGCGATTCAGCAGGGCCTCCAGAGCCATTCCGGCCCCGTACGCGTACTGGTGGAGCTTGGTATTGTCCCAGGAGCCGTCGAGATTACTCGACTCCTTGATGTGTTTACCACTATGGAAGGTCCAGCCCTCCCGTACACCCTCCGGGATGTACACCCCCCCATCCTTGTCAACCTGGGTGCCCAGAAAAGTGATGCGGGCCTTGTACTCCTTCGCCGTGTCTCCGTGTTTCTGGTAAAAGGGAAGGACATAGTCGGTGTTTTCTACGCGCCACTGAGTATCTCTCGTGAAATCACCCTTGGATTTGCTGATCTCCACCTTCATGAGCGGTATGCCGTCGTTGCCCATCAACCCGCTGAAGAGCTCATTCCGGTCCGGAACCTTGTACCCGGTGATCGCGGTGATGACATCCTTCCAGTAATCCTTAGGGCCGTCAGGAGTAGTCACAAGGCGCCTTTCACGTCGATCGAACTGAAATGCCGCGCGGACAGCGCGGTCGGGTGGGGCAACGGCTAGGACTCGTCGTTGTTGTTCGTGTTCGGCTGGAGGATGTCGGTCACGTCCTCGATCTCCTCCAGGAACTTCCGGCCGTCGATCCCTTCGAGCTGGGCCTTCTGGGTGCTAAGGAGTTCGTCGATGACCTTGCGTATGTTTTCCTCGACGGCCTTGAACAGTTTGATCTGATCCTCGACCACCTCGTGGATGGACTTTGCCGACTCTTCGAGCCCTGTGTTGAGCGACCCGCCCGCGAATGTATCTTTGTCGCCGTCGGCCATGCCGCCGATGGCCAGCGGTTTCTTCTGCTCCATGGTGTTGGGCTCGACGATCCCTCCGATCAACTTCCACATGGACGGGATCATTTCGCCCGGGCCCAGGCCCGGCTCGTCATCGAGCAGCGCTTCCAGCTCCTTCCGGAAGGGAATGACTTCCTCGTTCAGAAAGTCCTCCATCCATTTCTTGTCGAGATGGACGGTCTTCTGGTCGCCTGCCACGATCCGCTCCTGTCTTTCGTCGTGCGGCCCCGGCACCCAAGGGCGGGCCGGTGCCCGTCATCCGCCGACGCCTCGCATGTGCGAGAGCCGGGGCGGCGTTCGTGGGCCCGGTCCGGCCGAACGGCCGGACCGGGCCCCCGGGGTCCGGTGGAAAGCGGGGGGGGCCGTGATTGCAAATGCCGTAAAGCCCACACCGGTGGCGGGTAGCGTCCTCCGGTGTTTTGGG
>NZ_JBIAPW010000068.1:0-10431 GCF_042888505.1 Streptomyces sp. NPDC002870
GCGGATGCGGCGGTGTATCTGGATGAGTTGACGCGTGGGCTGGATCTGGCGGCGTTCGTGGTGTTCTCGTCGGTGGCGGGGACCTTCGGCAGCGCAGGTCAGGCCAACTACGCGGCAGCGAACGCCTTCTTGGACGCTCTGGCGGGGTCCCGGCGTACGGAGGGTCTGCCGGCGACGTCACTGGCGTGGGGCCCCTGGGCTCCGGGCGCGGGGATGACCAGTGAGTTGAGTGAGGCGGACCTGCGGCGTATGGCCAGGTCGGGCATGCTGCCGATCTCTGCGGAACAAGGACTCAGGCTGTTCGACGATGCCCTGGAGAGCGGATCCGGGCTGGAGCGGGCCGCCGTACTGCCGGTGAACCTCGATGTGAAGGCGCTGCGTGGCCAGTCCGAGGCCGCCCCGCCGCTGCTGCGCAACCTGATCCGTACTCCGGTACGCCGGAGCGTGCAGGTCGCGACAGGAGGAAGCGGGCAGCCCGATCTCCAGCAGCGCCTTCTCGCTCTCGCGTCGGCCGACCGCGAGCGGTTTCTCTTCGACATTGTCTGCGGTCAAGCGGCGGCAGTACTGGGACATGGGTCCGCGGCGGACATCGATGCGGACCAGACGTTCCGGGGTCTCGGGTTCGATTCGTTGACCTCTGTGGAGTTGCGCAACAGGGTGAACACGGTGACGGGGCTGCGCCTGTCGGCCACGCTGATCTTCGACCATCCGACTCCTGCCGATCTCGCCCGCCACATCCAGTCCCAGGTGCTCGGCAGCGAGGACGCTTCCGGACGTTTGCTGCCCGCGTTGGTGGGGGTGGACGACGATCCGGTGGTGATCGTCGGGATGGCGTGCCGGTTCCCGGGCGGGGTGGAGGTTCCTGAGGATCTGTGGCGGTTGGTCGTCGAGGGCGGCGAGGGTATCGGCGCCTTCCCGGCGGATCGCGGGTGGGATCTGAAGGGGCTGTTCGACCCGGATCCGGGCAAGCTCGGCAAGTCGTATGTGCAGAGGGGCGGGTTCCTCTACGACGCGGCGTCGTTCGATGCGGGGTTGTTCGGGATTTCGCCGCGTGAGGCGTTGGCGATGGATCCGCAGCAGCGGTTGCTGCTGGAGACGTCGTGGGAGGTCTTCGAACGGGTCGGCATCGCTCCCGAATCGTTGCGGGGCAGTCGGACGGGTGTCTTCGCAGGAATGATTGCCCAGGACTACGGGTCGTGCCTGCGGGAGTCCTCGGACGTTACCGATGCCTATGCGCTGACCGGGAATACGGGCAGTGTGGCCTCCGGCCGGGTCTCCTACGCGTTTGGTCTTGAAGGACCGGCGGTGACGGTGGACACCGCGTGCTCGTCGTCTCTGGTGGCGTTGCATCTGGCGGTGCAGGCGTTGCGGTCGGGTGAGTGCGATCTGGCGCTGGCCGGTGGCGTGACCGTGATGTCGACGCCCGACATGTTCATCGGTTTCAGTCAGCAGCGCGGGCTGGCTGCGGACGGCCGGTGCAAGGCGTTCTCGGATGCCGCGGATGGTACGGCGTGGTCCGAGGGTGTGGGTGTGGTCCTGGTGGAGCGGATGTCGGACGCCCGGCGCAACGGCCACCAGGTGCTGGCGGTCGTCCGCGGCTCTGCGATGAACCAGGACGGTGCGTCGAATGGTCTGACCGCGCCGAACGGGCCGTCGCAGCAGCGGGTGATCCGTCAGGCGCTGGCGGGTGCGGGTCTGTCCGCGGCGGACGTGGACGCGGTTGAAGCCCATGGCACCGGGACCGTGCTCGGGGACCCGATCGAGGCGCAGGCGTTGCTCGCTACGTACGGGCAGGACCGGCCGCAGGACCGGCCGCTTCTGCTGGGATCGCTGAAGTCGAACGTCGGTCACACGCAGGCGGCTGCGGGTGTCGGCGGCGTGATCAAGATGATCATGGCGATGCGGCACGGCATGCTGCCCCGCACCCTGCACGCGGACCTTCCGTCGTCGCATGTGGACTGGTCAGCGGGCGACGTCCGGTTGCTGACGGAGAACACGGAGTGGCCGGAGAGCGATCGGCCGCGTCGGGCGGGTGTGTCCTCGTTCGGGATCAGCGGGACCAACGCACACGTGATCCTGGAACAGGCCCCGTCGGACGAGAGCACCATTGACGGGACAGACCGTATCCTGGCCGACGGCGGTGCTTCCGCCGGGCTCGGGGGCGTGATCCCCCTGACGGTGTCGGCGGCCGGCGCCGAAGGTCTGCGGGGACAGGCGGAGCGGTTGCTGTCGTTCGTTGAGGCCGATCCGGAACTGCCGCTGAGCGATCTGGCCCTGTCGTTGGTGACGACGCGTTCGGCGCTGGAGCACCGGGCAGTCGTGCTCGCCTCGGAGCGACAGGAACTGCTGCTGGGCCTGCGGGCTCTGGCTGACGGGCAGCCGGCCCTCAACGTCATTACCGGTGTGTCGGGTGGGGCTGGGAAGACGGCGTTTCTGTTTGCGGGGCAGGGTTCGCAGCGGTTGGGGATGGGCCGGGAGTTGTATGGGGTGTTCCCCGTGTTTGCCCGGTCGTTCGACGAGGTCTGTGAGCGGTTCGACGGTGAGTTGGGGTGTTCGCTGCGTGGGGTGGTGTTCGGTGATGATGCGGAGCTGCTGAACCGGACGGAGTTTGCTCAGCCTGCGCTGTTCGCACTGGAAGTCGCCTTGTTCAGGTTGGTGGAGTCGTGGGGTGTGCGGCCGGATGTGTTGTTGGGGCATTCGGTTGGTGAGTTGGCGGCCGCTTATGTCGCTGGGGTCTGGTCGCTGGAGGATGCGTGCCGTCTGGTGGCGGCCCGTGGCCGGTTGATGCAGGCTCTCCCGCCGGGCGGGGCGATGGTGGCTGTGCAGGTGTCGGAGGCGGAGGTGCAGCCGCTGCTGGCGGGCCGCGAGGGTGAGGTCGGCCTGGCGGCGGTCAACGGTCCGGATGCGGTGGTGATCTCCGGTGCCGAGGAAGCGGTCGCGGAGATCGCCGAGTGCTTCCGGGGTCTGGAGCGTAAGACGACGTCGTTGCGGGTGAGTCATGCGTTCCACTCGCCGTTGATGGACCCGATGCTGGAGGACTTCCGCTGGGTCGCGGAGAGCATTTCGTACGACTCGCCGCGGATCACGCTCGTGTCCAACGTGACCGGCGAACCCGCCACACCGGAGGAGCTCACCTCGCCGGAGTACTGGGTCGGCCATGTCCGTCATGCGGTGCGGTTCGCCGACGGCATCCAGCGCTTGGAGGAGCAGGGCGTCAGCCGGTTCCTGGAAGTGGGCCCGGACGGCACGCTGACCGCCATGGCCCAGGGATGCCTGCAGGCCGACGGGCACCACTTCGTATCCGTACTACGCAAGGACCGTCCCGAGGCCCGCGCGTTCATGGCCGCTGCGGCAGCCATATTCACGCGCGGGGTCTCGGTGAACTGGTCTGCCGCACTGGACGGGATCGGCGCAAGGCGCATCGATCTGCCGACGTACGCATTCGAGCGGGAGAGGTACTGGCCACGCGCCACCAGAGCCGGATCCGGCGACGCGACCGGCCTCGGGCTGGCATCCGCGGAGCATCCGTTGCTGGGCGCGGAAGTCGGTCTGGGCGATGGAGAAGGAGCCCTGTTCACCGGGAGGCTGTCGCTGCAGTCGCATCCCTGGCTGCGGGACCACATGGTCGCGGGCACCGTGCTCTTCCCCGGCACCGGCTTCCTTGAACTGGTGCTGCAGTCCGGCGCCCGGCTGGGCTGCGGTCGGGTAGAGGAACTGACACTCGAGGCGCCCCTGGTGGTGGCCGAGAGCGGCGCGGTGCAGCTCCAGGTGATGGTTGGTGGACCGGATGAGTCGGGCCGACGGACGGTAGGTGTCTATTCGCGCCCGAGCGGCGCTGCGGTCGACGAGACGTGGACCCGCCACGCCGACGGGTTCCTCGTCGCGGGCGACTCCTCGGACAGGGCCCAGCTGGACGTATGGCCCCCCTCCGGCGCGAAACCGGTGGAACTGGCGGGCTTCTACGAGAAGTTGGCCGGACGAGGTTACGCCTACGGTCCGGCCTTCCAGGGACTTCAGGCCGTGTGGCGGTTGGGTGAAGACGTCTTCGCCGAGGTCGCGTTGGCCGAGGAACAGAGCCGTGACGCCGGACTGTTCGGTCTGCATCCGGCGCTGCTGGACGCGGCGTTGCACGCCTGGCTGGCCACGGCAGGGGAGACGGGGCCCGTACGGGTACGGCTGCCGTTCTCCTGGAGCGGTGTCTCGCTCGCTGCGGTAGGGGCGTCAGTGGTGCGGGTGCGGTTGTCGTCGGTGGACGAGGACTCGATCTCGCTGACCGTGTCCGATGCCGGTGGCCGGCCGGTGGCATCCGTCGACTCATTGACCATGCGAGAGCTGAACGAGGCTTCCCTCGACGCCTCCCGCGGCGCGCGGCACGATTCTCTGTTCCGTGTGGACTGGACGGCGCTGACCCTCGCGGCAGGGTCCGAAGCACCCGCTTCCTCCTGGGCCGTGGTGGGTCCAGCTGCCGATCTGCCCGACGCTCCGGCCGGGGCTTACGAGGACCTGGCCGCTCTGCGGGCGGCCATGGAGGCGGGTACGAAGCTGCCGGACGCGGTACTCGTCGACTGCGGCGCGGTCGACGGCGACGGCAGGGCCAATGACGAAGGCACGGTCGAAGACGAAGGCACGGTCGAAGGCGAAGGCACGGTCGAAGGCGACAGCGCGGTCCGCGGTGCACGGGCAGCCCTGCATCGGACACTCTCCCTCCTCCAGGAGTGGCTGGCGGAAGAGCGCTTCACCACGTCCCGGCTCGTCCTGGTGACCCGTGGCGCGGTCGCCGTCGCGGACGAAGGGGCCGACATCGACCTGGCCGCCGCCCCGGTATGGGGTCTGGTCCGCTCGGCGGAGTCGGAGAACCCGGGACGGTTCCTTCTGCTGGACCTCGCGCCGGGCCAGGACGGGTCCGCGACGAGTGCCGACTTGCTCGGCTCGGCGCTCGCATCCGGCGAGCCGCAGCTCGCCCTGCGAGACGGAACCGCCCACGCACCTCGACTGGTCCGGGCAGGAACTGACGGGCCGCTGCTGCCGCCTTCCGGAGCGACTGCCTGGCGGCTGGACGTCACCACCCCGGGAACCCTGGACCATCTGGCCCTCGTCGCCTGCCCCGAGGTGACCGAACCGCTCGGACCCGGTGAAGTGCGGGTGGCGATGCACGCGACGGGAGTGAACTTCCGCGATGTGCTGGTCTGCCTCGGCATGCTCGACCGCGAGGTTCCGGGCCGCGAGGGAGCCGGCGTGGTCACCGAAGTCGGCCCCGACGTCATCGGGCTGGCCCCGGGCGACCGCGTCCTGGGCCTGATCCCGGGAGCGTACGGGCCAACCGCCGTGACCGATCAACGCCTGCTCGCCCGGATGCCCGACGGCTGGTCCTTCACGGAGGCCGCCGCCGCACCGATCGTCTTCCTCAGCGCGTACCACGGCCTGGCCGATCTCGCGGATCTGCGCCCTGGCGAATCCGTACTGATTCATGCCGCGGCGGGTGGGGTCGGCATGGCCGCCGTGCAGCTGGCGCGGCATCTCGGCGCCGAGGTCTTCGCGACTGCCAGCCCTGCCAAGTGGGAGACCCTGCGGTCGATGGGTCTGGACGACGATCACATCTCTTCCTCCCGCACCGCGGAGTTCGAGGAGAAGTTCCTGCGGGTCAGCGGCGGAAGGGGAGTGGACGTCGTACTGAACTCGCTCGCCCGGGAACTCGTCGACGCCTCCTTCCGGTTGCTGCCACGCGGCGGCCGATTCATCGAGATGGGCAAGACGGACCTGCGTGACCCGGAGCGGGTCGCCGCGGACCACCCCGGCGTCCGGTACGAGGCGTTCGACCTGCGGGATGTCGAACCCGTCCACACCGCCCTGATGCTCGCCGAGGTCCTCTCGCTCTTCGAGCGGCAGGCGCTCCGGCCCCTGCCGGTCACCACCTGGGACGTACGCCGGGCTCCCGAAGCGTTCCGGCAGCTCAGCCAGGCCCGGCATGTCGGCAAGATCGTCCTCACGATTCCCCGGCCGCTGGACGCTGAGGGCACGGTGTTGATCACCGGCGGTACCGGCGCACTGGGCGGCCTCCTCGCCCGCCATCTGGTGAGCAGACACGGCGTCCGCCGCCTCCTGATCACCAGCCGCAGCGGCCCCGACGCACCGGGAGCGGACGAGCTTTCGGCCGATCTGGAGGCGCTCGGCGCCGATGTCACGGTCGCCGCCTGCGACATCGCCGACCGGGACGCGCTCCGCCGCATGCTGGCCCAAGTGCCCGATAGCCACCCGCTCACGGCGGTCATCCACGCGGCCGGGGTGCTGGACGACGGCGTCGTCGACTCCCTGACCGCGGAGCGGATCGACACGGTGCTGCGGCCCAAGGCCGAAGCGGCCTGGAACCTGCACGAACTGACGAGGGACCTCGATCTCTCCGCCTTCGTACTGTTCTCGTCCGCCGCAGCCACCTTCGGAACCCCGGGGCAGGCCAACTACGCGGCGTCCAATGTGTTCCTGGACGCGCTGGCGCACCACCGCCGGGCCGACGGGCTCACCGCCCTGTCACTGGCCTGGGGTCTGTGGGACCGGTCGAGCGGCATGGCGGGCACCCTGGGCCAGGCGGACATGCAGCGCGTCAGCCGGATCGGTCTCGCACCGCTGCCCACGTCGGACGCTCTCGAGCTCTTCGACACCTCCCTGACGGCCGACCACGCGGTGCTGGTGCCGACGCGCCTGGATCTGGCGGCCTTGCGGAACGAGGCGAGTGAGCCGCCGGCTCTGCTCAGGAGCCTGGTGCGCACCCAGGTCCGTCGGGTCGCGGCCGCCGTCACGGCAACGACAGCGGTGTCGCTGACCGAACAGCTGGGCCCGCTGCATGCCAACGAGCGGGAGCAGGCGGTCCTGGACCTGGTGCGTACCCACACCGCGGCGGTCCTCGGCCACTCCGACCCCGAAAGGGTGGAGTCCGAACGCCCCTTCAAGTCACTGGGTTTCGACTCGCTCACCGCTGTGGAGTTGCGCAACCGCCTCAGCGCGGCCACGGGGCTGACGCTGCGGGCCACCCTGATCTTCAGCTATCCGACCCCCGCCGTCCTCGCCGGCCACCTGCTCGCCCAGAGCGCCCCGGAGGAGGCGGAGCCCTCCGCGGCCGTCTTCGAGGAGATCGACAAGCTGGAAGCCGTACTGGCCGCGGCATCCGCGGCATCTGCTCCATCCGCCGCATCCGCGCGCGACGGAGGGGGCGGAGCGGACGACGGCGCAACGGACGACGAACTGCGGGACAAGGTCACGGCCCGGTTGCGTGAGCTCCTCTCGAAGTGGACCGGCGCCGGAGGTACGTCGGACGGCAAGGAGCTGGACGACGCGACGGACGACGAGATGTTCGACCTGATCAACCAAGAGCTGGGCATTTCCTGACCCCTCGGACCTGACCTCTTCGGACCTGACCTCTTCGGACCCCAGGGGGTCCCTCTTAGGGAAGTGGCAACACATGGCGAGCAACGAAGAGAAGCTGCGGGACTACCTCAAACTGGTCACCGCCGACCTTCGTCAGACGCGCAAGCGCCTGCAGGACCTCGAGGCACGTGACCAGGAACCCATCGCGATCGTGGCGATGGGCTGCCGCTTCCCCGGCGGCGTGGAATCACCCGAGGACCTCTGGCAGTTGCTCGCCTCCAGTACGGACGCCGTCTCCACGTTTCCGACGGACCGCGGCTGGGACATGGAAGGGCTGTACGACCCGGAACCCGGCCGACCCGGCAAGACGTACGTCCGCGAGGGCGGATTCCTCTACGGGGCCCCCTCGTTCGACGCGGAGTTCTTCGAGATCTCGCCGCGCGAGGCCCAGGCGATGGATCCCCAGCAGCGCCTCCTGCTGGAAGTCTCCTGGGAGACCGTCGAGCGGGCGCGCATCCTCCCCACGGCACTCCGCGGGAAGAACGCCGGTGTCTTCGTGGGCGCCATCGCGCAGGACTACACCCCCCGTTCGCAGGAGTCCCACGAAGAGCTGGGGGGCCATCTGCTGAACGGCAGCACGACGAGTGTCGCCTCGGGCCGGATCGCGTACTCCTTCGGGCTCGAGGGACCGGCGGTCACGGTCGATACCGCGTGCTCGTCGTCGCTGGTGTCGCTGCACCTGGCGGTGCGGTCCCTGCGGTCCGGCGAGTGCGACATCGCGCTTGCCGGCGGTGTCACCGTCATGTCGGGCCCTGAGATGTTCATCGACTTCGGCAGGCAGCAGGCGCTGTCCGCGGACGGCCGCTGCAGGGCGTTCTCCGATCAGGCGAGCGGCTTCGGCCCGGCTGAAGGCGTCGGAATGCTTCTGGTGGAGCGGCTGTCGGACGCCCGGCGCAACGGCCATCCCGTGCTGGCGGTGATACGTGGAAGCGCGATCAACCAGGACGGAGCCTCGAACGGCCTTACGGCGCCCAACGGTCCGGCCCAGGAACGCGTGATCCGCGCCGCCCTGGAATCCGCGGGTCTGTCGGCGGCGGACGTGGATGCGGTGGAGGCGCACGGCACCGGCACGCCGCTCGGGGACCCGATCGAGGCGGAAGCGCTGCTGGCGACCTATGTGCAAGGGCGCCCCGAGGAGCGGCCGTTGTGGCTGGGGTCGCTGAAGTCGAACATCGGGCACACGCAGGCCGCTGCCGGTGTGGGCGGCGTGATCAAGATGGTGCTGGCGATGCGGCACGAGGTGCTGCCGCCCACGCTGCACGTCGACGTACCGTCCCGGCACGTGGATTGGACGGCCGGGCCTGTGCGGTTGCTGACCGCCGAACAGGACTGGCCGCGGGAGGAGGACCGCCCGCGTCGTGCCGCGGTGTCGTCGTTCGGGATCAGCGGCACCAATGCACACATGGTCGTCGAGGAAGCTCCCACCGAGGAGGTACCCGACCAGGAGGCTCCCACCGGGGAGTCGGCCGACCAGACTGAGGAACCGGTCGCCTCCAGGCTCCTGCCGTGGGTGATTTCCGCCCGTAGCCAGGCTGCCCTGCGAGCACAGGCGGGTCGGCTGGTCTCGTTCGTGGAGTCGGGACCCCGCATCGACCCGGCGAGCGTCGGGATCTCGCTCGCCACGACGCGCTCGTCCTTCGACCACCGTGCGGTGGTGACCGGAGAGAACGGGGCGGAGCTGCTGCGCGGACTGACCGCGATGGCCGAGGGCGAACAGACGCCGGGCGCGGTCACCGGAACTGCCAGGGCCGGGGGTCGTACGGCGTTTCTGTTTGCGGGTCAGGGTTCGCAGCGGTTGGGGATGGGGCGGGAGTTGTATGGGGCGTTCCCGGTTTTTGCTGCCGCCTTTGATGCGGTGTGTGGCTTTGTGGATGGTGAGTTGGGGTGTTCGCTGCGTGGGGTGGTGTTCGGTGGCGATGCGGAGCTGCTGAACCGGACGGAGTTTGCTCAGCCTGCGTTGTTCGCGCTGGAAGTGGCTCTGTTCAGGTTGGTGGAGTCGTGGGGTGTGCGGCCGGATGTTCTGTTGGGGCATTCGATCGGTGAGTTGGCGGCCGCGTATGTCGCTGGGGTGTGGTCGCTGGAGGATGCGTGCCGTCTGGTGGCGGCGCGTGGCCGGTTGATGCAGGCTCTCCCGCCGGGCGGGGCGATGGTCGCTCTTCAGGCGTCGGAGGCGGAGGTGTTGCCACTCCTGGCGGGCCGGGAGAGCGAGGTCGGCCTCGCGGCGGTCAACGGTCCGGATGCGGTGGTGATCTCCGGTGCGGAGAAGGCCGTGGAGGAGCTCGCCGGACACGTACGCGACGAGTTGGGGCGGAAGGCCACCCGGCTGCGGGTGAGTCATGCGTTCCACTCGCCGCTGATGGACCCGATGTTGGAAGAGTTCCGGCGGGTCGCCGAGAGTCTGGCCTACCACCAGCCGCAGACAGCGATCGTCTCCACCCTCACAGGACGGCCGGCCGAGCCCGAGGCCATCGCCTCTCCGGATTACTGGGTGAGGCATGCGCGCAGTGCGGTGCGGTTCGCCGACGGCGTCGACCGCCTGGAGGAGCGCAAGGTCACCCGGTTCGTGGAATTGGGCCCGGACGGCACGCTGATGGCGATGGCCCAGGGATGCCTGCAGGCTGACGGACGCCAGTTCGTATCCGTACTGCGCAAGGACCGCCCTGAGGGCAACAGCCTCATGGACGGCCTTGGGCAGTTGTACGTGAACGGTGTGCCCGTCGTCTGGGAAACGGCGTTCGCTGGTTCGGGGGCGTCGGTGGTGGAGTTGCCGACGTATGCGTTTCAGCGTCGGCGGTTTTGGCCGCGGGGGTTGGGGGTGGGGTCGGGTGATCTGGGTTCGGTGGGTCTGGGTTCGGTGGGTCATCCGTTGCTGGGTGCGGCGGTGGAGTTGGCGGGGGCTGATGGTGTTCTGTTGACTGGGAGGTTGTCGTTGCAGTCGCATCCGTGGCTGCGGGATCACACCGTCGCGGGTGGGGTGTTGTTCCCGGGGACGGGTTTCCTGGAGCTGGCGGT
>NZ_JBIAPW010000069.1:0-10313 GCF_042888505.1 Streptomyces sp. NPDC002870
GCGGGGGGCGGGGGGGGGGCCCCCCGCCCCCCCCCGCGCCCCCCGCCCCCCCCCCCGGCGGGGGGGGGGGGGGGGGCGCCCCGCCGGCCCCGCCCCCCCCCCCCCCCCCCCCCCCCCCCCCGCCCCTTTCGGGCACTGGCCTCTCAGTGCTGACCGGCCGCCCGCCCGGTCAGCGCGGGGGAGCCGGGAAGTGGTCTTTCCGGACGAAGAACTCCACGTACTTGGCGAAGAGTTCATCGGTCAGCGGCGGACAACTGATCCCGGTGCCTTCCAGCGCGGCTTCCGTCTCGGTCGTGTCGATGGGCGGATAGAAACCGTCCGTGTCGGACGTCATCATCTCGAACGCGTGAAGCAGCGGCAAAAGCGCGTTGCCACGGTCGGCCCGTACCGCCGCGCTCCACTGCTGCCAGTCCGTCTCGCGCAGGCGATAGCCCAGTGAGCGCAGCCGGTTCGCGCACTGCTCAAGGCTCAGCGCGCTCCGGTTGAACAGATGGAAGGTGCCTCCGGATGTCTCGGGTTTGGCAGAGATCCCGAGGATCGCCGCGCTGACGTAGTCGACCGGCAGCAGGTGGAAGCGGCCACCGGCACCAGCAGGTACGGCGCCGGCCTGAAGCAGCCCCTTCAAGGCGAGCCACACGAAGTCGCGGGTCTGGCACGCGCCGTTCCGCTGATCACCGGAGATCACGTCGACCCGGTAGACGGACACGGGCAGACCACGGTCCCGGGCCAGACCGACGAGCTGTTCGGCGACCCACTTGCTCTGCAGGTATCCGCTGGGCAGCGCCTCCGCGGGGCCGGTCGGGTCGGACACCTTGAGCGGTACGCCCTCGGTGACCGGGCCGTCAAAGACGCCGACCGTCGAGACGTAGTGGACGGGGACCGTGCGGTGGTGCGCCGCCAGCCGCAGTACCTCCTCGGTGCCGCCGACATTGGCCGCCCGCAGCGCGGAGTACGGGTGCAGCCAGTGGACGGTCGCGCCCGCGTGGTAGACGACGTCGACCGAGCGTGCGAGGCCGTCGAAGACCTCGGGGTCGAGGCCGAGTTGTTCCTCCGCGAGGTCGCCGACCAGCACCGAGAGCCGGTCGGGGTCCACCTCCTGCCACACGCCGTACCACTCCAGGCTGGTGCGCAGCCGACCGAACGCGGCTTCCTCATCCGCACCGCGCACCAGGCAGTGGATCCGGCCCGTCGTGGTGCGCATCAGATCACGCAGCAGGAACGCGCCGAGGAAGCCGCTCGCGCCCGTCAGCAGGATCTCCCTGGGATCCTCGGCCGTGCGTACGACCTCGTCCGCGGGCCGGATGTCCGCGGCCAGCCGGATGTCCGCCGTGTAGTCGACGGTGCCCGTGGCCGTGCCCGGTACGTCGGCGGCCTGGGACGCGGCGTGATGAGCGAGGACCTCCGCGCGCAGATACGCGGCCAGCGCATCCGGAGTCGGGTGGTCGAAGACCAGGGTGGCGGGCAACGGCCGGCCGGTGACGGCGACAAGCCGATTGCGCAACTCCACCGAGGTCAGCGAGTCGAACCCAAGCTGCGGGAAGTGCCGCTCCCGGTCGATGTGCTCGCTCGCGGTGTGGCCCAGAACACCGGCCATCTCGTCGAGCAGGACCTCCAACACCGCCTCGTGCTGTTGCGCCTGGGCAAGCCCGGCCAGCCGGCCGGCCAGCACGGTGCCCTCGTCGGCCCCGGCCCGGGCCGTACCGCGGACCGGGACACGGACCAACGAGCGGAGCACCATAGGCGCTTGGGCCTGGCCGCGCAGCACCACCAGGTCGAGCGGAGTGGCGACCGCGTCCGGGCGGCCGAGTCGTAGGGCCAGGTCGAACAGGGCAGGCCCCTGCTCCGTACCGACCGGGCGGAAGCCACTGCGGGCGATGCGCTGGAGATCGGCCTCGGTCAGCCCGCCCGTCAGCCCGGTTGCCTGAGCCCATAGCCCCCAGGCGATGGACGTGGCGGGCAGCCCGAGGGCGGCGCGGTGCTGGGCCAGCGCGTCGAGGAAGGCATTGGCGGCCGCGTAGGTGGACTGGCCGGGCCCCCCGACCGTGGCCGCGACGGACGAGAACATGACGAAGGCCGCGAGGTCCAGATCCCGGGTCAACTCGTGCAGATGCCAGGCGGCGTCGGCCTTCGGCCGCAGTACACCGTCCAGCCGCTCCGCGCTCTGCGCGGGAATCAGGGCGTCGTCGAGGACGCCGGCGGTGTGTACGACGCCGGTCAGCGGATGCTCCCGCGGAATGCGCGCCAGCAGACCGGCGACCTCCGCGCGATCGGAGACGTCACAGGACTCGATGGTGACGGTCAGGGCCCCCAGCCCGGTGAGCTGTCGCCGCAAGTCGGCCACGCCTTCGGCCTGTTCGCCCCGACGGCTGACCAGGAGCAGATGGCGTACGCCGTGCTCGGCCACCAGGTGCCGGGCGAACAAGCCACCCAGCGAACCGGTGCCCCCAGTGATCAGAACCGTCCCGCCGGGCTCCCATGCCGGGGCGGTGCCCCGCTGGTCGGGCCGCACTCGGGTCACCCTGGGCAGCAGGGCGCTGTCGCTGCGTATCGCCGCCTGCGGTTCACCCAGGGTGGTCAGACCGGACAGCAGCTCGTCCCTCACCTCGCTGTCCGCTGCCGCGTCCGTGCCGGACGGTACGTCTACGAGCACGATGTGCCCGGGGGATTCGGCCTGCGCCGACCGCAGCAGCCCCCAGGCAGCCGCTGCCCCGAGGTCCGTGACGTCGTCTCCGTCGGACACCGCCATCGCACCGGAGGTCAGCACGACCAGCCGGACGTCGGCCAGGTGCTCCTGCGCCAGCCACTCCTGCACCAGCGTCAGAGCCCGCTCGGTGGTCTCGCGCATCGAACGTGTGGGGTCGGCGCCGGATTCGGACCTCAGCTGTACGCGCACCGCGTCGATCCGCGTTCCCGAGGCGACCGCGGCGGCGACCGCGGCCACGTTGGGATACCACCCCTCCGTTTCCGGCTCCGTGCCGCCGAGTGTGGCCCAGTGGAGGTCGGTCCCGGTGGTCGGCACAAGGGCGCGGGCAGACCAGTCCATGTGGAAAAGCGAGTCATGGGGCCGCGTCTTCGTGAGGGCGAAGCCGGTCACGTCGAGGGGCCCAAGGGTCACGGTCGCCTCGGCGACGAGCCGGCCGGCCGGGTCGGTCAGGCGCAGGGAAAACGTGTCGTCGCCTGCCTCGGGCCCGTCGGCGGTCGTGGTGTCGCTCGCGGTGTCGGCCACCGGTGAGAAGTGCGCCCGCAGGCTGGTGGCTCCGGTGGCGTACAGACGTACACCCCGCCACTGGGCCGCCGAGCGGGGCGAGGCCGACCCCACGGCGAGCAACAGCGGGTGCAGAGCGGCGTCCAACAGTGCCGGATGCAGGGCGAAATCAGGTGCCTGGGGGGCCAGTTCGTCGGTGAGCCGTATCTCGGCGAACACATCCCCGTCGCGTCGCCACAGCCCGGTGAGTCCCCGGAGCGCCGGTCCGTACACGACGCCTGCCTCGGCGATCCTCCGGTACGGGTCGTCCAGTGGGACCGGAGCCGCGTCGGCGGGCGGCCACTGAGCCGACGGTTCAGCGGCCGGCCGGGGCGGCGCGAGCGGGCCTGAGCTCAGCGCCGCGTGCGCGTGCCGGACCCAGGACCCGCCGGCGTCGTCGGACCGGGAGTGGATGGTGAGCACCCGCTGCCCGGCGGTGTCGGGCACGCCGACCCGGACCTGGAGGTGCACCGCGCCGTCGGCGGGCAGAACCAGAGGATCGTCGACCGTGAGGTCGTCCAGGACCGTGCAGCCGACTTCGTCGCCCGCGTGGATCGCCAGCTCCACCAGACCCGCGCTCGGCAGAACGGCGGAGCCCTCGACAGTGTGCTCGGCGAGCCAGGGGTGACCGCGCGAGGACAACCGGCTGCTGAACACCGCCTCGTCACTGTCACCAAGCAGCAGGGCGGTCCCCAGCAGTGGGTGCTCGCCCTGCCGGGGACCGCGCTGGGCGGTCTCACTGTGCGCCGAGGTGGCCTCGACCCAGTAGCGCTGTTGTTGGAAGGCGTATGTGGGGAGCTCGACCTGGTGGGCGCCGGTGTGGGCATAGAAGGTTTCCCAGTCGACTTCGATGCCGCGGGTGTGGAGTGTGCCGACTGCGCGTGTCAGGGCGTGGGGTTCGGGTGTGTCGCGTATGGCGGGTATGGCGGTGGTGGCGTCCGGTTGTGTGGGGGATTGTGTGCTGAGGATGTTGTGGGTGAGGGCTGTGAGGACGCTGTCTGGGCCGATTTCGAGGTAGGTGGTGGTGCCTTGGTTGTGGAGGGTGGTGATGGCGTCGGCGAAGCGGACGGTTTGGCGGACTTGGTTGGTCCAGTAGTCGGGGGTGCGTAGGTCGTCGTTGGTGGTGGGGTGGCCGGTGAGGGTGGAGGTGATGGGGGTGTGGGGGGTTTGGTAGGTGATGTTTTTGGCGGTGGTGCGGAAGTCTTCCAGCATGGTGTCCATGTGGGGGGAGTGGAATGCGTGGGAGACGGTTAGTTGTCGGGTGCGGCGGCCGAGTCGGGTGAAGTGTGCGGTGATGTTCTGGACGGTTGTGGTGTCGCCGGACAGGACGATGGATGTGGGGCCGTTGATGGCGGCGATGCTTGCTTGGTGGTGGTGGTTGGCGAGTTGGGTGGTGATCTCTTCTTCTGTTGCTTGGATGGCGGTCATGATGCCGCCGGTGGGCAGTGCTTGCATGAGTTGGGCGCGGGCGGCTACGAGGGTTGCGGCGTCGGGGAGGTTGAGGATTCCGGCTACGTGGGCGGCGGTGAGTTCGCCGATGGAGTGGCCGGTGAGGTGGTCGGGGGTGATGCCCCAGGATTCGAGGAGGCGGAACAGTGCTGTCTGGAAGGCGAAGAGTGCCGGTTGGGTGAAGCCGGTCTGGTTCAGGAGTGCTGCTTGGGGGGTGTCTTGGGGGGCGAACATGATGGGTTTGAGGGGTTGGGGGAGGAGGGGGTCGAGGTGGGTGCATATGTGGTCGAGGGCGGTGGCGAAGGCGGGGTAGGTGGCGTAGAGGTCGCGTCCCATGCCGGGGCGTTGTGCGCCTTGGCCGGAGAAGAGGAAGGCTGTCCTGCCTCTGGTGCGCTGGGTGGTGACCACTGTGGGCGCGGGCCGGCCCTCGGCCAACGCCCGCAGACCCGCCACCAACTCCTCCCGGTGCGATCCCACGACAGTCGCGCCGTGATCCAGCACCGCTCGGCCGGTGGCCAGCGACCGACCGACGTCCGCGACGTTCAGCTCCGGATGCCCGGTGGCGTACGTGTGCAGTCGTTCGGCCTGGTCACGCAGGGCCTCCTCGTTCCGTGCCGAGACGAGCCACGGCACCACGGGCGGCTCGACGGACCTCTCCTCCAGCTGCCGCTCCTGCTCCCGCTCGACCGTCTCGACATCCTGCTCGAGGATGACATGGGCGTTGGTGCCGCTCACGCCGAAGGCGGAGACGGCGGCACGGCGCGGACCGCGAGCACGGGAAGGCCAGGCGCGCGGTTCCGTGAGCAGTTCCACAGCGCCGGCCGACCAGTCGACCATGGGGGTCGGTTCGTCGATGTGCAGGGTCTTGGGGAGCGTGCCGTGGCGCATGGCCTGGATCATCTTGATGACTCCGCCGACTCCGGCGGCGGCGACAGTGTGACCGATGTTGGACTTCAGTGAGCCGAGCAGCAGTGGCTGTTCACGGCTTTGACCGTACGTCGCCAGAAGAGCCTGGGCCTCGATCGGGTCACCGAGCCGCGTTCCCGTGCCATGGGCCTCGACGGCGTCCACATCGGCCACCGTCAGCCCCGCGTCGGCCAGCGCCTGACGGATCACGCGCTCCTGCGAGGGGCCGTTGGGGGCGGTCAGACCGTTGCTCGCGCCGTCCTGGTTGACCGCGCTGCCCCGCACCACCGCCAGGACCCGGTGACCATTGCGCCGGGCGTCGGACAGGCGCTCGACCAGGAGCAGGCCGACACCCTCCGACCATGCGGTGCCGTCAGCCGCCGCGGCGAAGGACTTGATGCGCCCGTCGGGCGCCAGGCCGTTCTGGCGGGAGAAGTCCACGAAGCCGCCAGGGGTGGCGGTGACAGTGGCGCCGCCCGCGAGAGCGAGGGCGCACTCACCGCGCCGCACCGACTGCACCGCGAGATGGAGTGCCACCAGAGACGACGAGCAGGCCGTGTCCACCGACAGCGCGGGCCCCTCCAGGCCGAAGGCGTAGGCGATACGGCCGGAGGCGACACTGCTCAGCTTGCCCGTCATGAGGTAGCCCTCGAACTCCTCGGGCCCTTCGAGCCCCAGGTAGCTCTGCTCCACCACCCCTGCGAAGACACCGGTATTCGACCCCGCGAGCGCGGTGGGGTCGATACCTGCGTTCTCGAAGGTCTCCCACGCCGTCTCCAGCAGCACCCTCTGCTGCGGGTCCATCGCCAGCGCCTCACGGGGCGAGATGCCGAAGAAACCCGCGTCGAACAGGCCGGCCCCGTCGAGGAACCCGCCCTCACGCGTGTAGGAGGTGCCGGGTTCGCCCGGGTCCGGGCTGTAGAGCGCCTCCAGGTCCCAGCCCCGGTCCGAGGGGAATTCGCTGATTGCGTCCCTGCCGTCCGCGACAAGCCGCCACAGATCGTCCGGCGAGGACACCCCGCCCGGGAAACGGCACGCCATGCCCACGATCGCGACGGGCTCCTGATCGGCGGTCTCCAGCTCGGTGATCCGCGCGCGAGCCTTCTGGAGGTCGGCGGTCACCCACTTCAGATAGTCGACCAGCTTCTGCTCTTTGGACTCGGGCTGCTGCTCATGGGACATATCTGCGGACATGCGGAATCAGTCTCTCCTCGGTGGCGGAAGACGCCGGGAAACGCAATACGGAACAAGAAGCGGGGCGGTGGGGCGGGGATGGTCAGCCCGCCGAGCGGCCGAGCTGTGTGTCGATGAAGTCGAAGATCTCGTCGGCCGAAGCCGACGCGATCCGGTCCGTCACCGCGTCCGTCGTGGTCGTGGCCGACTCGGAGCCGGTCACCTCCGCCAGCAGGGTGCGCATGCGGGCGGAAACGGCGGAGCGGGCCTCGTTGTCGTCGCCGAGCGCCGCCAGCGACACCTCGAGCCGGTCCAGTTCCTCGTGCACGGCGCCGGCCGGGTCCACGCCACGAGGGGCGGCCTCGGCCAACAAGTACGTGGCGAGGGCCGCCGGGTTCGGGTGGTCGAAGACCAGGGTGGCGGGCAATCGGACACCGGTGTCGGCACCCAGCCTGTTGCGCAGCTCCACGCCGGTGAGCGAGTCGAAGCCGAGCTCCTGGAACGGCCGGTCCGGCGTGATGGCTGCCGGGCTCGAGTGCCCCAGAACCGCCGCGACGACGGCGGCGACGGTCGCCAGCACGTGCTGCTCCCGCTGGGCCTCCGGCAGCTCGGCCAGCCGCTCGGCCAGGCTCACCGTTCCGGAGGCGTCCGGAACCCGCCGGTGGTCGGCCCGACCACCGGTCAGGTCTCTGAGCAGCGCCGGGCCGTCACCGGCGCGGTCACCCGCGGGGGCGCTCGGAGAGGCAACCAGCGCCGCGACGCCCGAGGACAGGGCCCGGTCGAACAGGGCACGGCCCTCGTCTTCGGTGACGGGCAGCAGACCGTCACGTACGAAGCGGCTCAGATCCCGCTCGGTCAGCGCCGCGTTGATGCCACCGTTGTACAGACCCCAGGCGATGGAGGTGGCGGGCAGCCCGAGGGCGGCGCGGTGCTGGGCGAGCGCGTCGAGGAAGGCATTGGCCGCCGCGTAGTTGGCCTGGCCCGGCGCCCCGAAGATCCCCGCGACGGACGAGAACATGACGAAGGCGCTGATGTCCAGGTCCCGGGTGAGCTCGTGCAGATGCCAGGCTCCGTCGGCCTTGGGCCGCAACGCGTTGTCCAGTCGCTCGGGGTTCTGCTCGGCAAGCAGCGCGTTGTCGAGGGCACCGGCGGTGTGGACCACCCCGGTCAGCGGACGGTCACCGGGTATGCCGGCGAGCAGGCCGGCCAGCGCCTCCTTTTCGGAGACGTCACAGGACTCCACGGTGACGGTCTTGGCTCCCAACCCGGTGAGCTCGTCCACCAACTCGACCATCCCGTCGGCCCGTTCCCCGCGGCGGCCGGCCAGGAGCAGATGGCGTACGCCGTGCTCGGCCACCAGGTGCCGGGCGAACAGGCCGCCCAGCCAACCGGTACCGCCGGTGACCAGGACCGTACCTGCGCCGTCCCAGACCGGGCCGGCCGATCCCCGGCCGGGCACGGTAACCAGGCGGGGTGTCAGCACGGTGCCTTCGCGCACTGAGACCTGGGTCTCGCCGGACGCGACGACGGCCGACAGAGCAGAACCCGTCACCGACGGGCCGTCGACAAGGACGATGCGGCCGGGTGCTTCGGACTGGGCCGATCGCAGCAGGCCCAGGGCCGCCGCCGCTCCCAGATCCGGAACACCCTCTTCCTCGGTGACCGCCACGGCTCCGGAGGTCAGCACCACTAGCCGGACGTCGGCCAGCTGCTGCTCCGCCAGCCACTCCTGCACCAGTTCGAGGGCGTAGTGCGGACCGTCGACGGCGTCGCCGAACAGGAAGGGGAGGAGTACCGCGTCGAACCGCGCCCCGGAGGAAACCGCCCGGCCGATGTCGGCGATGTGCGTGAACCTCGGCGCCTCGGGCAGGGCGTCGGACATGTACTCCGCAGGCGCGAGGATCGCCCAGCGCTGCGGCTTCACCGGCGCGGGTGGATCGGCCTCCACCCACTGGACCCGGAACAGCGCGTCCTGCGCCGGGACGGGCCGCGGAACCTCCGACTGCAACCAGTAGCGCTGTTGTTGGAAGGCGTATGTGGGGAGCTCGACCTGGTGGGCGCCGGTGTGGGCATAGAAGGTTTCCCAGTCGACTTCGATGCCGCGGGTGTGGAGTGTGCCGACTGCGCGTGTCAGGGCGTGGGGTTCGGGTGTGTCGCGTATGGCGGGTATGGCGGTGGTGGCGTCCGGTTGTGTGGGGGATTGTGTGCTGAGGATGTTGTGGGTGAGGGCTGTGAGGACGCTGTCTGGGCCGATTTCGAGGTAGGTGGTGGTGCCTTGGTTGTGGAGGGTGGTGATGGCGTCGGCGAAGCGGACGGTTTGGCGGACTTGGTTGGTCCAGTAGTCGGGGGTGCGTAGGTCGTCGTTGGTGGTGGGGTGGCCGGTGAGGGTGGAGGTGATGGGGGTGTGGGGGGTTTGGTAGGTGATGTTTTTGGCGGTGGTGCGGAAGTCTTCCAGCATGGTGTCCATGTGGGGGGAGTGGAATGCGTGGGAGACGGTTCGTTGTCGGGTGCGGCGGCCGAGTCGGGTGAAGTGTGCGGTGATGTTCTGGACGGTTGTGGTGTCGCCGGACAGGACGATGGATGTGGGGCCGTTGATGGCGGCGATGCTTGCTTGGTGGTGGTGGTTGGCGAGTTGGGTGGTGATCTCTTCTTCTGTTGCTTGGATGGCGGTCATGATGCCGCCGGTGGGCAGTGCTTGCATGAGTTGGGCGCGGGCGGCTACGAGGGTTGCGGCGTCGGGGAGGTTGAGGATTCCGGCTACGTGGGCGGCGGTGAGTTCGCCGATGGAGTGGCCGGTGAGGTGGTCGGGGGTGATGCCCCAGGATTCGAGGAGGCGGAACAGTGCTGTCTGGAAGGCGAAGAGTGCCGGTTGGGTGAAGCCGGTCTGGTTCAGGAGTGCTGCTTGGGGGGTGTCTTGGGGGGCGAACATGATGGGTTTGAGGGGTTGGGGGAGGAGGGGGTCGAGGTGGGTGCATATGTGGTCGAGGGCGGTGGCGAAGGCGGGGTAGGTGGCGTAGAGGTCGCGTCCCATGCCGGGGCGTTGTGCGCCTTGGCCGGAGAAGAGGAAGGCTGTCCTGCCTCTGGTGCGCTGGGTGGTGACCACTGTGGGCGCGGGCCGGCCCTCGGCCAACGCCCGCAGACCCGCCACCAACTCCTCCCGGTCACTGCCGACCACCACCGAGCGGTGCTCGAAGCGCGCACGTGTCGCCGCGAGTGAGTACGCCACGTCCAGCTCGGCCGGGCCGTCGCCGTCCCCGACCAGAGCGAGCAGTTTGCGTGCCTGGTCACCCAGCGCCTGCGAGGTCCGCCCGGACAGCAGCCAAGGCACTGCGGGCAGCGGCCGCCGGGCGGCCTCGCCGGATACGGCATCGGGCGAGGAGCCGTCCCCGGAAGCGGGCACGGACTCGGCCTCCTCGACGATCACATGCGCGTTCGTGCCGCCGAACCCGAAGGAGGAGATGGCGGCGCGGCGGGGGCGGTTGAGGGTGGGCCAGTCGGTGTGTTCGGTGAGGAGGTGGACGGCGCCGGATTCCCAGTCGAC
>NZ_JBIAPW010000070.1:0-9832 GCF_042888505.1 Streptomyces sp. NPDC002870
CGGCACGGCACGGCACGGCACGGCCAACGTGCCGTCGATCTCTCATTCCCCACTCAAAAAGGACAGGAATTCACTCATGACGACGTCCGGACTTTCTCCCGTCTCAGACTTCGGCCTGGGCCGCAGGTCGCTGCTGTTCGGCGGGCTCGGCGGTGCCGCGACCCTGGCGGTGAGCGGGCTGGCTTTCTCCGGCACGGCCGCCGCGGCCGAGGGCGCCGAGCCGGTTGCGATCGATTTCGACTTCGACACCGACAATTTCATCGAGTGGGCGCAGCCCAGCGACGACATGGCCGGCAAGTCGCCCAACGGGGACCTGTTCGGTCCGATGGACGTGACCGTTTTCCTGTGGATCAACCGCCTCACGGCGCTCGCGGCGTTCGACGCGCTGGCGCCGTACCACGAGACCGCGGCCGGCATCTACTCGCGGATCCCGCGCCGTCCCTCCGGTGAGTCGACCACGAACCGGAACATGAACATCGCCGCCATCCACGCCACGTACCAGATCTGGAAGCGGGTTCTGCCGTCGAAGATGGCGAACACGCGGGCCATGATGACCGCGATGGGTCTGAACCCCGACGACAATTCGGAGAACCTGACCAGCCCGGTCGGCATCGCCAACGTGGCCGCCAAGGCCGTGTGGGAGGGCCTGAAGAACGACGGCATGAACTTCCTCGGCTACGAGGGGGGCCGCAAGTACAACCCCCGCCCCTGGTCGGACTACACCGGCTACGAGCCCGTGAACACCGCCTTCGAGCTGACCAACCCCTCGCGCTGGCAGCCGCAGCTGGGCCCGCACAACGGGCGCCGGCTCGGCGGTGGCAACGGTGACACGGGCATCTACGTCGCCCAGCACATGGTCACTCCGCACCTGCGCAAGGTGAAGGCCCACATCTTCAAGGACCCGTCCCGGTTCCGTCTCGCCCCGCCCACGCACGTCGACCACACCCGGCCGCGGGACTACAAGCGCTCGGTGGACGAGATCCTCGCTGCGTCGGCGAACCTCACCGACCGGCAGAAGTTGCTCGCCGAGGTCATGGACAACAAGGTCTGGGGCATCGGCCACTCGGCGATCGTCATGGCCCGCAGTCACACCCGCGAGCTGGGCATGCACGGGTGGATCCACTACATGCTGGAGCACATCCTGGCGACGTTCGAGCCGGCGATCGTCGCCTGGCACCACAAGATCGTCTACGACGCCGCGCGGCCGTTCACCGCCGTCCGGCACGTGTACGGCAACCGCAAGGTGACCGCCTGGGGCGGCCCCGGCAAGGGCACGGTCAACGACATCCGCGCCTCCGAGTGGGCCAGCTACCTGGGCGTCAGCGACCACTCGGAGTACCCGTCGGGCTCCACGACGCTGGCCGCCTCGTCGGCGCAGTCCGCGCGCCGCTACTTCGGCACCGACACCCTGGACTGGAAGTTCAAGATCGCCGCCGGCAAGTCGCTGGTGGAGCCGGGGATCAGCCCGCACCGCGACCTGCCGCTGCACATCCGTACCTGGAGCGAGTTCGCGCGGATCTGTGCCGACAGCCGGGTGTGGGGCGGTGTCCACTTCCAGAAGACCGTCAACCGGTCCCTGGAGCTCGGTGAGCAGTTCGGCGACCTGGCCCACGAGTTCGTCCAGCGCTACGTCAAGGGCAACGTCAAGGGCTGATCCCTTCCCCACCGCGGCGGCGGGCACCCCTCGCCCGCCGCCGCGCTCGCCCTGGTCGGTCGCATCCTCTCCCTCACCCGCGCAGCATCCTCTTCAAAGGGCAAGGAACAGTCATGACGACGTCCGGACTTTCTCCCGTCTCCGGCTTCGGCCTGGGCCGCAGATCGCTGCTGGTCGGCGGTGCCTCGGCCATGGCGCTGTCCACGCTGGCCTTCTCCCGCACGGCCGGTGCTGCCACCAGCGGGAAGGCAGCCAAGATCGACCTCGACCTGGACAAGGACAACTACATCAAGTGGGCCCAGCCCAACGAAGCGCAGGCCGGTCAGGAGGGCAGGCTGGCGTTCATTGGACCGATGGACGCGACCGTCTTCCTGTGGACGAGCCGCGTGGCGATGCTGGCGGTGTTCGACGCGCTGGCGCCGTACCACGAGACCGCGGCCGGCATCTACTCGCGGATCCCGCGCCGCCCCGCCGGCGAGTCCGCCACCAACCGGAACATGAACATCGCCGTCATCTACGCCCAGCTCGCCATCTGGAAGCGCATGCTGCCGCATGACACGGGGGGCGTGCGGCAGCTGATGGTCGAGCTCGGCCTGAACCCCGACGACGAGTCGGAGGACCTGACCAGCCCGGTCGGCATCGGCAACGTGGCCGCCAAGTCGGTCTGGAAGGTCCTGAAGAACGACGGCATGAACGCCCTCGGCAACGAGGGCGGCCGCAAGTACAACCCCAGGCCCTGGTCGGACTACACCGGCTACGAGCCCGTGAACACGCCCTACAAGCTGGTCAACCCCTCGCGCTGGCAGCCGCAGCTGGGCCCCCACAACGGCCGTCGTGTCGGCGGCGGCCCGGGGGACACGGGCATCTTCGTCTCCCAGCACTTCGTGACCCCGCAGATCCGGCTGGTCAAGCCCCACATCTTCAAGGACCCGGCCAAGTACCAGCTCGCCGCGCCCACGCACAGCGACCACACCAACGTCCGCGCCTACAAACGTTCGGTGGACGAGATCATCGAGGCGTCGGCCGCGCTCACCGACGAGCGCAAGGCGCTCGCCGAGATCATGGACAACAAGCTGTGGGGGATCGGCCACTCGTCCATCATCATCGCCCGGCACCACGACCAGAACGACGAACTGGGCGTGCACGGCTGGGCTCAGTGGTTGCTCCAGCACCTCCTGGCGACGTTCGACACGCTGATCGCCGCCTGGCACCAGAAGGCCAGGTACGACTCCGTGCGGCCGTTCAGCGCGGTCCGGCACGTGTACGGCAGCAGCAAACTGACGGCCTGGGGTGGCCCCGGCAAGGGCACGGTCAACGACATCCGCGCCTCCGAGTGGGCCAGTTACCTGCCCGTGAGCGACCACCCGGAGTACCCGTCGGGCTCCACGACGATCTGTGCCGCCGGGTCGCAGACGGCGCGGCGCTACTTCGGCTCCGACGACCTGGACTGGACGATCGACTTCCCGGCCGGCTCGTCGCTGGTGGAGCCGGGGATCGGCCCCGCCAAGGACCTCAAGCTGCACTTCTCCACCTTCACCGAGCTCGACAAGGCGTGTGCCAGGAGCCGGGTGGATGGCGGCGTCCACTTCAAGAAGACGGTCGAGAGGTCCCTGGACTTGGGTAAGCAGTTCGGCGACCTGGCCCACGAGTTCGTCCAGCGGCAAGTCAAGGGCAACGTCAAGAACTGACGGTCCTGCCGCAGCAGGAAGGGCCCCCGGCACTCGTGTCGAGTGCCGGGGGCCCCTTTTCACGCACGGCCTGCCGGCCCGGCCAGTCCGGACAACGAGGAGTACCTGTCCGGGTCGCCGGGCGCGATTCCATGTGGGGTGACTTACGTCACATTGAGGCGCTCTTGGCGCGGAAGTGCCACCCGTGTCACTATTTCTGCGGAACACCCTGCCCAAAAGTTGCTATGAGGCAGTGGATTGAGTGTCGCATCCGCCGGTCTGTACAGGCGAGACCGATTCCATGCCCGGCACAGCGCCAATTCCCTTGTATATGCAACCACCCGCGTGCCGTGGCGCTTTGCGCCGACAGCCCAAAAGTCGCGGCATGTGACGGCGCCCTGCCGGCCTGACGGCCCTGACCGAGCACGGCAATATCCCCAGTGCAGTGGTGCTTGACGCGGCGGGAAGTGACGTGCCGCGGAACGTCGGTTGATACCGGCGAAGTGCATCGATGCCCCTCCCCTTGAGTGAGATTTTGTACGGCGTTACGGCGTCGGCGGCACGGTCACGGTGAGCAACTGCGGCGCCGCGCTCTGGCCATGCTCGCGCTCGGCGTCAAGCCGGGCGACGAAGTGACCGTCGCCGACTACACGTTCCCGGCACTCGCCCATGCGGTGCGATACGTCGGCGCCGTCCCGGTCTTCGCAGGGGCGACTCCTCGCGCTGATGCGGAAGAAGGAGACCGTCGCGATCAAAGCACTGGCCGGGATCCGTTGAGGCGCTGCCCAACTCGCTGACGGAGTGGGAGGGCCTGGCCAAGAATTCCCCCAGCTCGCCGACCCGATGCAGATCCCGCAGGCCGAACTGCCGCGGGCCGCCACGCTGAAGGTGCAGCGCATCGCGCTGGCCAGTTGGCTCGAGAAGCAGACGGAGGAGCGGGCGTGACCCGTGATCAGCCAATCGCCACGGCAGTGGAATCAGCCGACTCGAAAGGGGCTAATACCTTGACACCGGAAGCCACGTTCGCACGATTTCGCGAATACATGGTGGGACCCTCGCGGTTCATGAGCCTGCTGTCCTGTTTTGAGCTCGGCATCATCGACAGGCTCCGGGACACCCCGGGCATGACCGCGGCCGAGCTCGGCGACGCCGTCGGTGCCAAGCCGGATGCTGTGGAACAGCTCCTGTTGCTGCTGGTCAAGGAGAGCTTCGTCGCATGCGACGAGGAATCCGGTGGCTACTCCCTCGACGCGCTCGCGGGCATCGCCGAGAACGACCTCCGGCAAGTGCTCGCCCGCATGGACATGATCAAAGTTGTCACGCTCAGGCAGCTGTTCTATCTCACCGACAGCGTGCGGACCGGCACCACCGTCGGCCTGAACAAGCTCTATGGATTTGAAGGAAACCTGTACGGCGCATTGGCCGAGCACAGGGACCTGCGCGAGCCCTGGGCACGGTTGATGAACGGCGAGACCGCCCACATCGATCCCTGGTTCTTCGACAACATCGACGTACCACCTGGTTCGCAGGTGCTCGATCTCGCCGGAAACACTGGTCTCGGGGCCATTCATACATACAAGCTGAAGGCGTCGCCTGGGCTCCGGGTGACAACCTTCGACTTGCCCGAGAAGGAAAATGAATGCCTGGAGAACTTCCGGACCCATGGCGTGGACGAACACTGCTCATTCATAGGCGGTGACGTCTTCGAAGAAGTGCCCGAAGGTTTCGACGTTGTGCTGATCAAGCACTTCTTGCCCATGTTCGACAAGAGTGATGTCTTCAAGATCCTCGAAGGCGTCAATCGGTCGCTGGACATCGGTGGGCAGGTCCATCTCCTGGTACCGGTGTTCCCCGAGAACATCAAGGACTCCGACAACTACACCGTTGACTTCTTCCCGTCCTTCTTCATCGGCTGCGCCATGGGGCAGGGCGGGGCGCAGAAGATGTCGACGTGGCAGAGCTGGCTGGAAGAATGCGGGTTCAGAGTCACAAAGGCCATTGCCGAGAATCCCGCCGAAATGCTGCCGCACGCCCTCCCCGTCGAGGCCGTCCTGTCCGCGACGAAGATCGAGTGACCAGCTGAGTCCGCGCCCCCGAAACGCCGCCGCGGAGAACGAGAGCGGGCCGGGCGGTCGAGGCCGGCGAGGAGATGATCTTCTTCGGCAAGGTCCCTAATCAGTCCGCGCTTGGCGCCTCCCGCCTGGCGACCCCGACACCCTGCACCACGTCCGTGTCGAACGGTGGCCTCCGCTTGATCCTGTGCTCCGTCACAGAAGTGCGGGATCAAACGGAGGCCGTTGTCGTGAGTGGCGTCGGCGGAGCTGCCCTGGGGTGCGAGCCGGGGCCTGCGAAGCCCTATCCACTCTCAAGTGACAGCTGCTACCATTTGCCTATGGCTGTCAAAAATCGCTGGTTGGCGCTGATCGGTCTGACGATCAGCGTCCTCGTCATCGGATTCGATACGACGATCCTGAACGTCGCCCTCCCCACCCTGGCCGCCGACACCGGCGCCTCCACGGGCGAGCTGCAGTGGATCGTCGACTCCTACGCCGTCGTCTTCGCCGCCGCGATGCTCCCCGCGGGCTTCCTCGGCGACCGCTTCGGCCGGCGCAAGCTGCTGATCCTCGGGCTCGTGATCTTCCTCGGCGGTTCCATCGTCGGAACGCTCGTGGAAACCCCGGGCGCGCTCATCGGGGCCCGTACGGTCATGGGCCTCGGCGCCGCGCTGATCATGCCGCTCACGCTGTCCATCATCCCGACCCTCTTCAAGGGCGAGGATCAGACCAAGGCGATCGCGATCATCACCGTAGGTGTCTCGATCGGCCTGCCGCTCGGACCCCTGATCAGCGGCTGGCTGCTTGATCACTTCTGGTGGGGCTCGGTCTTCGTCATCAACATCCCGCTGGTCGCCATCGGCATCCTCGCCTGCGTCCTGCTGGTCCCCGAGACCAAGGACCCGTCGTCCCCCAGGGTCGACATCATCAGCACGGTGCTGGGCATCGTCGGTCTCGGCGCCCTCGTCTACGGCGTCATCGAAGGGCCCGCCGAGGGATGGGGTGACCCGGTCATCCTCGCCTCGTTGATCGGCGGTGCGCTGATGCTCGTCGGCCTCGTGCGGCGCGAGCAGCGCCGGTCCCGCCCGATGGTGGACCTGGAGCTGTTGCGGAACCCGACCTTCCGCTGGAACACGGTCTTCCTCATCCTCGGCATGTTCGTGTTCATGGGCCTGATGTTCGTGCTGCCGCAGTACCTCCAGGTCATCCAGGGCCACGACGCCTTCGGCACCGGCGTGCGCCTGATGCCGCTCATGGTCGGCATGATCGTCGTCGCCAAGATCGTGCCGCCGCTGACCATCAAGCTCGGCACCCGGCCGCTGGTGGTCGCGGGCCTGGCCATCATGTCCCTGGCGATGTTCCTCGGCAGCACCACGGACACCGACACCGGCTACGGCTTCACCGTGCTGTGGATGACCCTCACCGGCCTGGGCGTGAGCCTCGTGATGGTGCCGGCCCTGGACACCGCCCTCGCGGTGCTGCCCAAGGGCAAGGAGGGCACCGGCACCGGCCTGAACACCACCCTGCGCCAGGTCGGCGGCGCCATCGGCATCGCCCTGCTGGGCAGTGTGCTCAACGCCGTGTTCACCGACCGGGTCGACACCAGCGGGGTGCCGCCCGAGGCGGCCGAGGCCGCCGAGGAGTCCGTGGTGGCCGCACAGACGGTCGCCGCACAGCTCAACCTGCCTCAGCTCGCCGAGTCCGCCGAGTCCGCCTTCGTCCACGGCATGAGCACGGTGCTGCTGGTCTGCGGCATCGCCGGCGTCGTCGCGGCCGCCCTCGCCGCCTTCAAGCTGCCGGAGAGCCGGGAGACCAAGAAGACCGAGGAGGAGGCAGAAGAGCAGCCTCTGCCCGAGGCGCGGTCCGGCATGGCCGATGGTGCGCGACAATGAGTCCTATGCCCTCTGCAACGACCAGCGCACCGGTGTCGGCGATCGCAGGCGCCGAAGCCGGCCTCGGCCTGCGCGAACGCAAGAAACTGCGCACCCGCCAGGCGATCCGTGAGGCGGCCCGTCGGCTGATCGATGAGCGAGGGTACGACAACACCACCATCGAGCAGATCGCCGCGGCGGCCGAGGTCTCGCCGAGCACCGTCTTCCGCTACTTCCCCAGCAAGGAGCACATCGTCCTGACGGACGACTACGCCAAGGTCAGCATGGCCTTCCTGCGCGAGCGCCCTGCGGACGAGCCGCCGCTGGCCGCCCTGCGGGCGGTGGTGACCGAGATGGTGCGTAGGCTCGCCGAGGACTTCAGCGAGGAGTACCGGTGGCGGCGGGAGCTCGTGCGCCAGGTGCCCGCGATACGGGCCCTGGTGGGCGAGGCCCAGGACAGGTGGGTCGAGTCCGTGAGCGAGGTGTTCGCCGAACGGGCAGGCCTGCCCGCGGACAACCTCGAGCTCCGCGTCCTGGTCGGCGCCGTGTTGGGCGCCTTCCACCAGGTGCTGTGGGGAGACCACAGCGAGGACACCGGCCTGGTGGAGATGATCGAACGGGCCCTGGCGGTGCTGGAGCATCCCGACGCCGTCGGGCGCCCGGCGGACACCAGGCCGAGCACCGTGTGACGCTTCCCGGCCGTGGGTGAAAAGGGGCCCCCGGCACTCGACAGCGAGTGCCGGGGGCCCCTTTCTGCTGCGGCAGGGTCGTCAGTTCTTGACGTTGCCCTTGACTTGCCGCTGGACGAACTCGTGGGCCAGGTCGCCGAACTGCTTCCCGAAGTCCAGGGACCTTCTCGACCGTCGGGTGGGCTCCGGCCTCGCCGGTGGCCTGAGGGATGAGGCAAGAGCGCGGCGGCGGGCTGCGGTGCCCGCCGCCGCGGTTAAGAAGGGTCAGTCCTTTACCTCGCCCCTGATGTACCGCTCCACGTACTCGTGGGCCATGTCGCCGAACTGCGTACCGAATTCGATGGACCTGTCGATCGACTTCTGGAAATGGACCCCGCCCCACACCCGGCTCCTGCCACAGGTCCTGGTGAAGTCGGTCCAGGTGGGAAAGTGCAGCTCGAGGTCCTTGCCGGGAGCGAGCCCCGGCTCCACCAGCGACGTGCCGGCAGGGAACTTGATCGTCCAGTCCAGGGTGTCGGTGCCGAAGTAGCGCCGCGACACCTGCGACGTAGCGGAGCAGAGCGTCGTGGAGCCCGACGGGTACTCCGGGTGGTCGCTCACGTTCAGGTAGGCGGCCCACTGGTCGGCGGGCATGTCGTTGACCGTCCCCTTGCCGGGTCCGCCCCAGGCGGTCAACTTGCGGCGGCCGTACACGTGCCGGATCACGGTGACCGGCCGCGCGGCGTCGTACTTGACCTTCTGGTCCCAGGCGGCGATCAGTGGATCGAACGTCGCCAGGATGTGCGCGAGCATCCAATGAATCCAGCCGTGCACGCCCATGTGGTCGTCCTGGTCGTGCTTTCGGCCTATGACTGCGGACGAGTGGCCGATGCCCCACAGCTTGTTGTCCATGATCTCCGCGAGCGCCTTCTGCTCGTCGGTGAGCGCGGCCGACGCCTCCAGGATCTCGTCCGCCGAGCGCTTGAAGGCGCGGGGGTTGGTGTGGTCGATGTGCGCGGGCGGGGGGAGGTGGAACTGGCCCGGGTGCTTGAAGATGTGGGGTTTGACCCGCCGTATCTGCGGGGTGACCATGTGCTGGGCGACGTAGATGCCCGTGTCACCCGGCCCTCCGCCGAGGCGGCGGCCGTTGTGGGCGTGCAGTTGCGGCTGCCAGCGCGAGGGGTTGGTCACCTTGAAGGCACTGTTCACGGGCTCGTAGCCGGTGTAGTCCGCCCAGGGGCGGGGGTTGTACTTGCGGCCGCCCTCGTCGCCGAGGAAGTTCATGCCGTCCCGCTTGAGGGCCTTGAAGACGGCCTTGGCGGCTATGTTGCCGATACCGATCGGACTGGTCGGATTCTCCGACTCGTCGTCGGGGTCCAAGCCGAGCGCGGTCATCATTTCCCGGAACTGCCCCACGTGCTGCGGCACTACCTCCTTCCGTATTCCGAACTGGGCGTAGATGACGGCGATGTTCAGGTTCCGGTTGGTGGCGGACTCGCCGGCGGGGCGGCGCGGGATCCGCGAGTAGATGCCGACCGCGGTCTCGTGGTAAGGCGCCAGCGCGTCGAACGCCGCAAGCATCGTCAAGCGGTTGCCCCAGAGGAAAACGCTCACGTCCATGGGGCCGATGAATTCCAGGGTGGGAACCGCACCGTTGCTTTCGTCGGCGGGCTGTACCCACTTGGGGTAGTTGTCCTTGTCGAGGTCGAAATCGATCTTGAGCGGCTTGCCGCCGGCGGCGGCGGCCTTGCCGGAGAAAGCCAGCGTGCTCAGCGCCGCGACCGAGGCACCGCCGAGCCCACCGAGCAGCAGCGATCTGCGCCGCGGTGAGAAGTCTGAGACGGGAGAAAGTCCGGACGTCGTCATGGTTGTGTTCCTTTTTTGGGGAATGGGAGATCGATGACCGTTTGTCGTGGGC
>NZ_JBIAPW010000071.1:0-9681 GCF_042888505.1 Streptomyces sp. NPDC002870
CAAATGTTCGGCCGCGCAGGATTCGAACTCCTACGCAAGCGGGTCCTATTGGCGTGACCGAGCGTCACCGCACCACACGAAGTGGACCAGAGCCCACAGAAACTGACACAGCCACAGGAGCCGAGTTCGACGCGGCGCTTATCAAAGCTCGTTGAACTCAGTCCACTCTGTCTCGGTCGGCTTCCGGTACGGGGGAAAAGGTGCTCCTCGAGAAACGTCCGTGACAAAAGGACCCGCCGGCGGCGGGTCCTTCGTCGTGTGGGTTGGCCTCAACCCCGTGTGCTCACGCGCCGTTGCGCTTCCTCTGGGTCGTCTTTCTTGGCCACGCCGTCGTCCGCAGACGCCTCGGCGGTGAGGGGGCAGGAAGGCGCTGGTCCCGGCTTCTGGTGCTCCTAGACGGAAAGCGGCACAGGATGGATCTCGGTGGCCGGGTGCCCGGTGCGCTCGTGTATGCGCTGCACCGCTTCTGCGGAGGGAGCCTCGGACAGGCAGTACACGACTCCCGCCTCGGGGTCGGCCCACGCCCGCTCGAAGTGCACCCCCTCCTCCGCTTCGATCTCCAGGTCCGCTCGGTGGGCCGCCGAGAGCTGCTCGGCCGTGATGCCCTTCATGTCGTGGTGGACATCCATGAATGTGGTCATCGTCCGCCGCCTCCGTTCGTTTCATCGGCTCGTGGGCTGCGGCACGGACCCCTGGGCGTCGTTCTGCCCTGGCCCGGGGCCTTCTTCCACCAGCGTGCGCCCACTACCTCCCTTGAGGCGACCTGGGCTGCTGTCGGCGCGGCCCTGCACTGCGCGCAGCGGGCTAATGCTGGAGTTGCCCGGGACACCTGACATGCCGGTAAGGCGTCGGTATGGTGCTGATATGGCGAAGAAGAAGGTCACCATCACGATCGATGCGGACAAGGTCAAGGCGATCGAGAGCCTCCTGTCCGCCAGTAGCCCGGACGCCGCCCCGTCTTCCTCGGTCTCCGGGTGGATCGAGGACGCGGTTGCCGCCAAGCTTGAGCGCGCCGAGCGGGCCGAGCGCGCCGTCCAGTGGCTGGTGGAGCGTGCCCAGAGTGAGCACCCCGGCGAGTGGGAGCAGGCGCTGGAGGCCGTACGGGCTGCGGACGCACGGCACGGCTTTACCAGCGTCGAGCAGGGGCAGAGTGCCGCGTGAGCACTGGGTACATCCTCGACCACACCGCCGTCAGCGCTCTCGCTCAGGGCAACATCTATATGGCCGCGCGTGTCTTCAGGTCGGTCCAACAGGTCCAGCCGCTGTACGTGCCGGCGGTCTCGTTCGCTCACGGGCTTACCGGCAGCGCCTTGGGTGAAGTCGCGCACATGCTGCAGGACGCCCTCGCGGCTCCTTGCTTCGTCTTCCGGCCTCTGGACGAAGCATCCTGCTGGGCCATCGCGCAGATCGCCCAGGAACGGGCGGCCGACCTTCCCACCGCTCATGCCGCACATCTGGCGCTCGGCTCCGGCCTGCCCGTTCTGACCCGGCAGGCCGCGGCCTACAAGAAGATCGACTCGCGGATCACCGCCGAGGTCATCAGCTAGGGCGGTCCCGACAGCGCTGCTCCCGATATCGTCGCTCGCGTCGCCGACGGACGGTGCTCCTGGCGGGCCGTGAATCGTGCCGCAGGCTTCAGGATGCGTGGGCCTTGCGTCGGCCTCGTTTGCCGCGGAGGGCTTTGATGAGTTCCTCGCGGGTCATGGAGGAGCGGCCGGGGATTCCGGCGTCCGTGGCGCGCTGGTAGAGCTCTGCCTTGGTCAGGGAGTCGAACGACGAGGCCTTCGTCTGCTTCTTCGCCTTCGCTGTCTTGCCGGCCCGGCGCTTGTCGGCGGTGTCCTTGATCCGCGCGGGGGGAGCACCGGTGGGCGAGATCGTGCCCCTGGCCACGCTCACCCACGAACTCGACGGCGGCGTCGGCTGGCCGAAGGTCGGCAACTGGGAACAGGTGACCGCGGACCTGCTGCGGCTGGTGCGCACCGGCGGCTGCGACGCGCTCAGCCTGGGCCTGCCCGAGATCGCGCGCGCCCTCGTCTGCAATGGCCCCGACAGCGAGGTGCGTGCCTTTGACCCGATGGCCGAACGTTTCACCGCCTACGGGCCCGCCGACCGCGCGGCCGTCCTGGTCCACGTCGGCGAGTACCTGGCCGGCGCGGCCGCACCGGCCCCCCTGTGGCCCGGCGACGGACTGCTGGAACCACTCGGTCAGCAGGCATGAGACCGCGCGACCCAGCCGCGGCCGAGACGCCGCTTCCCCGGACAAGTGGAGAGGACACGATGCTCGGCTATGAACCGCGTGCCCTGGGGGCTGACCTTCGACGAATGCTGCGTCACCTGCCCCGCTTCAAGCGAGTTGGCGTGTCCGGGAGGCCTGGTCAGGCCATGGGATGCCGTCTCCTGCTCTCAGAAGGACTCCTGGAAACGCCGGACAGGGGTGTCTGCCCGTTAGGCGAGGCTGATCTTCAAGCTGCCGCTGGCGAGTGCGCTGACACTCGCTGAAGCACCCGGTGCGACCGTGACGCTGGCGCTACCGCCTCCGGAGAAGACCAGGGTGGCGTTGGTGTTGTTGGTCACCGTCGAGACCAGCGATACCTGGGCGCCGGTGTCAAACGTGGTGCCGGCGGAGAGCTTTGAGGCCGGAATGGTGACCGTGCCGCCGGCCGACAGGCTGATGCGCACCGAGCCCGTCACGGCCGCGGAGGACTGGGCGTCAGCGGCGGCGCCATGTGCCGGTGCGGCTGAAACCGCGGAAGCGCTCGGATGAAATGCGATCAAGCTGCCCGCGGCTACGAGCGCGACAGCGGCGATCTTGGCTGCAAGACGTTGGGGCGGGCGCATGGATCCTCCACGGCAGGAGTGAAGCACTGTCTCCAGGACAACGGTCGAGCCTGGTTTGCACACCCATAGATAGCCCCAAGTAGCCAAGCGGATTCAACGTGACATGCGGGCGGCTCCCACCGAGCGCTGAATCCGCCCGAACAGACCTAATGACCTGAGTCGGAGATTCTCTGGCAATAGGCGGCGACTTTGTCGAGGATCTCGTCGGCGGTCTTGGTCCAGACGAACGGTCGGGGGTGGTCGTTCCAGTCGGTGAGCCACGCTCGGATGTCGCGCTCGAGGGCCTGGACGGAGCGGTGGACGCCGCGTCGGAGTTTCTTGGCGGTAAGTTCGGCGAACCACCGTTCCACCTGGTTCAGCCAGGACGAACCGGTGGGTGTGAAGTGCAAGTGGAAGCGGGGATGGGCCACCACGACTCATGCTGGACTAACAGCAAATCTCCGACTCAGGTCACTAACGCCTGCCTGCCGGTCTCCCCTCCGCCAGGGCAGGCACGACAGCATCCACTGAGGGCCGCCACAGCGGGCAGCCGTCGGGAGCGGGCAGCTTGTCGGCGGACTTCGAAACCTGGTTCTGGATCACCTCCCGCGCCAGAGCCACGGAGCCACCGAAAACCGCGATCATGAACGGCCGTGGGTGATGTCTTCCCCTTGAGGACCTGTGGTTTCACCGGGTCGATGGTGTTCGGATCGAAACGTAGTGGTGGACGGTGAGTTGGTGGTCGTGCGAGCCCGGACGACGGCTGAACGGGCCTCGTGTTCCGGCTGCGGGGTGCTGTCAGCCCGGGTGCACAGTCGGTACGTACGCCGCCATGCGGGGCGTGAAGAGCGGAGGGCAACGGTGGGCCGCGGTCCTGCGGGCTCGCTGGTCGCCCGCCTGTGGCCTTCGGATCGCCGCCCTGTGCACCAAGTGCTTAAGGGTTGGTGAGTGCGGCGCGCAGGGAGTCGAGCATGCTGGTGCGGAAGGCGGTCATCGAGGGTGCTTTGCCGTCGAACAGCGCGTCGGCACCGTGGTACATGCCGGGTTCGACGCGCAGTTCGCACTCGACGCCGGCCTCGCGTAAGCGTCGGGCGTAGCCGATGTTTTCGGGGTGGAACAGGTCGAGGTCGCCGACGCCGATCCACGCGGGTGGGAGTCCGGTGAGGTTCGCACGTCGTGCGGCGGCGGTGTAGGGGCGGTCGTCCCGCTCCTGGGGCGGGTGACCGAGGTAGGCGGTCCAGGCGAAGCGGTTGGACGTCGGTGTCCAGGTGTAGACGGTTCGGTCGGGGGCCTCTGCACGCAGGACGGTGCGGTCGTCGAGCATAGGGTAGACGAGCAACTGGAAGCAGACCGGGAGGCCGGTGTCGTGGGCGCGTTGGGCGAGGACGGCGGCCAGTCCGCCGCCGGCGCTGTCGCCGCCGACGGCGATGCGGGCGGGGTCGATGCCGAGCTTGGTGGCGTTGTCGTGCAGCCAGTGCAGGGCGCGGTAGCAGTCGTTGAGACCGGCGGGGTAAGGGTTTTCCGGCGCGAGTCGGTAGTCGACGCTGACGACGAGCGCGCCAAGTTCGTCGGCGACGCGGCTGCACCACGCGTGGCCTTGGCGCAGGGTGCCCATGACGGTTCCTCCGCCGTGGATCCACAGCAGTGCTCCGCTCGGCTTGCTGCGTGCGGGCGCCTGGTAGGTCACCACGTTCAAGGCCGGATCGGTGGCGGTGATGGTGGTCTTCTCAGCTCGGATACCGGGCCTGATTGCGGAGCCCACCGCTGGCAGGCGGCGGCCGACGGCGAGGGTGGCGGCATTGGTGAGGTTCAACGGCAGGTAGAGCACGGGGTGGCGCAACTCGGGCGCGACCGCGGTGAGAGCGCGGCGGAGTGTGGTGATTCTCCTGGCGGTGACAAGGGCCGCCACGGTGTCCAGTGTGCCGAGGACGAGTCGCAGTGTCATGTGCTGGTGCCTTCCGTAGGGGCGATGAATGCGCAGAGGTTCTGTGCGGCGTTCGGCGTCATCGACGAGCACGGCACGCATCCGTGCGGGACACGCCCTCCAGTCTGAGTCGCATGCCGACGCCGGTGTCGAGGGCATCGGCGGCAGGCTGATCACCCCCTATCGCTCGCGCAGGGGACTCACAACTCGGTCCACGGGCGAGGCTTGCCGCCGGCCAGAGGCACCCACACGGCCTGGGCGGGACCGTGTTGCTCGATGTCTTCCAGCACGGCGGCTGCGAGCCGGACTTCGCGGGCAAGGGCCGTTACGAGCGGGTGCTGGGCAACCATCGCCTGCAGATCGCTGATCCGATTGTCCAGCCTGGCTCGGGAGGCGCCGGTGAGCACGAAGAGCACGCGGGGAAAGACCGGATACCAGCGGAGCCAGGAAGGGCCTGTGGCGGCCGGCCTGCGGCGGCCGACGGGCTGTGCTTCGTACTGGAACAGACGGGCGTACTCGATCAACTTCACGGCCAGCCGCTCGCTGCTCATGGTGGTGCGATCGACTTCCACGAACGCGCGCAGCTTTCGCCGGTGATCGCTTTCGACGGCGGTGTAGTACATGACAGCGTCGGCCATAATCCGTTCGCCCTCGCCGATGGAGTGAGACACCTCAGGGGTCCAGTCCCAGGGGCCATGCTCGTGCCCGAGCCGGCGGGCGTCTGCGGCAAAGGCCAGATGGGCGCGCACGACGGCGAGCGTGTGCGGGGTCTTCAGCGACGCTGCCGTATCCGAGTTGATGGGGTAGGGCGGCCGCCCCCGCAGGACAGGCAGATCCCGGGTCAGGCGCGAGCCTTCCTGCGTGAGGTACCAGGCGTTGGTACGTGAGCGGTTGGCGTCCGGTAGCACCGTGCAGTCGACGAAGCCGTCGGAGCGCAGCTTGTTCAGGACGCGGGACAGCAGCTGCCGTGTGCCGTCCGGCCGCAGCATCCGGCGCAGCTGGCTGGTGGTGGCGATGCGGTGCTGGGCGAGCGCGGCCAGCACCTGGTGACTCAGGGGTTCAGCGGGGCTGGGGGCCAAGCTCGTGGCCGGAATGCTGGTCATCGGGAACCTCCGAGGAAACCTCCGCCTTCAGGCGGGGGAGGAGTCGGACTCCTGCGGAGCAGGGCAGGAACAGCCGAAGCGCCGCCAGGGCGATTCGGCGTCCACTCCCGAAGACCCGGCAGGCCGTCACAAGCCGAAGTGTTAGTTTGTGAGTCATGACCACTCACGTGAAGCGGGCGTTCAAGTACCGCTTCTGTCCGACCGATGCGCAGGCAGCGGAGCTGTCGCGCACATTCGGGTGCGTGCGGAAGGTCTACAACATGGCGCTCGCGGCCCGTACTGAGGCGTGGACGCTGCGTCAGGAGCGGGTCAACTACAACGCGACGTCGGCGATGCTGACGGCGTGGAAGAAGACCGAGGAGCTGGCGTTCCTCAACGACGTCTCCTCGGTTCCGCTTCAGCAGGCCCTGCGTCACCTTCAGACGGCGTTCGCGAACTTCTTCGGCAAGCGCGCCATGTACCCGCGGTTCAAGTCGCTGAAGAAGTCCCGCAAGTCCGCGGAGTACACCTCCAGCGCGTTCCGGTTCCGGGACGGGAAGCTGACCCTGGCGAAGATGGCGGAGCCGCTCGACATCGTCTGGTCGCGTCCCCTGCCGGATGGTTCGATGCCGTCGACGGTGACCGTGTCCCAGGACGCGGCCGGACGCTGGTACGTGTCCCTCCTCGTCGAGGACCCCACGATCCAGCCGCTCCCGGCGAACGGCCGCGCGGTCGGCGTCGACGCCGGCCTGGACCACCTGCTCACCTTGTCCACCGGGGAGAAGGTCACCAACCCGAGGCACGAGCGGCGCGACCGCGCAGGCCTCGCCAAGGCCCAGCGGGAGCTGTCCCGCAAGGCCAAGGGGGACGGCGTCAACCGGGCCAAGGCCCGCCGACGCGTGGCTCGCGTTCACGCTCGCATCGCCGACCGCAGGCGCGACACCCTGCACAAGATCACCACTCGGCTCGTTCGTGAAAACCAAACGATCGTGATCGAGGACCTCACCGTTCGGAATCTGCTGAAGAACGGCAAGCTCGCCCGCAGCATCAGCGACGCGGCATGGTCGCAGTTCCGCAGCATGCTGGAGTACAAAGCCGCCTGGTATGGCCGCGAAGTGATCGCCGTCGACCGCTGGTTCCCCTCCTCCAAGCTCTGCTCCTGCTGCGGCATGCTGCAAGAGAAGATGCCGCTCAACGTCCGCACCTGGACGTGCGACTGTGGGATCACCCACGATCGCGACGTGAACGCGGCGCGGAACATTTTGGCCGCCGGGCTGGCGGTGTCGGCCTGTGGAGCCGGTGTAAGACCTCAACGGAGTTCTCCGGGCGGGCAGTCGGCGATGAAGCAGGAAACCCCACGGCGCGAGCCGTAGGAATCCCCCCTCCTTCAGGAGGGGGAGGAAGTCAAGCGAAATCCTTTCGACGCACGGCCTGCGGCCTGGGCGCTGAGCACTGGGCGGCTGCGCGCACAAGAACACGGGTCCCTCGACGTGCCGGTCACGCGGTGCCGAGGCGGCGCATCGCGAGGGCGTCGTCGGGGTGGGCATCGGTCACGCTGCCGAGGTGGTCAGCCAACCGGTGATTGCCGCGAGCGGCTTCCTCGACCTGGGCCGCGCGGGCCGCAGCCGCGTCCTTCAGGGCAGTTCTCAGGAGATCGGCAGCGGTGGCGGTCGGGCTGCTTGTACCGCATGCTTCGCATGACGCGCGGTCGATGTTGGGGACGTCGCAGCCGTGGCACGTCCAAGCGCTGCTCATGGGGGTCTTCCTTCCGCGGGCCGTGGCGGTCTCTGTCAGAACCTTCGGTTGCTGATGAGGAAACCCGTGGTCCCCGACCAGATCCCCGACCATGAAGCCCCGACCATGGTCACGAACTCGAAACAGCCTCGTGGTCTGCACCGTGGTCGGCGTCCATGGCCCCGACCACGAGGCTGCGGGGGCGGCACCCAGAAGTTCGGCGATGGCCGGTCCGCAGCAGCCGTGGCTGCTGCGGGGCGCGGTGGCGAGCCGCGCCATGCCGGCCATCGTGCGACACCCGGCCCGCAAGGGACCAACGGCCCGTAGCCGGGTGCCGCGTCTGTGGGGCGGTGGGCGGATGGGCGCTCACCGCCGGTTTTCTACCTTCTGGGAGTGCGCTGGGCGGCCTGCTCGAGGATCCGCTTGCGCGTCCACCGTCGGCGCCCGCCCTTCTCCGTGACAGCGTCGGTGTCCTTCAGCACGGGTAGGTTGCCCTGGGACAGGCTGCTGGAGAAGGAGTTGACACTCTTGAACCCCAGCAGTGCCGCCGCCTGTGAGGCTCCCAGGAGCTCGTCGGGGTCGCCGTCGACGGGGACGTCGGGCAGCGCCGGCGCTGCGCGTTTCGCGCCGGCGTGCTTGCCGCGGCCGGGCCGGGTGGCCATCCAGTCCAGCAGGGTCTGCACGCGCCACAGCTGTCGGCGGTAGGGGTTTTCCGTGGTGCCCATCTCTTCGACGACGTCCGGGTCGGGGAAGTACCCGGGGTGGTCGCGGACGAAGGTGGTGACCTGGTTGGTGTTCTTGTAACCCAGGAACCTCGAGGCGTCCGCTGCGTTCAGCAGGTCCTGCGGGTCGCGGGAGGGCGGTGTGTGCTCGCGGAGCCTCGCCGGTGGGCGCTGGGCGAACCACTCGGTGACTTCGGCGTGGTCCCATAGGCGGGCACGGCCGCGCTTGTCCCTTGTTTCAGGGAATCCGTTCTCGGCGCGCTCGTTGTAGAGGCCGCTGATCCGCGCGGGTGTCAGGCCCTGTTCAGCCGCGATCTCGGCGGCGTCGGCCAGGCGAGGCTCACGGCGCGAGGTCATGGCGGAACCGTCCGTCCTGTCAGAAGGCGAGCCGGCCTGCCCGGCTCACAACTCACATAATGGCAGGAGTGTGGGGCGGTGGTCCAGTACGCCGCCCAGGCTTTCCCGGGCGGCGGACGAAAAAGGGGTCATTCCTCCGGGATCAGGCACACACCACGGCGGGCTGCGTCCTCGGCCATCTCGGAGTAGGCCAGGGCCGCTGGGGTCATTTCCCAGTCGGTCAGGGCGAGCAGCAAGACCAGCTCGTCGCGGTCCTGGGACGCGTCGCACGGCATACCGGCCGCGTTCGCGGCCGCCACCAGATCCTCGGGGGACAGCCCGGCGAAGCGGGCCGCCACGGTGCGGTGCAGGCTTTCAAGGCCCTGCTGGTACAGCTCGTTCGCTTCGCGTAGGAGCAGCACCAGGTCCTCGTCGTGGCTGGCCGGTGCGGCCGCGGCGAGGTCGAGGAGGCGCTGGGTGGTCGTCGTCATCATGAGCAGTATGCCTTTCAGGAAAGATCAGGGGCGTCCGGAAGTCTCAGTGGAGAGCGGCACAGCCGTCGCACGGCGTGCGACCGTCGCGGCGGGCCAGGTCGGGCTCCTTGCGGGGCTCCTTCTCCAGGGCCGCCCCCACCTGCTCCTGCAGGGCGGTGAACTCCGGGCCGTCGTCCGGACAGACGATGCCGGGGTCGGGCGCCCCGCAAGTTGCGGCGTGCCGGATCAGGTCGGTGATACGCCAGTCGGCGCGGAAGCTGTCGCCCCGCACCTGCTCGACCTCGGCGTACAGGTCGGCCAGCCGCGGGCGCCGGCCGACGGAGAGCAGCAGATCGCGGAGGGCCGCGAATCCGCACAGCGCACAGGAGCAGCGGGAGTTGCCCATCCAGTCGCCGGCCCCGGGCACCGAGTCGTACGTCCAGCCGTACGGCACAGGAGCGCTGGTGCGCCACTCCTTAACTGCGGCAGTGGACCAGTATCACTATGGCTGAATCGAACAGCGGCGATGAGTTCTGCGCAGCGCGACCGTCTCTATTGCCGTAACGCCACAGCGAAGAGGAGCACATCCCATG
>NZ_JBIAPW010000072.1:0-9603 GCF_042888505.1 Streptomyces sp. NPDC002870
GCTTCCGCGGTCCCTGCGGCTTCCGTTCCTCGCGGATCTCGAAGTCCATCGCATCCCCTGAACTGGGGTGTTGCGACGACCACTAGAACCCAAGCACCAGGGTGCGGCCCTTCTGTCGTACTGCCGTGCTTACTTGCGGATCAGGTTCCGCAGCACGTACTGCATGATGCCGCCGTTGCGGTAGTAGTCCGCCTCACCCGGGGTGTCGATACGGACGACCGCGTCGAACTCCACCCCGGTGTCGGTCGTGACCCTGACCGTGCGCGGCGTGGTGCCGTTGTTCAGCTCGGTCACGCCGGTGAAGGAGAAGGCCTCCTCGCCGGTCAGGCCGAGGGACTCGGCGGACGCGCCCTCCGGGTACTGCAGCGGCAGGACGCCCATGCCGATGAGGTTCGAGCGGTGGATGCGCTCGTACGACTCGGCGATGACGGCCTTGACGCCCAGCAGCGCGGTGCCCTTGGCGGCCCAGTCGCGCGACGAGCCCGAGCCGTACTCCTTGCCCGCCAGGATGACCAGCGGGATGCCGGCGGCCTGGTAGTTCTGCGAGGCGTCGTAGATGAAGGCGACCGGGGCTCCGTCGACGGTGAAGTCGCGGGTGTAGCCGCCCTCCGTGCCCGGCGCGATCTGGTTGCGCAGACGGATGTTGGCGAAGGTGCCGCGGATCATCACCTCGTGGTTGCCACGACGCGAACCGTACGAGTTGAAGTCGCGACGCTCGACGCCGTGCTCCGTGAGGTACTGACCGGCCGGGGTGTCGGCCTTGATCGCACCGGCCGGGGAGATGTGGTCCGTGGTGACCGAGTCGCCCAGCTTGGCGAGCACCCGGGCGCCGGCGATGTCCGAGACCGGGGTGGTCTCCATCGTCATGCCCTCGAAGTACGGGGGCTTGCGCACGTAGGTGGACTGCGGGTCCCACTCGAAGGTGTTGCCGGTCGGGATCGGCAGCGCCTGCCACTGCGCGTCGCCCGCGAAGACGTCCTGGTAGGACTTGTTGAACATGTCCTCGCCGATGGCGTTGGCCACCACGTCGTTGACCTCGGCCTCGGTGGGCCAGATGTCCTGGAGGTGGACCGGGTTGCCGTCCTGGTCGATGCCCAGCGCGTCCTTGGTGATGTCCACCTTCATCGAACCGGCGATGGCGTACGCGACGACCAGCGGCGGGGACGCGAGGTAGTTCATCTTGACGTCGGGGTTGATCCGGCCCTCGAAGTTGCGGTTGCCCGAGAGCACCGAAGTCACGGCCAGGTCGTGGTCGTTGACCGCCTTGGAGACCTCCGCCGGCAGCGGGCCGGAGTTGCCGATGCAGGTGGTGCAGCCGTAGCCGACGAGGTTGAAGCCGAGCTTGTCGAGGTAGGGGGTGAGCCCCGCCTTGTCGAAGTAGTCGGTGACGACCTTGGATCCCGGGGCGAGCGTGGTCTTGACCCACGGCTTGCGGGTGAGGCCCTTCTCGACCGCCTTCTTGGCCACCAGCGCGGCGGCGACCATGACGTACGGGTTCGAGGTGTTGGTGCAGGAGGTGATCGCGGCGACGGTGACGGCGCCGTGGTCGATCTCGTACGTCGAACCGTCGGGGGCGGTGACCAGGGTCGGCCGGGTCGGCACACCGTTGGTGGCGGCCGGGGCGTCGGAGGCCGGGAAGGACTCCTTGCCCGCCTCGTCGTCGTCCTCGACGTAGTTCCGTACGTCCTGCGAGAACTGGTACGCGGCCTCGGCGAGCACGATGCGGTCCTGCGGACGCTTCGGGCCTGCGATCGACGGGACGACCGTCGACAGGTCGAGCTCGAGCTTCTCGGAGAAGTCGGGCTCGGCAGCCGGGTCGAGCCAGAGGCCCTGCTCCTTGGCGTACGCCTCGACCAGCGCGACCTGCTGCTCGCTGCGGCCGGTCAGCTTCAGGTACTTGAGGGTCTCGTCGTCGATCGGGAAGATCGCGGCGGTGGAGCCGAACTCCGGCGACATGTTGCCGATGGTGGCGCGGTTCGCGAGCGAGGTGGCGGCGACGCCCTCACCGTAGAACTCGACGAACTTGCCGACGACGCCGTGCTTGCGCAGCATCTCGGTGATGGTGAGGACGAGGTCCGTGGCGGTGGTGCCCGGCTTGAGCTCACCGGTCAGCTTGAAGCCGACGACGCGCGGGATGAGCATGGAGACCGGCTGGCCGAGCATCGCGGCCTCGGCCTCGATGCCGCCGACGCCCCAGCCGAGCACGCCGAGGCCGTTGACCATGGTGGTGTGCGAGTCGGTGCCGACGAGGGTGTCGGGGTACGCCTGGCCACCGCGGACCATGACGGTACGGGCCAGGTGCTCGATGTTGACCTGGTGGACGATGCCGGTGCCCGGGGGGACGACCTTGAACTCGTCGAATGCGGTCTGGCCCCAGCGGAGGAACTGGTAGCGCTCCTTGTTGCGGCCGTACTCCAGCTCGACGTTCTCCGCGAAGGCCTCGTTGGTGCCGAACTTGTCGGCGATGACGGAGTGGTCGATGACCAGCTCGGCCGGGGCGAGCGGGTTGATCTTCGCCGGGTCGCCGCCGAGCTCCTTGACAGCCTCACGCATGGTGGCGAGGTCCACGACGCAGGGCACACCGGTGAAGTCCTGCATGATCACGCGGGCGGGCGTGAACTGGATCTCCTGGCTGGGCTGTGCCTGGGAGTCCCAGCCGCCGATCGCCCTGATGTGGTCGGCGGTGATGTTCGCGCCGTCCTCCGTGCGGAGCAGGTTCTCCAGCAGCACCTTCAGGCTGTAAGGGAGGCGCGCGGAGCCCTCGACCTTGTCCAGCTTGAAGATCTCGTACGACTCGTCGCCCACGCGCAGCGTGCTGCGGGCGTCGAAGCTGTTCGCCGACACGACAGTCTCCTTCATCAATGTGCGCGTACTACCTCAATGCTGCCGCCACGGCTTCTCGCCGATCCGCTAAGGTAAGACTTAGTTAGGTAACCCTTACCGGATGACGGCTGCGGTACGCCTTCGGCAGATATCTCGATGTCGAGATAACTCTAGTACATGACCGCTGCCGGGTCATGCCCCGACCTCGACCGGTGCCGGGACGACGGCACCCGACCTGCCCGTTCGATTGCGCAAGGCTTGCCCGCTCCGCAGCACAGCCTGCCCGTTCGATGGCGCAAGGCTTGCCCGCTCCGCAGCACAGCCTGCCCGTTCGATGGCGCAAGGCTTGCCCGCACCCTGTGCCCGGCTCAGTATCGGAGCATGTTCAGCGGCGCGCACGTGATCCTCTACAGCCAGGACCCGGACGCCGACCGGGCCTTCGTCCGGGATGTGCTCGGCTTCGCACATGTCGACGCCGGGCACGGCTGGCTCATCTTCCAGCTGCCACCGGCGGAGGTCGCCGCGCATCCGACGGGCGATCGACCGAAGGCCGGGTTCTATCTGATGTGCGACGACCTCGAGCGGACACTCGCCACACTCACGGAGCGCGGCGTGGAAATCTCGCAGCAGCCGAGCGAACAGGGGTGGGGCGTGCTGGCTGCTGTGCGGATGCCGAGCGGGGCCGAACTACCGCTGTACGAGCCACGCCACCCGGTTGCCAACAGCCTGTCACTCTGATGGCCTACGCCAGCGCGATCACATCTCATATCTGAGATAGCCTGCCCCTATGGCAGACGACTACCTCGTACGCATCGGCAAGCTCATCCGTGACGCCCGTCAGCATCGGGGCTGGACACAGACGCAGCTTGCCGAGGCGCTCGGCACCAGTCAGAGCGCCGTGAATCGCATCGAGCGCGGCAACCAGAACATCAGCCTTGAGATGATCGCGCGCATCGGTGAGGCGCTCGAGAGTGAGATCGTTTCTCTCGGCTACGCCGGGCCCATGCACCTTCGGGTGGTCGGCGGCCGCCGGCTGTCCGGCGCCATCGACGTCAAGACCAGTAAGAACGCGTGCGTCGCGCTGCTCTGCGGCTCGCTGCTCAACAAGGGCCGTACGGTACTGCGCCGGGTGGCCCGTATCGAAGAGGTCTTCCGACTGCTGGAAGTGCTGAACTCCATCGGGGTGCGCACCCGCTGGATCAACGAGGGCGTGGACCTGGAGATCGTGCCGGCCGCGCACCTCGACATGGACGCCATCGACGCGGAGGCGGCGCGCCGGACCCGGTCGATCATCATGTTCCTCGGGCCGCTGCTGCACCGGCTGGACACCTTCCGGCTGCCGTACGCGGGCGGCTGCGACCTCGGCACGCGGACCATCGAGCCGCACATGATCGCGCTGCGCCGCTTCGGCCTCGACATCACAGCGACCGAGGGGCTGTACCACGCGAAGGTGGAGCGCACCACCGCGCCCGAACGCCCCATCGTGCTGACCGAGCGCGGGGACACGGTGACCGAGAACGCACTGCTGGCCGCCGCCCGGCACGACGGGGTGACCGTCATCCGTAACGCCTCGTCCAACTACATGGTCCAGGACCTGTGCTTCTTCCTGGAGGCGCTGGGCGTCAAGGTCGAGGGCGTCGGGACGACGACGCTGACCGTGCACGGTGTGCCGACCATCGACGTGGACGTCGACTACTCCCCTTCCGAGGACCCGGTCGAGGCGATGAGCCTGCTGGCCGCGGCGGTGGTCACCGAATCCGAACTCACCATCCGCCGGGTGCCGATCGAGTTCCTGGAGATCGAGCTCGCGGTGCTGGAGGAGATGGGCCTGGACCACGACCGTACGCCGGAGTACAACGCCGACAACGGACGTACCCGGCTGGTCGATCTGACCGTGCGCCCCTCCAAGCTGGAGGCGCCGATCGACAAGATCCACCCGATGCCGTTCCCCGGCCTGAACATCGACAACGTCCCGTTCTTCGCGGCCATCGCGGCGGTCGCCCAGGGCAAGACGCTCATCCACGACTGGGTCTACGACAACCGGGCGATCTATCTGACGGACCTCAACCGCCTGGGCGGCCGCCTCCAACTCCTCGACCCCCACCGGGTCCTGGTGGAGGGCCCGACCCGCTGGCGCGCGGCGGAGATGATGTGCCCGCCGGCGCTGCGGCCCGCGGTGGTGGTGCTGCTGGCGATGATGGCGGCGGAGGGCACGTCCGTGCTGCGCAATGTGTATGTCATCAACCGGGGTTACGAGGAGCTGGCTGAGCGGCTGAACTCGGTGGGCGCGCAGATCGAGATCTTCCGCGACATCTGAACAGCCGGTGCCGCCGCACCTCATCTGACCAGCAAAATTGCCTGCCCGGATCCGGGGCGCGCGGCGGCCACCACCGCCGAGCAGGCCACCAACAGCACACTCACGAAGGGGTGACGCACCCTGCGCCGGTGGCGAGGATCGGGCAGCGCGCGCAACCTCTCCACCAGATCGGCCATGCACCACTGCCGACGCGAGGGCGACTTGGCCAAGCAGACAATGGAAGACTGGCGGCACATCGAAGCTCCGGTTCTGCAGGGCGACTTGGAAGGTCACCTGCTCCAATCGGAGCTTCGCTGCGTACGAACCGGGTCGACCGCACATCGTCACACCGGCCGGCCGTCTGTACGGCCCGGCAGACCATGGCGGCGATCGAGTCCCGCTCCGACTCAAACCATGCGCTGGGGCCGGCCAGTACCGCGGGCCTGTATTCGGCGGGCAGCGCCACACCGGGGCTGGTCCGATGTGGGGGTAGCGCCCTCTTGCCGTAGAGCTGCCGATGGGCCGATTTGGCGATGGCAAGCATGGCGCCGGTGACCCGCGCGTGAACAGCCTCCCGGTCCGCCTCCGAGTCTTCGCACTGGGCGCGTTCCCAGGCGAACAGGCGCAGCAGGTCCTGGAACCGGAAGCAGGTGGGCGAACCCGCCCGGACCGGACACACCTCGAGCAGCTGGGCGTCCACGAGCAGCTCGATCAGGTCCTCCGCCTCCGGCACGTCCACCCCGAGCACGGCGGCACCGACCCACGCCGGGAAGTGCGGTGCGGTGAGCAGCCCGAGCCGCCGGAATAATCGGGCGGCGTTCGAGGACAGTTCCCGGTAGCTGAGCCGGAACCCCGCCCGGACGCCCCCGTCATCCGGGCTGAGTACGTCCAGGCGTCGGCGCCGGTCCTCAAGCCGTGACGTCAGCTGGCGCAGCGACCAGTGCGGCCTGGTGGCCGGCCGGGCAGCAGCGATACGCAGGGCCAGGGGCAGCCGGTCGCAGAGTTCCACCAGCCGTGCGGCTTCCTCCGGCTCAGCAGCGACTCGATCCGCGCCTATCGAGGCCGCGAGCATGTCCTGGGCCTCGGCCTGCGTCATGACCTTCAGGTCGATGCGTGCTGCCGCGTAGTCGCCTGTCAGTTCATCCAGCGCCGCCCTGCTCGTGATCACCACGCAGCACTCGCCGAGCCCCGGGAGCAACGGCTTGACCTGGGCCGGGGAACGGACGTTGTCAAGGACGATGAGGAGCCGCTTGCCGTCCAGAACGCTGCGGTGCAGCGCGGCCCGCTCCTCCAGCTCGGCCGGGATCCCGGTGCTGGAAACGCCGAGGGCCCGCAGGCTCTGGTAGAGCAGGGCCATGACCGAGGCGGGCTGGTCGTGTTCGTGATAGCCGCGAATGTCCATGAAGAGCTGACCGTCCGGGAACTGGTCGACGACTCGGTTCGCCCAGTGCACGGCAAGCGCGCTCTTCCCTACGCCACCTACGCCCGAGATGACCGCGATGGCGAGCGTCCCCTCTCTCCGACGGCCGGCCAGCAGTTGGTCCAGAGCCGCTATTTCCGCAGCACGTCCAGTGAACGAGGCTGGGGGCAACGGTAGCTGGGCAGGTACGACCGTCACCGCTTCCGGCCCGGGCGCCGCGGCAGCAGGGCGGCTTCCGAGCGTCTCCGGCTCGTCGGCATCCTTCAGGATCTGGCAGTGCAGCTGCTGCACGGGGGCGCTCGGCTCGACCCCCAGCTCTTCCACCAGGATCCTTCGCCCCTCGCGGTACACCTGCAGTGCTGCGGCTCGCCTGCCGGACAGGTGGTGGGCGCGCATCAGATGGGCTCTGGACTGTTCCCTGAGCGGGTGTTCCGCCACGAGCGCCGTGAGTCTGGCCACCACTGAACGGTGGCGCCCCAACCGCAGCTGCAACGCTGCGTACTCCTCGTTGATGTCGAGGGAGAACTCGGTCAGCCGGGCGACCTCGTCGTCGATGCCCCCGCCCACAAGACCGTCAAGGGCCCGGCCGCGCCACAGAGACAGCGCATGCTCGAAGTGCTCTGCGGCTTGGGCCAGTTGTCCGTCATCGGCTGCGGAACGGGCAGCGGCAACGGCTACGTCCAGTTCCCGAAGATCCGAGCGATGCCCTCTGGAGTTGAGCCGGTAGCCCGGGTGCACCGTGTCGATCAGGTCGTCGACGTCTGCGGAGTTCCGGAAGATCTTGCGCAGGACGCTGACGCAGATGGCTATCTGGTTGCGCGCCGTGGCTGGTGGAGCACCCTGCCAAACCGCTTCTGCCAGGGCGTCGACCGAGACGACACGGTCCGCGGAGAGCAGGAGCATCACAAGTACCCCGCGCTGACGTGCACTTCCAAGCCGTACAGGCTGCCCACCCGCGAGCACTTCCAGTGGTCCAAGCAGCCTGAAAGACAGCGAATGCACCAAAGACCCCCTCCCTGCTAGGCACAGGCCTCACAGATCAGGCGCCAGTATGCGAGTACGGCAAAGCTCCAGCAAAGCGAATCCGGCCAATGTGCGAGGAAATTAATCTTGGCGCAATCTCGGATTGGCGGATTCTGATCGGTCGCCCCCGGACGCCGTCCTCAACCCTTGCTCCCCTGCGGAAGCAGGAAGGCTCGCTGATCCCAGGCGCCAGAGGGCGACAGCGACCCTCCGTCTCAGCTGCCAGGCACGCCGACAACGACCACGCGCCGGAGGATGGCGAACAGTTCGGCGAGGGTGCCGGTCTCGGCCAGCGGCGGCAGACTCGTTGTCGCAGGCGAGCCGTCGGCGAGCGACAGGCAGGCGTGATGCCTGAGAGAAATGCGAGTGCCAGGCCTCGAACGTCGTGCGCCGGTGCGCATCATCGGGCCGGCGCCCTGCCCTGGTAGCGCCGTCGGCGATCATCCAGCGCCACCAGTCGCGAGCCACCGCCGCACAGCGGCTCACGCTCATCCGGGTTGCGGTGAGATCCTGGATACTGTCAGTTCTCTTTTTCCATAATTTCCTGGCGATTTTCGGCGGTGAAATCGATCTGAAAATCATCTGAAAAGCGCTGCATCTAGAGTACTGAGGCATGGGTTGCTCTACGGGGGGAGCACGGGATCGAGCAGGTTTCCAGAGCCTTGTCCTCTCCCCCTCGAGATAGGCCACAGGTCACAGCGCATGCGTGACCTCGAACGGACATAAGACGCATCCGCAGCCCCTCCGTGCAGCGAAATCGCTGCCTGGCCAGCAATACCTCGTGTCCATTCTTCTTGGACGGCAAAGGCGCCGATCCGCAAATTTGCGTAGGCAGTGACCACAGTTGGCGCTGTGTTCACCTACCCATTATCTGTCCCTGGGGGCCTTTGACAACCTGAGAATGCGATTCCTATTGTCTGGAAGCCAGATGGACCTGGTCCGGAGTCCGAGGGGGAGCCATGAATCTCGAACTGGCACAACAGTCAAACCATCACACGGCGGCGCCGCAGAGGAGGGACAACCGGCGCGAGACGATCGGAGCAGCTGTGGCGCAGAACATACCCAGCAGGGCCGCGGTCTGGCGGGTGCTGGTAGTGGAGAACAACGCAAGTGATGCCGAGGCGCTGGTGACGGGGCTGCAACGGCACGGCCACGACGTCAGGAGCGTCGCGACGGGCGACGCCGCGCTCGAGGCCTACAAGGACGTCGATCTGGTGCTGCTCGACCTCGAACTGCCGGACCTGGACGGCTTGGAGGTCTGCCGGGGCATCCGTGCAGCGTGCGACGTGCCGATGATCGCCGTCACGGCGAGGGGCAGCGAGGTGGACCGTGTGCTCGGCCTCCAGGCGGGTGCGGACGATTACCTGGTCAAGCCCTACGGGTTCCGTGAGTTGATGGCCCGTATGGACGCCGTCATGCGCCGGGCCGTGCCCGCGGCACCCGAGGTGCCCAAGGTCGTCTCACACGGGCGGCTATGGATCGACGCGTGCTCCCGCGAGGTCAGGGTGGACGGCCGACGCATCGTGGTGACCCGCAAGGAATTCGATCTGCTGTATCTCCTGGCCTCGCACCCGGACACCGTCCTACCGCGCAAGCGTCTGATGCAGGAGGTCTGGGGGGACTCATGGTCGCGCCGGACCGTCGACACCCATGTGAGCAGTCTGAGGGCCAAGCTCGGGGCGAGCGACTGGGTCATTACGGTGCGCGGAGTCGGCTTCCGGCTCGGACGTGCCTGAACTGCCCTGCCAGTAGCGGGAGTACGTGAGCAGCTCGGGTAGGACATGTCGCCGGGGCTGCCGGCAGCCCGCGTGTCTGAAGGGCGCCTGACATTCGCATGACTGTCCTCTCACACTGCCGCAGCGGGCCTGTGCATCCCGACCGAGTCCTGAAACCGACCCTCTTGATGGGGCGGTTGGTACCGACGAGGCTCAGATGCAACCGAGTCGGGAGGGAGCCATCGTGCGCAAGGTGCTCATCGCCAACCGTGGCGAAATCGCTGTCCGCGTTGCCCGTGCATGCCGGGACGCCGGGATCGCGAGCG
>NZ_JBIAPW010000073.1:0-7160 GCF_042888505.1 Streptomyces sp. NPDC002870
GCGCGCGGTTCGCTCCGCGAACACAACGCGCCGCCGCTACGCGGCGGAATTGAATTCGCGCTCCGCGCGAATTCGGTCAACTCCGTTGACCGGGGCGCGAATTGCTCCGCAATTCGACCGAACGTAATTCGCTCCGCGAATTCCGAAAGCTGGCTAGGGGCAGCGGCCTTTCGCGATATGCCCCATACCCAATTCCGCAGATACGAACTCCGGAATTCATCCTGACCCCCTTTCAGCTTGGAAGCACTGTCGCTACCTCCGGCAGCCGAATACTCGCTTCGCTCGTTTCGCGCGTCCCCGCGCGAATTGCCCGCCTCCGGCACGAAATGCGGCTGGTTTGGTTTCGGGGGGTGGGTGGTTGGGGTTTTAGTTGAGGGTTCGTCATGGGGTTTGCTGGGGTGGGGTTGGTTATTGGGGGATCTCCGATCCCTTGGAGAGAGAGGGGAATTGACGGGTATTCCGTGGGGAGGGTAGACCACGGAATACCGGGGAAGGGAAAGGGCCCCTCCGGGGCCCTTTCCCTTTTCAGGGTGCGGGAGGTTGGGCGAGTCCTCCCCCGGGGGGTGCCTGCCTCCTGCAGGACCAACCCCCACGGGAGGGAGAGAGGTACAGGAGGAAGGAGAGAAGACGCATACCCCGGTAGACCGATCCACAGGTGACCCGACCAGGCCCGGCCAACACACAGACCCAACCCGAACCCTGACACCCACACACACGCCCCCCAACGGGGCGACACAGCCCACCAGGCACGCCCAGCACCCACCCCACAGCGCGGAGGCCCACGCCGACGCGCAACACACCCACAAGCCACGACAGATCACCGAGGCCGCCGCCCGACCCCACCCGCCCCCATTCCTTACTCGTCCTTCTACCGGTGCGGGACAGTGGCAGCAGAGGGGATGTCAGCAGGCCGACCACGCGCCCGCAGGCCGTTGACCTGGGGTGGCGCGGAGGCCGGCCGCCACGGCGCGCAACGTCCAGCGCAACCCCTGACGCAACATCAGGGCGCAACATCCACCGCAACATGGGGCGCAACAGGTCTTCCGTCCGCAGCTAACATCCACTATTATTTGAAGTCCTGGGGAGGCGACCCCCGGGAACCGCAGAAAGCCAACGAAGGGGAAGACGTGGAAATCCAGATCTCTGACGGAATCGTCCGCCGAGTGCACGGCGGTAAGGGCGCCCCCATGACGGGCCTGGCGATTCAGGCCCGCACGGTCGCGAACTTCCTGCCCCTGCTTGTCCAGCGGGTGGGCGCGAACATCGTGCACAACTCCGACGCGAACTACACCGGAATTCGGTTCGACACCAAGGTTGGCCCGGTGGTGCTGGAAATTCCGACGGGTGACCGTCCTTACCGGCTCGTTCACGAACTCCCGGAGCCGGACGAGAACGGGCGCACCGAAGTGGAAATGCGGCGATTCCCGCAGATCTACAAGCCGAAGGGAATCGCGCACATCACGGCCGAGTTCCTCCAGTCGCGCGGGTTCCTGAAGTAATCCGCCCGGGGGGTGCCCCGCCGGGGCACCCCTTCCCCTCCCCCAATCCAAGGAGCTTCCCCATGAAGGCCACCACCGCCACCGAACTACGCTGCTCCTGCTGCCTGATGCCGACCGAAGTCACCGACAACGTCGTGATCGTCCATGATGCCCCGTACGCCACCGACCACTACGGCCGGTGCGACGGCTCCGGCAAGCCAGCTCTGACCGGCCCGGCCACCCCGCCGACCGCGTGGGGTCACCTGGAGGGCAAGACATACGTGGATATCGGCGTCCTACTCTCGCCGATGCCGACCGTGAAGCGTGACGGCTGGACAGTCACCATCTCCGGCGTGCGGTTCACGCACTCCACCCACTGCTGGAATTGCCGTGTCGTCGTCACGGTCGCCACCGACGGCGGCACCATCCAGCTCGGGTTCGACCACAAGGGGCACAGCTTCGAGAAGGAGCGCCCCGGCGCCCGCGCGACGTACGACGGGCCGTGCCCGAACGGGTGCGATGGCCGGGTCGTCGTCGGCGGTCGCTATTCGCACCCCACCCCGGGGCTGCCTGTGGCCGAGGGCCGCACCGTGCAGTTTCGGGAGTGGGAGCGGCTGCGCGGCGACCTGAAGGTCTGGACGACACACATGACCTCGGCCGACATGAGGCGGTTGCGCAAGTCATCCTGACCCGCTCTCGCGCCCGTTGGGCTAAGGGTGCTGGCCAGGGGTGGGTTCACCTACCCCTGAAACACACTATTATTGATGTTGTTCGGGGGTGGTGGCCCCGCCCCCGAACCGCAAAAGCCAACAGCGAAGGGGAACACCGCATGACTCAGCAGTTCGCCGAGCGCGCCACGAACGTGGCCCCCACCGGTGCCCGAAACGCCGAACTCCCCGACCTTGTCCGCATCCTGGAGGACCAGAACCGCCGCAAGCTGGACGTGATCGCCCCCGCGTCCGCACTGCGGTTCCATGAGGGAAACGTGCACGTCGAGGGCGTCGAGTCCCTGATCACCGAGGACGGTGTCACGGAGGTCGACGGCATCTACCGGCCCACCGCCGTGGCCGACGAGGGGATCTCGGACAAGCTCCGCATCCCGCTCGCCTACCTGCGCCGGATGCGCGCCGAGAACGCCCCGCTCCTGGTGCCCGAGCGCCGTTTCATGCTCCGCGCGTTCCGGGGCGAGAACGGCCCCGGCATGCCGCCCGCCGAGGGCGTGGCCCGCGCGCTGCTGTCCGACAGCTACAAGCTGATGGACAACTTCGACATGCTGCTCGCCGCCCTGGACGGGGTGAAGCAGTCCGGCCACCCGACGCGCGTAACCGGCTGCGACCTGACGGACCGGCGCATGTACGTGCGGGTGGAGTCCGAAGCGGTCGCCATCCAGGCACCCGCGCTGCTGCGCGGCTACCGCTCCCCGTTCGACGGCCGCAGCGGTGACGAATTGCCGGTGATCTCCGCGGGTTTCGTCATCACCAACTGCGAGGTCGGTTCCGGGGCGTACACCATCACCCCGCGCGCGGTCATCCAGGTCTGCAGCAACGGCCTGACGGAGGCCAAGGACGTCATGCGCGCCGTACACCTCGGAGGCAAGCAGGATGAGGGCGTTGTGTCCTGGTCGGGGCAGACGCAGCGCAAGACGCTGGAGCTGATCACGTCCAAGACCGCCGACGCCGTGCGCACCTTCCTGTCACGGGAGTACGTCGAGGCGAAGGTGCGCGAGGTGGAGGACGCCGCCGGTAAGACGCTGGCCGAGCCGACCAAGACGATCGAGCACGTCACCAAGTCACTCAGCATCGGTGCCGAGGCCAAGGACATGATCCTCGCCCACTTTGTCCGGGGCGGTCAGATGACGGCCGGGGGCGTGATGCAGGCCGTCACGTCGACCGCGCAGACCCTCACCGACGCCGACCAGGCCGCCGCCCTGGAAGCGCTCGCACTGCCCGCGCTCACGGCAGCCGCCACGCACGGCTGAAAGACCCCCGTGCGGGCCGGGAACTTCCCCGAGCCCGGCCCGCACGGGCCCCAACCTCCCAGAGCGCGGAGCGCGCGCCGCCCCGCCCCTGCCGCGTACCCGAACTGTGGGCTACGGTCAGCGCACTGTGGGGTGTGACCCAGATACGCCAGAAACCCGCCAAGGGATGATCTTGGAGCCCGGATGGCCCGCTACGGGGTGTCGCCCGCGAGGGTGCTGACGCGGTTCTCGTACTCGCGGCGGGCCTTGTGCTGTGCCGGGACCGCCGAGGTTCCTGGGCTGCCGTCGAGGAGCCGGCAGTGGATCGCGGGCACGGCGGTGACGCGCAGGGTGTAGCCCTGGCCGCGCCGTACGGTGACGTCCTGGTCGAGCGTGGCACGCTCGGCGGGCTGCAGGTCGGCCGCGCGGAGGAAGTCGGCGGCCTTGCCGGGCATGTCGAGGGCGACCGGCAGCTCCGGGGCCGGGGCGTCCGGAGCAGCGGCCGTGTACTCGGGCAGGAGGTCGGCGACGGCGGTTCGGATGGCGCCGCGGCTGACGTCGTGGCCGCGGGCGAGGGCGGCGATGGAGCGGCCTTCCAGATACGCGGTGCGCACGGCGTCCACCTTCCCCGCCACTACGGCCGGGCGGCGGCCGCCCTTGTTGCCCTTGGCCTCGGCCGCCCTCAGCCCGTCGTAAGCCCGTCGTAAGTCAGCTCGCGCTGGAGGTCACGCTGGAGCTCCCCGGCGGCGGCGAGGGTCTGCACCATGAACTTCACGGTGGACAGCAGCTCCCCGGTGCCGCGGACACCGCTGTTGGCGATTCCCCGAGTCAACACAGAGGTGCGGCTCGTCCGGTGCGGCACGCGTCAACGCAGGTTCGAGTCAGCCGATGGAGGAGATGCCGCCCTCGCGGGCGTCGAGTAGCTCGTCCCAGTGCTCGGCCGCCCATCGGCACGCGGCGGCCAGCGGCTCCAGCACGCTGCGGCCTAGCGGTGTCAGCGCGTACTCCACCCGCAGTTTCGGGTCGGCGTGCACGGTGCGTGACACGAACCCGTTCCGCTCCAAGCCGCGGAGCGACTGGGTGAGCGCCTTTGGGGTGACGCGACTCAGTGGTACGCGGAGTTCGGAGTATCTGCGCGGGCCGTCGTCCAGGCAGCGGAGGACCATGGATGCCCATTTGTCACCGAAGCGGAAAGGCAGCAGCGAGGACGGGCACAGCTCGTCGAACAAGTCGGGTGGCAGCGGTGGCCGTTGCGTCATTGAGGGTCTCCCGTCTCAGGTCTTGGTATCCAGCTGGTAACCGACCTTCTGGATATCTTCCGGAGCATCGACTCAACGGGAGGTATTCCGACGATGGGCAGGATCGTGGTTGTCGGGGCGGGTGGCTGCCCGACTGCTCGACAATCTCACCGATCCGCACCCGTCCTCCTCTGGCCGGAAGGCAGTCGGCTTGCCGCACCTCAAGTCAACGTCAGATTTGCAGTAACGGGCGTCGAATGAACGCCATCATTTCGACCTATAAAGGTAAGGCAGGACATTATGCGTGCAGCCCGCTTCCATGAATACGGCGGAGCGGAGAGCCTGGTGATCGAGCAGGCCCCCGACCCCGACCCCGGACTTGGTGAGATCCGTGTCCGCGTCGCGGCGGCCAGCGTCAATCCCATCGACTGGAAACTGCGCGCTGGCACCCTGCACCAGCTGATTCCCCTGGAGCTACCCGCCATCCCCGGGCGCGACGCCGCCGGCGTGGTCGACGAAATCGGTGACGGAGTGCAGGGGGTGAGCATCGGCGACCGCGTCTTCGGGCTGGGCGGTGTCACCGGCGCAACCGCAGAGCTGGTCATCCTCTCAGCCTGGGCCCACGCCCCCGACACGTGGAACGATGAGCAGGCCGCGGGCGCCGGCCTCGCGTCCGTGACCGCGATGCGCGGCCTGAACGCGCTCGGCTCCCTCGCGGGGCGCACCCTTCTCGTCGAGGGCGCCGCCGGAGGCGTGGGCGGCGCGGCAGTCGAGATCGCTGTGGCACAAGGTGCCACCGTGATCGGGACAGCCAGCGAACGCAACCACGAGTTCCTCACCGCTCTCGGCGCCGTTCCCACCACCTACGGCCCCGGCCTCGCGCAGCGCCTCTCCGCTCTCGCTCCGCACGGCGTCGACATCGCGCTCGACACCGCGGCCTCCGGATCCCTGGACGACCTCGTCGCGATCACGGGCGACCCGACACGCGTCGCGACGGTCGCCGACCACGCAGGCGGGCAGCGTCTGGGCACGCATGTGGTCAACGCGGAGAACGACTCCACCCTCCTGTCTGCGGCCGCGGAACTGGGCCGACAAGGCCGCTACACACCCCGTATCGAACAGACCTACCCCCTGGAGCAGATCGCCGACGCCCACGCGCACGCCGAGCGCGGACGCACACGCGGAAAGATCGTGATCTGCATCTGAAGCGGGGGCACGGCGCAGATGCGCCAGTCCGCCAAGCGATGATCTTGGTGGGCTGGCGCTGACTGCTCAGCGCTGGACGTCTGCTGCTGCCGGATGCGCGGGTCCGACGGAAACGCGATACGGGACGCCTCGGATCAGCAGTGGGTGCCGTCCGCGGCGGCCGTGGAACCGTCGCCCCACGCCTGCGAGATGTCCAGGCGGGCGTGCGCGTTGACCCTGAACGCCTCCCGGCAGCGCGACACCGGCGCCCTGCTGCGTTTCCTCACCTGGTCGACCACCCACCACCACGCCGAAGCCGCCCGCCTTGAGAGGGAAGCCTGTGCCGCCCACCCCGCGCGGCGCGCCGCCGTGGCCGCCTGGTGGACCGTTGCACGGTGGCTCACCGCCTCCCCGCACCCGGTCCTGCTGCTGATGCTGGCCGACTTCCCCGGCTCACTGTCCCGCCACATCGACGTCATGCAGTGGTGGGCCCCCTACTGCCTCACCCTGCCCCCGCACACGGCGCGTCCGGAAATGGGGTTGCTGTGACCATGCGCTGGTTGATGACCCTCGGGGAGCGCAGCCGACCCGACGCGCCCACATTCGCCGAGTGCCCCGGGCCGAACGAGGCCCGCGCGGTCGCCCTCGTGGATGACTGCGACCAGCTCTTCCCCATCCTGGCTGCATGTGGGCCGCGCGCTTCCTGTACCGCTACCGCCAGCCCCAGCCGTCCGGCCGCCCCTGACGGCCCGCACCCGCCTCGCAGAAGGGATCGCGCATTGGCCACGTTCGGCCACATCACCCCCGAGCGCTGCAGCCAGTTGGGCCGCGCCCTCACGGCCGCCGGCCTTTCCTGGTCTGGGCGACGTTGACGGGGGGTCCTGGAAGCCCCTGGCCCGTCGCGTGCGTCTCGCAGATCCAGCGGCGTGAAAGTCCCGCACACCAGTGACAGCTGTCGGCCCACGTCGGGGCACATGCCGGGCCCGTCGACCACACGCCAGATCGCCGAGCCGGGATCGCCTCCGCCGCCCCCCTGCCGCCCCGCCTACGCCTTGGAGACCCGCCGGTACGTGCACACATTCACGCCGTTGGCGCTGCTGACGGTCGAGACCAGCTCGAGCGTCCGCTGCGCACCGTCGTCGGGGAAGATCGTCTTACCGCCGCCGAGGAGCACCGGCATGATCAAGAGTCGGAGCTCGTCGACCAAGTCCTCACGCAGGAGGGCGCGCACGAGCGTGGGGCTGCCCATGACCAACAGGTCACCGCCCTCGGTCTCGTGGAGCTCCCGGAGGCGGGCGACGG
>NZ_JBIAPW010000074.1:0-6789 GCF_042888505.1 Streptomyces sp. NPDC002870
GGGGGGGGGGGGGGGGGGGGGGGGGGGGGGGGGGGGGGGGGGGGGGGGGGGGGCCGGGGGGGGGGGGGTGGGGGGGGGGGGGGCTTGGGGGTGGGGGGGGGGGGGGGGGGGGGGGGGCGCCGGCCCCCGCCCCCCCGGCGAAGCCTGGGTCACCAAATGGTCATCCAGCACTGCTGGGCGAGAAGGACGCACGCAGCGACGTTCATCAGCTTTCGGGACATGACAATTGCGGTGAACTCGCGCAGGGTCGCGCTGGGCAGGAAGTACCGGGCGGTGGGCGAACCGAGCACCTGACCCCGTACCCCGGTGTCGCGTGCGACGAGGGCGGAGCGGAAGGCATGGAAGTTGTTGGTGACGACGGCACAGCGGTAGTCGGGGGAAAACCGCTCCATGATCGCCTTGCTGTAGAGCAAGTTCTCCTCTGTCGTACGGGACTTGTCCTCTCGCACGATGCGGTCCTCAGGAAAGCCTCGGTCGACCAGGTATTGCGCCATGGCGTGCGCCTCGGGCAGGTCCTCGTCCGGGCCCTGCCCGCCGGAAGTGATCAGTATCGGGGAGCGGCCGTGCAGCGTGGCCTGGCCTTCCCAGACGGCACGGCCGCGTTCGAGCCGACTCGCCAGCAGCGGCGGGACGCGCTTGCCTCCGATCAGCCCGGAGCCGAGGACGATGACGTAGTCCAGGCGTTCACGGACCTTGATGCGCCCGTAGAGGAACCCGTAGCCGACGAAGCACGCGAAAAGGAAGGCGAAGTAGGTCACCAGGAGGAAGGTGATCCCGGCTGCGATCGACAGAGGACGCAGACCTGTGGTGATCGCGGTGACCAACAGGGCGCCGACGGCAAGAATGCCCGCCCCTGCCAAGAGGGACAGAAGGTTGCCGAGGCGTCGGCCCTCCTTGCGCACCATCCGAACGCCGTTCCCGATCAGGTAGACGGCGAGCAGCATGACCGAGGCCACCAGGATCGCGATGAGGGCCACCTTTATCAGTTCGGACACCGGGCCGGGGGCAGCTTTGACGGCCTCGCCTATCAGACCGACTGCCATCAGGGCCACGGCGAGGCCGAGGAAGACGGCGTTGCTGAAGCGCCGCAGATCGTTGAGGACTCCGAGAGCGAAAAGCAGCGCGGAAGCCGCTGCAAGGATATAGATCAGCACAGCGTGGACACCCCTGTTGGTTCGGCTGGACTCACAGTCGTGCGAGGGCCGCCGTCCTCATAAGGAGTTCGGTGAACGGACGCAGAGCCGGTGCCCAGAGACGACGGTTCGCTGTGCCGCTCTACGTTCGAGTGGCTGCGCCGGTTCGATGCCCGGCAGGCCGGGGAATGTCCGCACATCTTCTTCACGGCCTGTCACGCAGCGGAGCGTAGGCCGATTCGTACATGCGCTCCGCGCCCAGGCGGAGGGCAGGATTGCGGGCGCCGGGCATCATGCCACCGATGCGGTCCCTACTGCGGGCCTGCGCCTGCACCCAGCGGGTTGCCGGCAGGAACAGGCCCGGCGGGCTGTGATCTGCACTCCACGATCTCCACCGACTTGCCTCGCCGCCCCAGCGCCCTTGCGGCGGACAGACCGGCGATACCCGCGCCGCCACCAGAGCCTTGCGTGCTTTGGACATGCTGTGTCTCCGTGAACCGTGGTCCGCGCTCCCTCTCCCCGCGGCCCGGGTGGGGGCGACGCGTGCCGTGTTCCGTTCTTCGGGTGGGCTTGCGCGGGTGCCGGAAGGGGAACGTGAGGACCGGACAACCGTCCAACTCCCTCCCCGGTCAGGCATGCTCGCTCGACGTGCTCCGGACCAGGCGTTCGATGAGGTCGGCGGCCCGCGGGCCGGCCTGCACCTCGCCGTACTGGGCGGCCAGGGCTCGGGCATTGTGCCGGTAGGACGGAGCGTCCAGTACCTTTCGCACCGCCGTGCGCAGGGCAGTCGCATCCGGCGTGGCCGTACGGAGGTCGACACCGGCCCCGGCATAGGCGACCCTTGCCGCCACCTCCGGTTTGTCCTCGCTCCGGCCGGCCACCACGAGAGGCACACCGTGACGCAGCGCCTCATTCACTCCGCCGAAGCCACCGTTGGTCACCATGAGACTGATGTGAGGCAGAAGCAGGTGGTAAGGAAGGTACGGAGCGATGTACGCGTTCGCGGGGAGGCCTGGGAACTCGCGCGTCGATGCGGCGTTGCCGAGGGTCGCCACGACGACCACGTCCTCCTGGCCGAGGGCTCTCAGGGTCGGCAGCAGGAGATCGTCGAGTTCGGTGTTGGAGACCGTGCCCTGGGTGACATGGACGATCGGCAGGCCCAAGGCGCGTACGGACTCCCACCAGTGCGGCATGACGTGTGCGGTATCCACGTCATCGGCGAGAGCACCGATGAAATGCACATGGGCCGGCAGGTCGCTACGGGGATACTCCAGGCCCGCAACCCCGCTCTGCAGGTGCAGATGGGGCGAGACTCCGGAACCCATGATGTCTTCATGCGACGAAGGCAGCCCCGCCCGCCGGCGTAGCTCGTCGCGATGGGCGAGTACGTCCTTCATGACGATGTTGTTGAAGACGTACCGCAGTAGCGCGTTGCGCGCGCGACCGGCCTTGCTGCTGCTCGGGGGCAGTCCCGAACCGAACGGCGCCGTGTCCCGGCTCGGGAGGGTGAGCGGAGTGGAGCCGACGCTGACCCAGGGCGGGCCGCCCAGTTCACTCAGCATCCGGGCTGCCCCGAAGCCGGGGTCGCACAGCAGAACGTCCGCGGCCCGGCGCTCGTGCAGCAGACGGAACTCCTCCATCTGCCCTGCGGTGGGGTTCATGAAGAGATGCTTGAGGTCCCATTTCACCCGCTTGAGCGCCTTGAGCTCCGCCCGCTCCGGATACAGCTCGTCCAGCGGTCCGGCGAACATGTCCAGATGAGGGCTCATTGGTTCCAGCTGGGCCCCCGTGGTCTCCACCTCGTCGGCGTACCGTTCGGAGGTGTACCACCGCACGGTGTGTCCCCTGTTGACCAGTTCGCGAACGACGGGCTGAAGGGAGACGACATGCCCGGTCGACGGAAGCGTACCTGTGAGAATCTCTGTCACAGCGTCCCCTACGGCGGTCCGACGCAGTCGGTTCATGGTCCGGCTACAGAGCACGCCTGGTCATACGTGGCCCTTCTCCGGATTCTCCCGACCCGTGCCGGGTCATGGCCTGCGGCCGTTGCGACGCCGGGCCCAGGCCCCACAGCATGGGCCCGGCGTCGGTCCCGGGCCATCGCCGGCCCGGAGCCAGGGTCCACAACATCCGCGTCGAACCCTGTCATTGGCGCGTTTAAGAGGACGGTCGCAGAACGGTTCACATGGAGGGCAAGTGCCTGCGGATGAGGTGGTGGTGGGGGGGTCCGCGATCGCGTCAGCCTCCCCCTGTGCGGCTCGATACTTGGCTCCCTGCCCGGCTGGTTCTGGCACTGGACCACCTGCTCGCTTCGACCTCACGTCGCCAGGCGGGCGACAAGTGCCCGGCGCGCCCGAGCCGTTTGCGTAGCGGAGACCACTGTGTGCAGCATGCTGAGCACCGAGGTCAGGTGCCGGGCACGGTCGCCGTCATCGATCCGCGTCCACGCCGCCATGGCGTTGCCTGCCGCGTGCCGTGTCCGGGGCGAGTGTGTGCCGTAGTGCGCGTGCAGTCGGCGGGCCAGCTGCGTCCAGTAGGCCGTGGCGGATGCATAGTCCCCACTCAGGTACGACAAGTGAGCTTGCAACTCGGCAATCTCCAGGCCTCGCCTCACAAGATGCTCCTCGCTCAGCTCCTTCGACATCTCGCCCAGGAGCGCATGACACATCCTCGTGGCCGCCGGGATGTCATGGGCGGAGCATGCTCTTCGGGCCTCTTCCAGTCGGCGGTCCATTTCGCCTGTCCAGCCGACCGGGCTGGGTGAGGCACCTCTTGCGCGCCGGGACGAGTCTGCGGTGTTCGGAGCGGCAAGGTCTCCCACGGCTCCCTGGCTGAGTCCCGTCATGTGCTGAAACTCCTCGTTTCCTGATGCGTGGGTGGGGGTGGTCCGGTGGGAGCGTCGGTTCGGCCGACAGCCCGGTCGCGACGGCCGGGAAGGGGCACTGCGCATCTCGGGAAAGGCTCGTCACCTCGTTGCTTCGCTGCCGAGGAGAATGCTCGTGCCTCGGTCTCCCGGAGAGTGACTGGCGTCGACTCCGCGGGGTCAGCCGTCGAAGTCACCCCTGCCGACGGGCGTTGCCACCCGATATGCCTCTACACGTGAGGAGGCCGCTGCCGGTTCACTCGCAGCACAGCGCTCCACTCGGACATGCGCTCGGTGGAGTGCCAGTCCTCCTCTTGTGGCCGCCCGCAGCATGGCGTGAACCCGATCGCGCTTTTCCCCGTAGCAAGCGGTGACACCCGTGTTATGCGCAGATCCTGGGTGTGCGCACAGTATCGCCGCCAAGGGATGCGACCGCAGACGGATACCCCCCTTGCCCGACCGAACTGCAGAACGAGTCAACCGGTGAACGTGAAAAGCTTCAACACTCCCCAAAAATCGAACAGCGCGACCGGCTCCGCCTCTCGTCCCGGCTACGCCGTGCTCCACTTGCTGCTGACCGCAGTCTCAGCGGATCTCTTGCTCCTGACTGTCAATCGGCGCACTGATCTCACGCTTTCATTCGCGGCACCCAACGAATTTCTGCGCTGGACCGAGGTGAACAACATGCTGCTCGGTCTGGTGACGGTACTTCTGTATTATGCGCTCAACTCTCATGTCGGCGCGCGGCCTGGCGGCGAGCGTCGAGATTCCCGAGCCCTCGGACTGATATTCACTTTCGGGGTCTACCTGTATGCGATGAGTTACGGCAGCCATGAGATAACCAATTATCTCAACTCCCGTTTCTGCTTCGACGGATCCGGAAGCTTCTGCAGCATTGTCGACTTCAATGACAATGAGTTCTCGCACTATCTTTTCTTCGGCGGCTTCATCATACTCAATGTCACCGTGATGTTCACTCAGTTTCTCTCTCCTGCGACGAGACCGATTTCACACCTGGACAATCTTCTGATCGCGGCCAACGCGCTGGTGATCGCGGCCGGAATTGCCGCCAATCTGGCCTTCGAACGCATTGGTGCGGATCTCTACGTCGTGGCGGCAGTGGCGATAATGACAGTCGTCATGTCACGCAGGCTTCCGGGGCAACCCATCCTGCGCTACTACGCCATCGCGTACGTGGGTGGATTCTCACTGGCGGTGGCGATCATCATGACCCGATAGAGCAAGCCCTTTGGCGCAACATCCCGTTTCATCATCGATGCCGATTTCCGAAGCTCGCGCCCGTCCAAATGGTCGCTTGAAAGCCATTGCGTGAAGAATGGGGAGGAGACGAAATGAGTCTGGCTCTCTCGACAGATTCCGTTCCCACCGCCGACAGACTTTCTTACCGGCGGCACAACGTCGTACCGAAGGCGTGTGTCCCCCTACCGGTGGTCACGACCGGGGAATCCTTCTGCGGAAACATCGTCACCGACAGAATCGGCTTCCTGCAGGTGGCGTCGGTCGCGGCGGAAGTGGAGCACGTCGACCGTGCACGACGCCTGATCGCCCGGTCCGACCATGAAGGCTTCATTACCGTGGGCTTGCAGAGAGAGGGCTCCGCCGTGGTCTCGCAGGACAACCGCAGCGCGGCCCTGGGTCCGGGCGACTTCGTTCTGTACGACACGAGTCGCCCCTATGAACTCGCCTTTCCCGAAGGCTTCCGGATGACATTCTTCCAGATACCCCGACAGGCCTTCGGGGTCAGGAACGGAGATATAAATTCCATCACCGGAACCGCCATTCGCGGCGACGGCGGGGCGGCTTCCGTCGTCAGTCGCGTTCTCGCCGAGTTGTCGAGGAATGCAGGGGAATATGATCCTGAAGTAGCAGAGATGCTGGCCCGCAACACTGTTGACCTGCTCGCCACGGTCATCACCGAACGGCTGGGGCGGGATGCCACGACAACGGACGCGGCGAAACATTCGCTCATGCTGCGAGTTCGAAGTTTTATTCGCAGAAACCTTGCCCACCCGGACCTCTCTCCGAAAATGATTGCGTCCGCCCATCACATGTCCGTGCGCTACCTCTATCGGCTGTTCGAGAAGGAGACGGCGACCATCGGCCGTCTCATACTCGAATGGCGGCTGGAGGAATGTCGACGCGACCTGGCACGCCCTGCCAGCGTGAGAGCCCCGGTGATGGTCACCGCACATCGATGGGGCTTCCAGAATCCGGCGCACTTCAGTCGCTCCTTCCGTACAGCCTACGGAATGTCCCCCCGCGAATGGCAAGCCGTGAACGACTCGATCTGCATGTGAACCCTCCTCCGAAGCGCCCCTTCCTTGGATTGTCCCCAGGGGCCACCCCCTGCCGTCCGGATAGGGGATCTGCTGGACGATGAGGACGGTTCACTCTCAGTCAAGAGCAGGTGCGCTGTAGGGAAAGAAGTGACTGCAGACCAGCCGTAAGGTCTGCAGTATGAGAGGCACTTGAGACGCCGGATCGTCTGTGACCAAGGCGGTGGTGCACCTGCCTCGGCTCTCTCTACATTTCGAAGTCAACGTTCCGGATATATCCTCAAGCAAGGAACACACACATGGTCCACAAGTCATCCTCCGGTCGGTCGTTCAAGCGCTTCGGCTTCGTGGCCGCTGCCACTCTCGGTGTGACGGGAGCTATCGGTGCACTGACATTGTCCGGTACTGCCGGTGCGGCCACTGCGTCGGTGTCGGAGCCGAAGCCGACGATTGTGCTTGAGCATGGGGCGTTCGCGGATGCTTCGAGCTGGAACGG
>NZ_JBIAPW010000075.1:0-5558 GCF_042888505.1 Streptomyces sp. NPDC002870
GCCGATGACACGGCCCCCACCCGCAGGAGACGCCACCACGATCCGACCCCGATATCACCTCTGAGCTGGTCGAACCCTTTTTCAGGGGCAAGTAGTTAGGCATTGTCGAGTTGGTCGGCCAGGTCGGCCAGGTCGTCGGCGTGCAGGTCGAACCGGTCCGAGGAGGTGGGCGGGTCGCCGACGGGGCGGGCGACGTAGGCGGCGCGCAGGCCAAGGCCCTGAGCTCCGCGCAGGTCCCAGGCATGGGCGGCGACCATCAGCAGCCGCTCCGGCGGTCGTCCGGAGACGGTGACGGCCAGCTGGTAGACCGCTGGGTCCGGCTTGTAGGTCCGGACCTCTTCGGCAGACAGAGCGTGGTGCCAGCGGAGTCCGGCGTGGGCGTTGAGTCCCAACAGCGCCGTCCGGCTCGCGTTGGAGAGTCCGATCAGCGGGAATCGTTCGGCGAGTCGGGCGAGCCCTGCCACGGTGTCGGGCCACGGCGGGAGCCGGCGACCTGACAGGGCCAGCGCCGCTACGGCGGTTGGGTCGTCGACTCCGGCGGCCTCGGCGACCAGCCGAGCGCACAACTCTCCAGCCCGCTCTCGGCGAGTAGTCCCGGCTGGTTCTGGGTGCACTCGGTGCCATCAGGCGCGATCAGCCTCGAGTCTCCTGCGGTTTCACCTCGACCTGGTGAGGCTCCGGTCCTTCAGCTCGGTGCGCGCTTCTGTGCGATGGCCACGGGCGATGTAGTCGATGCGCTCAACCTTCCTCTGGCCCGTGCCGGTCCCGTCCAGGCGCCGGCCGACAAGCTGCTGGGCCAGGTACGTCGTCCAGCCCCGCAGCCCTGTCCGGATCGTTCACCGACGGATCGTCGATCGCCGCGAACCGTTCCGCGTCGTCCTGGATCAACGCCAGGATCGGGTGGACCTTCCGCATCAGCTCGATCTTCAAGGCGTCGTCGCCGATGGTGAACTGGGCAGACCGATCTGGGCAACCAGCTGGCGGTCTCCGGCGATGATCTCCTCTAGGATCGGTCGCTCATGCGGTGGCGTGCCTGAGCGACAGGGCCTTCTCCATCAGCGGGGACCGCGCAGTCGATGCATGGGGGGCAAGTCGTGGACCCGGTACGCAGGGTTGTCACACGGGATGACCTGGAAGGCGTCGCGCGTGAAGCTCTGGGCGCCGATCATCGCCTCGTGGGCGTATCGCGACTCCGAGGTGGAAGCAAGAAGGGCGTGTACCGCCTCACCTTCGACGATGAATCCACCGCGATCGTCTACATCTGGGACGGCGCCGAGAACTATTGGCCCACCAAGCAGGCCGACAACCCCGACAACCACGCGGACCCGTTCTCGTCCGCCTCCGGCATCGAACTCTTCGAAGCCGCCCACCGGCATCTGGACACCCTCGGAATCCGCACGCCCCGGATCCGGCTGGCCGACCGAAGCAGGACCCAATACCCGGCAGACGTCGCCGTGGTCGAGGACCTGCCCGGCGACAACTTGGAAGCCCGGCTCCGCAAGGACCCGCGCAGCGTGGGACCGACCATGGCGCGACTCGCCGAGGCACTCGGTGCGATGCAGCGGCACCAGGGTCCACGCTTCGGCAAGGTTGCCCTGGTCGACAAGGGTGGCGCCTCTGGAGGCAGCTCATGTGAGCAGGTAGTTCTGGACCGCGCGCTCGACGACCTCACCGAAGCAGCATCTCGCGACACGCTGATCACACGTTCCCGCGACCAGTTGGAGACTGTAGTTCGCAAACTGGCTGCGGCTGTCCGCCCACGCTCGCAGTACGGGCTCATCCACGGTGAGCTCGGGCCGGACCACGTGCTGGTGGACCGGCACGGGCAGCCGGTCCTCATCGACATCGAGGGACTGATGTTCTTCGATGTCGAGTGGGAGCACGCGTTCCTGCGACTGCGCTTCGGCGAGCACTACCGGTGGCTGGACAACAGTGACCTCGATGACCTGCGTCTGACGTTCTACACACTGGCGATGCGCCTGTCTCTCGTCGCCGGACCATTGCGGCTCCTCGACGGCGACTTCCCCGACCGCGACTTCATGAGGGGAATCGTCGAGCACAACATCCAAGAAGCGCTCGCCTTCCTGCCTATGGGTGAACGCTAAACCCCTTGGAATAGATCATCTAGGTCGCGTTCGTCCAGGGAAGGCGCAGGCCGCGGGCGAGGGCTGCGGGTCGCGTTCTTGTTCGAGCCGGACGTAGTAGTCGACCGAAATGCCCGTCAGCGCGGCGACGTCTTCGCGGGCGCAGGCCGGGGGTGCGGCGGCGCGGGCCGTGCCGCAGCGCGTGCGGCTTGATGGATGTCGGACGAAGGCATGGGCGATGCGTTCACCCGCAGTAGCCGATTCGGGTGGCAAGATTTCAGGTGCCGCAGTCGCGATGGGGCTGCAGTCGGCGCCGGCAGGGCCGCGCCGCGGTACGGGATAGGGACGGACTCATGGCAACAGGCACTGTGAAGTGGTTCAACGCCGACAAAGGCTTCGGCTTCATCCAGCAGGATGACGGTGGCCCGGACGTGTTCGTCCACTTCTCCGCCATCCAGTCGACCGGCTTCAAGGAACTGGCAGAGGGCGACAAAGTCGAATACGACGTCACCCAGGGCCCCAAGGGGCCTCAGGCGGAGCAGGTCTATCGCAAGTAGGGCAGTTTGGCGGCCGGCCTGCGTTCGCCGGCATGTCCGGTCTTGGTTGATGCTTGAAGCAGTGGCTTCACCTGATGCTTGACACGGCTTTCCTCGGCTTGGCTGTGCGCTTCGATTGGCCGCGCATGGGGAGTGGCCGGGGCGGCGCTGGTGGAGTTGAGCCTGGTCGAGAAGAGGTATCGCGCGGTCATGGAGGTGGCCGTCGGGGTTCCGGTCACTCAAGTCACGGCCCGGTATGGGGTCTCAAGGCAGTCGGTGCACTCCTGGGTGTGCAAGCCCAGGAGGGAACGGCCGAGGACGTCACCGGGCCGTCCGGCTGAAGCCCCCGGGCCCACACAGCTGCTGTCCACCGCCCCCCAGATCTGCGGGCCGGGGACCAGCAGCTTCGAACTCTGATGTGCGGACGCTGTGGAGTACGCCGGGGTCAGATCCCGGGTCCGTAACCGGGGTCCGGCTGCTGGCGGGGGGTCCACCACTCGGTGAGCCCCCACACCCCGAGCGCGAGCGTCGCCACGGCTGCGAGTGCCGCCACCCAGGGACGGTGCACCCACCTCGTGGTCAGCGCCCAGGCGAAGAGCGGAACCAGAGCGCCGCCGAGCAGGATGAGCGGCAGATCGACGAAAAGCACGCTCAGATCGCGGGCATGGCCCTCGAATCCGCCGTCGATACTGAACGCGGCCCGCGGTGCCCACACGAGCGCGGCGGTCGTCGCACCGAGGCCGGCGAGGAGGCATCCGGCGGTGCTCCTGGTCTTCGGGTTCATACCCGTGGTGCCTCCCGTGGTTCTTTCGCTCATGCCCGCGATAGACGCGGCGGCACGGTGCGCGGTTCCGACGGGGCTGCCGTGATAGCCCGGTCCGGCCTGTCGTCACTGTCAGAGTCAGGAGCCCGGGGCCTGCCGCCTTAAGGGTCAACGCTGCGAGCGAGGTGATCGCCTGAGTCGGCCTCCGAGGGCTCCCGGGCGGAGGCCGGCTCGAACCGGTGCTCGAGGTCTGCTACAGCGGTATCTGGATGTCGAGGACGGGCCCTGTCGCGCGGGTGGGCGGCGCGTCAAGACTCTCCAGGACGTGGAGCATTGGTGCGTTGACCGCGGCGACCGACGCGGTCAGGGTGTGGTGGCCGGCCCGGCGGGCCACATCGGCCGCGTGGGCTGCCAGCGCGGTGCCCAGTCCCTTGGACTGCCATGCGTCCTCGATCAACACGGCGAGTTCGCCGACCCCTTGCTGATCGGTGCGCATGACGTTGGTCATGGCGATGATGCGGTCCGTGTGCTGGGCGGTGGTGGTGACCAAGGTGGTGCCGCGCTCCGGGTCGGACAGCTGGCGCCATCCTGCCCGGGACAGCTCGAGTTTGCCCGCGTGATAGCGCAGGGCGCGGCTGCCCAGCGAGCAACGGCGGTGCAACGCCTGGATGGGGCCGAGGTCGGCGTGGGCCAGCTCCCGGGTCCGGGTGGCAGTGCCGTCGGTAAGCGTTATCGCGTGTGAGCTACGGCGAGGCCCGGCGTCGGACATTTTGGCGGTCTCCTCAGATTTCGAGCCTGACTGATGTGCGCGGAGCCCCTCCGGGGCTCGTGTCCGTCTCTGGCACAGGAGAAGTCTTTTGCCGCTCCCCGGCAGGCTCAAGGAGGGTTCAGGCCATATCGATTACGTTATGCGCATTCGTGGTCACGGAGCGGAGTTGCGCAGGGTCTCCGGACCATCGCTACCGCATCTCGTTGGCGCGGTGTTCGTCCGCGGGCCGGTCGAGGGGGCGCTTCACCGTGTGACGTGGCTAGCGGGGCGCGTCCAGGCCCGCCGTAACATCTGGCAGAGGCTTGAGCGGACCTACGGTCTACGACTGCTACACGAAGTGGGAGACCGACGGCACCACGCAGCAGGTCCACCGTCTGCTGCGGGACGAGACCCGCCGAGCGCAGGGGCCTGCGGCCACCCCGTCCACGGCCGTAGTGGATGCGCAGAGCGTGAAAACCTCCAACAACGTGGCTGAAGAAAGCCAGGGCATCGACGCGGCCAAGAAGATCAAAGGCCGCAAGCGCCACCTGGTGACGCACACCTCGGCCTAGTCCTCGCCGTGATGCACACCTTCCTCGAAGACTTCCTCACCCACGACGCCTCTGGGTGGCCTGCGTCTGGTTCCGGAAGGGTCAGAGGCGGCCCGGCGGCATTTTTTGCGGGGTTTACCTGATGCATCTGCCTCCGTCAAGTCCCGAGTCCTCGGAACATGACCATGCTCTGCCGGTCGGGCCTACTTGAAGTGCGCCCCCCCCGAAAGGGAACGAGGCAGCACGGTAAGGCGGAAATCCTCGCTGAGGATTCTCTCCTTCACCGAACCGCCGGTTATCCGGCATGGCGGTCCCGGTCGTAAACCGATCCGCCGACCACCGCCCGGAATTCCCGGGGCAACTCAAATAGTCCCTCTTTATCAGTAGGAGAAAACCCATGAACCGCAATGTTCACACCCACAACGACGACCGTCCCAAGCGTCGGGGCCTTCGCCTTGCGACGATTGTCGCCTCGGCCGCTGTGATCGGCGGAGGTGTCATCCTTCCGGCAACCGCCGCGACGGCGGCCCCGATGCCCGCCTCGTCGGTCGTGAGCCTCGCTGACACCCACAAGCACTCTGACAAGCATGACGGCAAGGGAAAGAGCAAGGGAAAGGGCAAGACCAAGAGCAAGAGCAAGGGCAAGAATAAGGGCGGTGACGCCAAGGGAGGTAATGCTTCCGGGGTCGGCACCAATAAGGGCGGTAACGCCAAGGGTGGTAATGCTTCTGGCGTCGGTACTAACACCGGTGGTGACGCTCAGGGTGGTAATGCTTCCGGGGTCGGTACTAACACCGGTGGTGACGCTCAGGGTGGTAATGCTTCCGGGGTCGGTACTAACACCGGTGGTGACGCTCAGGGTGGTAATGCTTCCGG
>NZ_JBIAPW010000076.1:0-5370 GCF_042888505.1 Streptomyces sp. NPDC002870
TCCTGGTCTGGCTGTGGATGTCCAATCTCGCTCTGCTGATCGGCGCGCAGTTCAACGCGGAGCTCGCCAAGGCCATGGCCGACTGAGCGCGGAGGGCTGCAGTACCTCGAAGGCCGATGCGGGGCGGCGGGGCATGCTGCGGGCTCTACGGGGCAACCGGTGTGCGGGGGTAATCCGGCCCCCGAGCACCGAACCAAAGGGGATGCCCAAGATGTCTTCAAGGCTGACCACGTTCGTCCGTGAACTGCAGCGGCACGGGATCGCGCGTCGACGTCGCTCCGCCCCGCCCTCCCGCATCGGGAGGGGTCCGCACGGCGTCTCGCATGTGGCTGTCGTCCGCTGGCTCGTTCACGCTGTCCGCACCCGCGCCGGCTCGAGCCGGCACTGACCTCGTCACAGCCCCCGTAAACTGCGGCTGTAGTACTGACTGGCCTCAGCCTTCTCCCAGCACCGTCCGTATCACGTGCCGGGCGTTGTGCGCCATCGCCGGGTTCGTCCTTCGGTAGTACGGCAGCGCGATCAGCGCCTGCGAGAGCGTCCGCCCCCGACCCCGGTTCCAGGTCGCGTCGTCCACGCCGAGCGCCTCGCGGAAGACTTCCCTCGCATCGGCCGGCAGCAGATTCCATGCCGGGAACAGATCGCAGGCCGGATCGCCCACCCCCATGCACCCGAAGTCGATCACCGAGGTGAGCCTGCCACCGTCCACGAGCAGATTGCCCGGCATCAGATCGGCGTGCAGCCATACCGGCGGCCCGTCCCAGCCCGGGGTCCGCAGTGCGTCCTCCCATTCGGCGGCCGCGGCATCGCAGTCGACGCCCTCCTGCGGGAGCCCGCGCAGTTCCTCGATCGCCGCCCGGGTCTCCGTGTCGAGCGAGGCGACCGGCCCGCCGCGGTGGGCCACCGACGCCCCCGGCAGGGTGATGCTCCGCATCGCCGCCACGAACCCGGCCAGATCCTTGGCCAGCAGCACGGGCTCGCTCAGCGCCCCCGCCTCGGGGTTCTCCCCTGCCAGCCACCGGTACACCGACCACGGCCACGGATATCCCTCGGCGGGCTCCCCGGCCACGAGCACCTCGGGGATGGCCGTGGGCAGCCGGTCCGCGAGGCGGGGCAGCCACTCCTGCTCCATCGATACGTCCTTGGCCCCGCCCTCCACCAGCGGCAGCCGTACGACCATGCCGTCGCCCAGCCGGTACATGGCGTTGACCGTGCCGCCGGACGGAAACCGCTCCACCGCCAGCCCCGCCCACTGCGGGAACTGCCCAGCGATCAGCCGCCGTACGAGGTCGTCGTCGATGGGGTGCAGGCCGGGATGCATCTGCCCTGTGCTCATGGGGCGCCATCTGATCGCCGGACGCCGACTGGCGTCAAATACTTTCCGGCTGGTACTGCCAGACCCGCGCTTGGAAGGGAGGACAGGCTCAGTCCTGGGTGTGCTGTGGCGTAGGGGTCAGCGCAGGAGGTAGAGGGTGAGGGCGCCGCCCGACTCGGCGATGCGGGCGATGTGAGCGTAGCCGCGGACAGTGGCGTACGCACCGGTGCCGCCGGTGATGGCGATGTCGAAGTCGCTGGGCGGGGTGCCGATGGGGGTGGTCTTCAGGTGTTGCCAGGAGATCTGCCCACGGGGAAGGCTGAAGGTGCCCGAGCAGAGGGTGCTGTCTGCTGCCACTCGAGTGCACACCGCCCCCTCGGTGCCATAGGCGGCACCGTTGCGGAAGAGGTTCGCGGTGATGATGATCTGATCGCCGATCCCGGGTCCGGATGTACCGTTGTCGACCACCGTGGTTCCCGTGCTCGTCGACGTCAGCCGGATGGCTTCTGTGCGCCCTGTGCCAATGCCCCTGGCCGGGGAGTACGGGTCATGGGATGCGGAGGCAGAACCCGCGAGAGCTGCCAGCGAGACCGCCGTTGCCGCCACGGCACCCCACTTTGAAACGGTAGGCATTCTTCCTCCCCTCAAATAAATGGCTTTCTGGGTGCGCTTCAGAATTGCCATTGTGTGATGTGGCGTCAATTATCAACACATCAGGAGTGCCTGGTTCATTCATTCGGCCGTCTCTCGCCGCATCGCCAGGACGATGGCCTGGTTCGGCCGCTCCTGACCCGGCGGCAGCGGTGCGGTGAGGGGGCGGGGCAGGGTTGCCCGGCAACTCCGGTCCGGGGCCTGACACTTCCGCGAACGCATCGCGAAGGACGCTCCGATGCTCCGATACTCACGACGCGGCCTTCGCGCTTTTCCCGTGCCTTGTTCCTGGTCACTGAGCGGGAAGCGCGCTATGTCGCCCCGGCACGGCCAGGTCGCGTGTCCGGCTGGCCGATTACGGATGCTCTGGATCGGGGCGTGGCATACGCGGACGGGCTCGAGGGCCGGGTGCGGTGGGCTGCCAGTACGCGGTTGGCGGGGCTGGACGAACTTGGGGTGCGGTGGTGCAGTAGGGCGGCGATGAGCGGTCCTGGCGGGCGCGGCGGATGCCAAGAGTGGGCTTGATGATCTGGACTGCTTCGCAGTGCCGTCCCCGCATGCGAGTGGGTGCCGTCGAGTGGAGTGTGGCGTTTCAGCGAGGCAGGCTGTATCCATGCGGTCGCTCTTCCGCTCCGCTCCTCGACCAGGGGCGGGCGGTCATAGCCGGGTCCTGGTCACACTCGCGGAGTGTGTGCCGTTCGCGATCGCATTGCTCGTGGTGGGTATCGAACTCTCGCCTGCACACTTCCTGTATACCGGCCCCCTCCTCACCGCGACGCCGGCATTGGCCGCGGTCGCGATGGGCCCCAAAGGCACCCTCTCGGCAGCGGCATTCGCGCTGGCCATAAGCGTTACCACGGCCACCTACAACCAAGCGTGGGGAAGCCAGCAGGTCTACACCAACTTCCTGGCTCTGCTGCTGGTCTCCGCAGCCAGTGTCACGACCAGTATTGCCGTGCATACCCACAGGCAGCGTGAACTCGGCCAGGTACGCCGGATTGCTGCGGCGGCACAGCGCGTGCTGCTGCGGCCTGTACCCGACCGACTCGGCCCCCTGCAGGCGGCCAGCAGATATATCGCGGCAGAAACGGGGGCCCAGATCGGCGGCGATCTGTACGAGGCCGTGCAGACCCGGTACGGGGTCCGGATGATCGTCGGAGACGTCCGTGGCAAGGGGCTTCCTGCGGTGCGCTCGGCCGCAGCCGTGGTGGGCGCTTTCCGGGAGGCCGCGCACTATGAGGAAGACCTGGTGGAGGTCATCAATCACTGCGCGGCTGCGCTGCGACGGGAGCGCGCCATGCCGCGTGGGATCGATCAGGACGACGAGGTGGAACAGGCGGAATCGTTCGTCACCGCGCTCGTGGCTCAGGTGCCGGACGGACACGTAGTGGAGTTGGTCAACCGTGGTCATGTGCCTCCGCTGGTGCTCCATGAGGGCAAGGTTCAGTCCCTGATGCCGACTTCGCCATTGCCGCCCCTCGGCTTGGAAGACTTCATCACCGGTCCTCCCGCCAAGGCGGAGAGCTATGCGTTCGCACCCGGTGACCGTCTGCTGCTGTACACCGACGGCGTCATAGAGGCCCGCGGTCGCGACAACGAATTCTTCGCCCTGCCCGAGGCAATGGAAGCAGTGCACGACCGCACCCCGCCGGAGTTCCTGGAACAACTGCACCAGGGATTGATCCGCCACACCGGGGGCTGCCTGGCGGACGATGTGGCAATGATCCTCGTTGACCGGCTCGACGAAGAGCCGGCAACGAAGTCGGCGCAGGCCGACCTCCCTGAGGCGCAGAGACACTGATCACCTCCCGGGAACGCAGCGACCCGTCGTCCCTGATGGGACCGGCCACGAACACCAACTACCACAACGGCCGCGTCCCCTCGCCGTCACCCGGCGCGTGCTGGACAACCGACGGCGGGTGGGTGGGCCGGCCGTGAGATCGGGCTTGATCTCAATCAGCAGTTGTGTGGATCACTGGATAGAATTCGGGTATGGGTGAGCGGCCTGTCGGTTCGGCTGCGCCGGGACTTGTCTTCGAGGCCGGTTCCGGTTCCCTGGTGATGAGTTCGGGCCGGCACCGCGGGGTGGGTGTGTGGGGTGCCGGGCCGGTTAGGGGCGTCTGCTTCGGTGAGCCAGATGGTGGTCCGTGTGTCTGTCTCGCGGCTTTCGCACGGTGGGGTGATGGTGGCGTGTGATGAGTGCGGCGTCGGATGGGTTGAGTCTGTATTCGGGTCGGGATTCGGGTCTGATCGGGGCGCAGATTGCGGGATACCGGGTGGAGCGTGAGATCGGCCGTGGGGGTATGGCCGTTGTGTACTGTGCAAGGGATTTGCGCCTGGACCGTACGGTTGCGCTGAAGCTGCTAGCCCCGGAGCTGGCCCGTAACGACACCTTCCGCCGCCGTTTCACGCACGAGTCACGTGTGGCCGCTGCGATCGACCATCCTCATATTGTGCCGATCTTTGAGGCCGGTGAGATGGATGGTGTCTTGTATATCGCCATGCGTTATGTCTCGGGGCTGGACCTGCGGGCTTTGCTCGACCGGGACGGTCCGTTGCCGGTTGCGACTGCGCTGCGCATCGCCGCTCAGGTGGCGTCGGCACTTGATGCGGCCCATGAACATGACTTGGTGCACCGGGATGTCAAGCCCGGCAATATTCTGGTTGCCAGGGGCACTGACAGTGATCACCCTGAGCATGTCTATCTCACGGATTTCGGGCTGACGAAGAAGTCGCTGTCGCTGACCGGGTTCACTGAGGTGGGCGAGTTCGTCGGCACACTCGACTATGTGGCACCGGAGCAGATTTCGGGCCGCCCGGTGGATGGCAGGTGCGATCTGTACAGCCTTGCCTGCGTGGTCTACGAAACCCTCGCGGGTGGGCCGCCCTTCCAGCGGGATGAGGACATGGCGCTGCTGTGGGCGCATCAGTACGACCAGCCGCCTGCCCTGAGCGAGAAACAGCCGGGGATCGGGTCGGCGGCGGACGGCGTTCTGGCGAAGGCCCTGGCGAAGGTTCCCGAGGACCGTTACGACTCCTGCCTGGAATTCGTGGCGGCTCTGCGTGCCACCGCGAGCGGTATCGGCAAGGGTTCGCGTCCGCCGACACAGGTAGACCTCGGGGTTGTCGGAGCCGCGCAGCACCCCGGGCCGGCACCGGATCCGCCTGTCTGGGCCCAGCCGGTCTTCGGCCGTCCGCGCGGTTAGGTTTCTGTCCGGCGGACCATGCTGAGTCTCGTCCTGTTGTCCTGCCTGTATGCACTCCTGTCGAACCTGACCGGCAGCTTTCCGAGGTCAAAGGCCGCCTCCGCGAGGCGGTTTCTAGGGATTGTCGCAACACGTGGTCGGTTTGATCAGGCCGCGAGCAGTTTGTGCAGGCGCTCGGCTGGGGTCTCCCAGCCGAGCGTT
>NZ_JBIAPW010000077.1:0-5320 GCF_042888505.1 Streptomyces sp. NPDC002870
TCCTGGTTGATGGCGCTGCCCTTGATTACTGCGAGGACCTGGTGGCCGTTGCGCCGGGCGTCGGAGAGCCGCTCGACCAGGAGCAGGCCGACACCTTCGGACCAGCCGGTGCCGTCGGCGTCGGCGGAGAAGGACTTGCAGCGGCCGTCGGCCGCGAGGCCGCGCAGCCGGGAGAACTCGACGAAGGCGACGGGGGTGGACATGACGGTGACGCCGCCGGCGAGGGCGAGGTCGCACTCTCCGGAGCGCAGAGAGCCGGCCGCCAGATGCAGGGCGACCAGTGACGACGAGCATGCGGTGTCGACGGTGATCGCCGGGCCCTCGAACCCGTACGTGTACGACAACCGGCCCGAGGCGATGCTGCCGGCGCTGCCGCTGAACAGATAGCCCTCGAAGCCCTCCGGGGGCAGGTGCGGCCGGGAACCGTAGTCGTTGTACATCGCTCCGGTGAACACGCCGGTGCGCGAGCCGCGCAGGGCGGCCGGGTCCAGCTTGGCGTTCTCGAACGTCTCCCACGCCGTTTCCAGGAGCAGCCGCTGCTGCGGGTCGATCGCGGTCGCCTCACGCGGCGACATCCCGAAGAACTCCGGGTCAAAGGCGTCCGCGTCATGGAGGAAGCCGCCCTCGCGGCCGTAGGAGGTGCCGGTCTTCTCCGGGTCCGGGTCGTACAGAGTGTCCAGGTCCCACCCGCGGTTGACCGGGAACTCGCTGATCGCGTCCCTGCCCTCCATGACCAGTTGCCACAGATCCTCCGGCGAGGACACCCCGCCCGGGTACCGGCACGCCATGCCGACGATCGCGATCGGCTCGCGCTGCCGGATTTCGACTTCGCGCAGCTGTCTGCGCGCGTCACGGGCCTCCGCTATGGCCTTCTTGAGGTAGTCGCGAAGCTGGTCCTCGCCCGCCATGGTTCTCTCAACTCCCAGATCTTGTACGGTCTATGGCCTCAGGTGCAGCGGAAGCGCCGGTCATGTGCTCAGTCGAGCTCGTCGAACAGGGCGAAGAGCTCCTCGTCGGTGGCGGAGGTGAGATCGTCCTGCGACGCACCGTCGACACCGACGCCACCGCTCGCCATGTCTGCCGCGTCGAGGAGCTCACGCAGCCGGACGGTGATCCGGGCGTACGCGTCGGCGTCCGAAGAGGCGCTCTCGATGGCCGACTTGAGCCGGGAGAGGTCGGCCAGGACGGGCGCGTCGGGCGTGAGGTCCTCGGCACCGAGCTGTCCTCGCAGATACGCCGCGAGAGCTCCCGGGTTCGGGTGATCGAAGACCAGCGTGGTCGGCAGCCGCAGCCCGGTCTCGGTGTTCAGCTGGTTGCGGAGTTCGACCGCGGTCAGCGAGTCGAAGCCCATCTCCTGGAAGGCCCGGTCGGCGTCGACCGCGCCGGGGTCCGAGTGGCCGAGCACGGCGGCCACCCGGCCGCGCACCAGGTCGACCAGTATCCGGTCGCGTTCGGCGGGGGACAGAGAGGCGAGCCGCTCGGCCAGGCTGGGCGTCCCGTCCGAGCCACCGGACGCCGCCACCGTACGCCGCCTGGGCGCGGTGCGCACCAGGCCGCGCATCAGCGGCGGGATCTCGGCTCCGGATGCCCGCAGGGCACCGGTGTCCAGGCGGGTCACGGCGAGGACGGACTCACCCGTGGCGGGTGCCGCGTCGAACAGATCCAGCGCGTCGTCGACGGCCAGAGGAAGCAGACCGGAGCGGCCCAGGCGGCGCAGGTCGGCTTCGCCGAGGGCGCCGCCCATGCCGTCCGCGCCGCCCCACAGTCCCCAGGCGAGGGAGACGCCCGCCAGACCCTGAGCCCGGCGATGCGCGGCGAGCGCGTCAAGGAAGGTGTTGCCGGCGGCGTAGTTGCCCTGGCCTGCCGTGCCGAGCAGGCCCGCGACGGACGAGTAGAGCATGAAGGCGGTGAGGTTCATGTCGCGGGTCAGGTCGTGCAGATGCCAGGCGGCGTCGACCTTGGGCCGCAGTACGGCGTCGAGTCGTTCGGGTGTGAGGCCTTCGATGGTGGTGTCGTCGAGGATGCCCGCGGTGTGGATCACGGCGGTCAGTGGATGCTCGGGTGAGAAGCCGTTCAGCAGTTGGGCGAGTGAGTTCCGGTCCGCCACGTCGCACGCGGCGAGCGACACCTCGGCTCCCAGTCCGGTCAGTTCTGCGACGAGGTCGTCGGCGCCCGGCGCGTCGGGACCGCGGCGGCTCACCAGCAGCAGCCGCCGCACCCCGTGCGACACCACCAGATGCCGGGCGAGCACGGTGCCCAGGACACCGGTCGCGCCGGTCACCAGGACCGTGCCGTCTCCCCACATGACGGTGCCGTCCGGCGCGGTGCCGGCCTCCGCTGCGGGCCCGGAACGCGCCAGCCGCGGAACGAGCACCTGTCCACCGCGCACCGCCGTCTGCGGCTCACCGCTGTCCACGGCCTGCGCGAGCAGAGCCGGCGCCGTTTCGGCATGCCCGGTGTCGATGAGCAGCACACGTCCGGGGTTCTCGGTCTGGGCGGAGCGCAGTAGACCCCACACCGGGGCGTGGACCAGGTCTCTCACGTCGTCCTGCGGTCCCGCGGCGACCGCACTGCGGGTCACCACGGTCAGCCGGGTCCCGGCGAAGCGCTCGTCGGCGAGGTGTCGCTGGACGTGCGCCAGAACCCGGTGCAGTTCCCCGCGGGCCACACCCGGCAGGTCACCACGGCCCACCGAGCCGGGGAGGCACGGGACAAGCAGCACGGACGGCGCGTCAGCGCCCTCGTCCATCGCGCGGGCGACCGCGTCGGCATCGGCGTACCGCCGCACCGGCCCCTCGGGCAGCCCGAGACCGTCGATCAACGCGTCACCGAGCACGGCCCAGCCGGTCAGGTCCGCGGTGGTACGGCCGTCGGGCAGCGGCGTCCAGTCGACCTTGAGGAGCCCGTCACCGGCGACCGTCCCGGCCGCCCGCAGGGTCTGTGCGGACAGCGGCCGCAGGACGAGCGCTTCGACGGCGGCGACCGGTGCGCCGCTGCTGTCGGCCACGGTCAGCGCGACCGTCGGCGAGTCGGCGCCGGCGCCGGTGAAGGCGAGCCTGACACGCAGCGTGGAGGCGCCGGTGGCTCTCACCTCGACCCCGGACCAGGAGAACGGCAGCCACGATCCGTCGGAACCGTCGACGACCCCGGGCAGCAGAGGATGCAGCGCGGCGTCGAGCAGCGCCGGATGGACCGTGAACCGGTCGGCGTCCGACCGCTGGTCTTCGCCCAGGGCGACCTCCGCGTAGAGGGTGCCGTCGGCCCGCCACAGCCGGCGCAGGTTGCGGAATGCCGGGCCGTAGTCGTACTGCCGCTCGGCGAGCCGTTCGTACACGTCCGCCAGATCGACTTCGTCGGCACCGGCCGGTGGCCAGGCCGTCAGGTGCTCGGCCGTGGTGCCGATGTCCGCGCCGATCCTGCCGTGGGCGTGGAGCGTCCAGTCCTCCTCACCCGTGCCGTCGGCGGGTCGCGAGTAGATCTGCAGGGTGCGGCCGCCCGCCGCGTCGGCGGCCGAGGCGACCAACTGCAGCTGCACGGCACCCTGTTCGGGCAGAACCAGAGGCGCGGCCAGGGTCAGGTCCTCCACCCCCGCGGCGCCCAGCTGTTCGCCGGCCCGCAGGGCGAGCTCCAGCAGTCCCGTACCGGGGACGAGGACGACACCGGCGACGGTGTGGTCGGCCAGCCACGGATGCGTGCGGCGGGACAGCCGGCCGGTGAACAGGTGCTCGTCACGGTCGGCCAGGGCGACGGCGGCGCCGAGCAGGGGGTGGTCGGCGGCGGTCAGACCGAATCCGGCGGCGTCCCCGACGGTGAACGGCTCGTCCAGCCAGTACCGCTGCCGTTGGAAGGCATAGCCGGGCAGCGCGACGGTACGGGCTCCCGGGAACACAGCGTCCCAGTCCAGGGCGACGCCCCGCGCGGCGAGCGCGCCGACAGCGGCGGAGAAGGCTCGGTCCTCGGGAAGGTTCCTGCGCAGTGTGGGGGCGAGCGAACCGGCGTCACTGGTAAGGGACTCCTGCACCAGCGCGGACAGTACCCCGTCCGGGCCCAGCTCCAGCCACTCGGTGACCCCGTGCGCCTCCAGGAGTTGCACACCGTCGAGGAACCGCACCGCCTCACGGATGTGCCGGGCCCAGTAGTCGGGCGAGGTCAGCTGTTCGGTGGTCGCGAACTCGCCGGTGACATTGGAGACCACCGGGATACGCGGCGGATGGAAGGTGAGCCCCTCGGCGACGGTGCGGAATTCGTCGAGGACTTCCTCCATGTGCGGCGAGTGGAAGGCGTGGCTGACCGGCAGCCGCTTGGTCCGGCTGCCCTGCTCGCGCCAGTACGCGGCGATCTCGTCGACCACCGGCGCGTCACCGGAGATCACGGTCGAACGCGGGCCGTTGACCCCGGCGATCGACACGGTGTCCCCGTATGCGGCGAGCGAGGCGCGCACGTCGTCCTCGGCCGCCTCCACCGCGGCCATGGCGCCGCCCTCCCGGGCGGCCTGCATGAGCCGGCCCCGCTCGGCGACCAGGAGGCAGGCGTCCGGCAGGTCGAGCACACCCGCCAGATGGGCGGCGGTGAGTTCGCCTATGGAGTGGCCGAGCAGGAAGTCCGGCCGCAGACCGTAATGTTCGGCCAGCCGGAACAGCGCGGTCTCCAAGGCGAACAGGGCGGCCTGGGTGAACGCTGTCTGGTCGAGCAGCGCCGAATCGGCTGACCCCTCCGGAGCGAACAGCACAGTCTTGAGCGGGCGGACGAGTTCACGGTCCAGATGTGCGCACACCTCGTCCAGCGCGGCAGCGAACAGCGCGGACGACGCGTACAGCTCACGGCCCATGTCGAGACGCTGCGAGCCCTGGCCGCTGAACAGGAACGCGGTCTTGCCCCGGTGCGCCGGGCCCGCGTGGACAACGGCGGGCGAGAGCCGGCCCCCGGCCAGCGCCTCCAGCCCATCGAGGAACGCACCCCGGTCGGCGGCGACGACGGCCGCCGCGTGGTCGTGCAGCGCCCGGGTGGTCGCCAGCGACCGGCCGATGTCGGCGATCGTCAGCTCCGGGTGCGCTTCGGCGTACCGGAGCAACCGCCGAGCCCCAGCACGCAGCGCTTCCCCGCTTCTGGCCGAGAGGAGCCACGGCACGACGGGAAGGGCGGGGGTGGTGAGGTCCTTGGTGGGTGTGGGGGGGTGGGGTTCGGTGGCTTGTTCGATGATGATGTGGGCGTTGGTGCCGCTGATGCCGAAGGAGGAGATGGCGGCGCGGCGGGGGCGGTTGAGGGTGGGCCAGTCGGTGTGTTCGGTGAGGAGGTGGACGGCGCCGGATTCCCAGTCGAC
>NZ_JBIAPW010000078.1:0-4708 GCF_042888505.1 Streptomyces sp. NPDC002870
CGGGTGTTGGGTGTGGTGCAGGAGTGGTTGGCGGAGGAGCGGTTCGCGGGTTCGCGGTTGGTGGTGGTCACCGAGGGGGCGGTGGCGGTTGATCACGGTGCGCCGGATCCGGTGCTGGCGGCGGTGTGGGGTTTGGTGAGGGCGGCGCGGGCGGAGAATCCTGGCCGGTTCGTGCTCGTGGATGTGGATGGCACGGCCGAGTCCTGGGCCGGGCTCGGAGGTGCGCTGGCCCTGGACGAGCCCGAGTTCGCGCTGCGTGGTGGCACCGTCCGTGCTCCGCGGGTTGCTCGTGTGACGAGCGGTGGACCTATGGCGATTCCGGCGGCTGCCGAGGGCGGGTGGCGGTTGGACATTGCGGAGAAGGGCACGTTGGAGGGCTTGTGCGTGACGGCTTGCCCTGAGGCTGCGGGTGAGTTGGGTACAGGTCAGGTTCGGATCGCGGTACGGGCCGCCGGGGTGAACTTCCGCGATGTGCTGAACGTCCTGGGGATGTATCCGGGCGAGGCGGGTCTGCTGGGTCTGGAAGGTGCGGGTGTGGTGACCGAGGTCGGCCCCGGGGTCTTGGGGTTGGCCGTCGGTGATCGCGTGATGGGGATGCTGTCGGGGGCGTTCGGTCCGGTGGTCGTGGCGGATGCACGGTTGGTGGTGCGCATCCCGGAGGGGTGGTCGTTCGCGCAGGCGGCATCGGTGCCGATCGTGTTCCTGACGGCGTACTACGCGCTGGTGGATCTGGGCGGGTTGCAGGCCGGCGAGTCGGTGCTCGTTCACGCTGCCGCGGGTGGGGTTGGTATGGCCGCCGTGCAGTTGGCGCGGCATCTCGGCGCTGAGGTGTTCGGCACCGCGAGTCCCGGGAAGTGGGGAACGCTGCGCGGGTCGGGTCTCGATGCGGCGCATATCGCGTCCTCACGTGATCTGGACTTCGAGCGGTCGTTCCTGCAATCGACCGGCGGTCGGGGCATGGATGTGGTGCTGGATTCGCTGGCACGCGAGTTCGTTGACGCGTCGTTGCGGTTGCTGCCCCGTGGCGGACGGTTCCTGGAGATGGGCAAGACCGACATCCGCGAGCCCGAGCAGGTGGCCGCCGACCATGTCGGCGTGCGCTACCAGGCGTTCGACCTGATCGAGGCGGGGCCCGACCGGATCGCGGAGATGCTGACCGCGCTCCTCGATCTCTTCGAGCGGGGTGTGCTGAAGCCGTTGCCGGTCACGGTCTGGGACGTCGGGCGGGCACCGGAGGCGTTCCGATTCCTGAGCCAGGCGCGGCATGTGGGCAAGGTAGTGCTGTCGGTGCCGACACCGTTGGACACCGACGGCACGGTACTGGTCACCGGCGGTACGGGTGGTCTTGGCGCTCTGGTGGCTCGGCGTCTGGTGGCCGAGCACGGGGTGCGCCATCTGGTGCTGGCGAGCCGGCGCGGGGTGGACGCGCCCGGGGCCGGTGAGTTGGTGGCGGAGCTGGCCGTTCTGGGTGCCCAGGTGGAGGTCGCGGCGGTTGACGTCGCTGACCGGGAGGCCGTGGCGGAGCTGCTGGCGGCGGTTCCGGTTGCGCATCCGTTGACCGCGGTGGTGCATACGGCGGGTGTGCTGGATGACGGTGTGGTGTCTTCGCTGACGCCGGAGCGGTTTGATGCGGTACTGGCGCCGAAGGCGGATGCGGCCGTGTATTTGCATGAGTTGACGCGTGGGCTGGATCTGGCGGCGTTCGTGATGTTCTCGTCGGTGGCGGGGACGTTCGGCAGTGCGGGTCAGGCCAACTATGCGGCGGCGAACGCGTTCTTGGACGCTCTGGCGGAGACACGGCGTGCGGGTGGTCTGCCGGCGACGTCGTTGGCGTGGGGTCCGTGGGCTCCCGGCGCGGGGATGACCAGTGAGTTGAGCGAGGCGGACCTGCGGCGTATGGCCAGGTCGGGCATGCTGCCGCTCTCTGCAGAACAAGGACTGGGACTCCTGGACGGCATCCTGGACAGCGGCCGCCCTGCACTGTGCAGGCCCGCCGTACTGCCCGTGAACCTGGACACCGCCACGCTGCGCAGGTCGGGCAAGGAAGTGCCGCCGCTGCTGCGCAACCTGGTCCGTGCCTCAGTCCGCCGCAGCGTCGAGGCTCACGCTCCGAGCGCCAAGGAAGGCGACCTCGTACGGCGGCTGGCAGGACTGGCCCCGGACGAGCGGGAGAGCCTGGTGCTCGAGTTGATCCGTGCTGGGACGGCCTCGGCGCTGGGGTATGCGTCCGCGGCGGAAGTCGACGCGGACCAGTCGTTCAAGGTTCTGGGATTTGACTCGCTGACGTCGGTGGAGTTGCGCAACAGGGTGAACTCGCTGACCGGACTGCGGTTCTCGGCGACCTTGGTGTTCGACTACCCGACTCCGGCGGCGCTGGCTCGATATGTTCTGGGCGAGTTGGTGGGGGGTGCGGAACAGCTCTCTCATTCCGTGCTGCCTGCGTTGGTGGGGGTGGACGACGATCCGGTGGTGATCGTCGGGATGGCGTGCCGGTTCCCGGGTGGGGTGGAGGTTCCTGAGGATCTGTGGCGGTTGGTCGTGGAGGGCGGGGAGGGTATCGGCGCCTTCCCGGCGGATCGTGGGTGGGATCTGGAGGGGCTGTTCGACCCGGATCCGGGGAAGCTCGGTACGTCGTATGTGCAGAGGGGCGGGTTCCTCTACGACGCGGCGTCGTTCGATGCGGGGTTGTTCGGGATTTCGCCGCGTGAGGCGTTGGCGATGGATCCGCAGCAGCGGTTGCTGCTGGAGACGTCGTGGGAGGTCTTCGAGCGGGCCGGGATCGCTCTGGAGTCGCTGCGGGGGAGCCGGACCGGTGTCTTCGCGGGGGCCATTGGCCAGGACTACGGCTCGTGTCTGCGGGAGGCTTCGGACGGTGCCGACGGGTATGTGCTGACCGGGAACACGGGCAGTGTCGCGTCGGGCCGGATCTCCTACACCTTCGGCCTTGAAGGACCGGCGGTGACAGTGGACACCGCGTGCTCGTCATCATTGGTGGCGTTGCATCTGGCGGTGCAGGCGCTGCGGTCGGGCGAGTGTGATCTGGCGCTGGCCGGCGGCGTGACCGTCATGTCGACGCCCGACACCTTCGTGGAGTTCAGTCGGCAGCGCGGACTGGCCGCGGACGGCCGGTGCAAGGCGTTCTCGGATGCCGCGGATGGTACGGCGTGGTCCGAGGGTGTGGGTGTGCTGCTGGTGGAGCGGTTGTCGGATGCCCGGCGCAACGGCCACCAGGTGCTCGCGGTGGTGCGTGGCAGCGCGGTGAATCAGGACGGTGCGTCGAATGGTCTGACGGCGCCGAACGGGCCGTCGCAGCAGCGCGTGATCCGTCAGGCGCTGGCAGGGGCGGGTCTGTCGGCGGCGGACGTGGATGCGGTGGAGGCGCACGGTACCGGGACGCCGCTCGGGGACCCGATCGAGGCGCAGGCGTTGCTGGCGACGTACGGGCAGGGTCGGCCGGAGGATCGGCCGTTGTGGCTGGGGTCGTTGAAGTCGAACGTCGGTCACACGCAGGCGGCTGCGGGTGTGGGCGGTGTGATCAAGATGATCACGGCGATGCGGCACGGTGTGCTGCCCCGTACCCTCCATGCTGATGTGCCGTCGTCGCATGTGGACTGGTCAGCGGGCGACGTCCGGTTGCTGGCGGAGAACACGGAGTGGCCGGAGAGCGATCGGCCGCGTCGGGCGGGTGTGTCGTCGTTCGGTATCAGTGGGACGAATGCGCACGTGATCCTGGAGCAGGCTCCGCCGGTGGAGGCTGTCGCGGACGAGGACGCTGGGTCCGGTGAGGGCGAGGGTCGCGAGCTGCCGGTGGTGCCGGTGGTGGTCTCGGCGGTGAGTCCCGATGGTCTGCGGGGGCAGGCTGAGCGGTTGCTGTCGTTCGTGGAGGCTGACCCCGAACTGCCGCTGAGTGATCTGGCCCTGTCATTGGCGACGACGCGTTCGGCGCTGGAGCACCGGGCAGTCGTACTCGCCTCGGAGCGCGAAGAACTCTTGCAAGGGCTACGGGCTCTGGCTGAAGGGGATCCCGAGGCGAACGCGGTCCTGGGCTCCGTGGAAACCGGGGGTCGTACGGCGTTTCTGTTTGCGGGTCAGGGTTCGCAGCGGTTGGGGATGGGCCGGGAGTTGTATGGGGCGTTCCCGGTTTTTGCTGCCGCCTTTGATGCGGTGTGTGGCTTTGTGGATGGTGAGTTGGGGTGTTCGCTGCGTGGGGTGGTGTTCGGTGGCGATGCGGAGCTGCTGAACCGGACGGAGTTTGCTCAGCCTGCGTTGTTCGCGCTGGAAGTGGCTCTGTTCAGGTTGGTGGAGTCGTGGGGTGTGCGGCCGGATGTTCTGTTGGGGCATTCGATCGGTGAGTTGGCGGCCGCGTATGTCGCTGGGGTCTGGTCGCTGGAGGATGCGTGCCGTCTGGTGGCTGCCCGTGGCCGGTTGATGCAGGCTCTCCCGCCGGGCGGGGCGATGGTCGCTCTTCAGGCGTCGGAGGCGGAGGTGCAGCCGCTGCTGGCGGGCCGCGAGGGTGAGGTAGGTCTGGCGGCGGTCAACGGTCCGGATGCGGTGGTGATCTCCGGTGCCGAGGAAGCGGTCGCGGAGATCGCCGAGTGCTTCCGGGGTCTGGGGCGTAAGACGACGTCGTTGCGGGTGAGTCATGCGTTCCACTCGCCGTTGATGGACCCGATGCTGGAGGACTTCCGCTGGGTCGCGGAGAGCATTT
>NZ_JBIAPW010000079.1:0-4169 GCF_042888505.1 Streptomyces sp. NPDC002870
AACGCCTGCACCACAACAGCCGTATCCACCACATCCACGGCACCCAGCAACAGCACACCAGCAACCGGCTCATCCCCCAGCCCGGCGAACTGCTCTGCCAGCACAGCCCGATCCACACCAGGACCGCACTCAACCCGAACCGGTACACACCCCCGAGAGACCAGCCCATCCACCACCGAAGAAACCCAGTCCGTTTCCGCCGGAACCACACAAAGCCAACGCCCACCCAACCGGGCAACCCCAGCCCCAACCAACGGCTTCCACTCAACCCGATAACGCCAACCATCCACCATCGACCGCTCACTCGCCTGGACTCCGGCGCTCGTCGGCTCCAGCCAGAACCGCTCGCGCTGGAACGCGTACGTCGGCAGATCCACCCGCCGAGCCCCAGTGCCCGCGAAGTACGCCGCCCAGTCGATGGGCGCCCCCGAGGCGAAGACTCCGGCCACCGCCGACATCAGGGCGGTGGCCTCAGGCCTGTCCGCTCGCAAGGCCGCCACACACACCCGGTCCGTGTCCTCGTCACCGACATCGGCAAGGCACGCCTGGGCCATGGCCGTCAGCGTTCCCCCCGGTCCCAGTTCCAGGAACCGGGTCACGCCGTGACCCGCGAGCCAGCGCACGCCGTCGGCGAAACGAACAGCTTCGCGGACATGTCGCACCCAGTAGTCGGCGGTGGTCAGATCCGTGGCCGGCTCGCCAGTCACGTTCGAGATCATGGGAATGCGCGGCTGCTGAAACGTCATGCTCTCCGCTACGGCACGGAACTCCGCAAGCATCGGTTTCATCAGCGGCGAGTGGAAGGCATGGCTCACCCGCAGCCGCTTCGCCTTCCGCCCCTGCTCCTCGAACTTCGCGGCGATCTCCGCGACAGCGGGCTCCTCTCCGGCGACGACAGTTGCCGAAGGACCGTTCACGGCGGCGATGCTCACCCGCTGCTCGTGCCCCTTCAACAGCGGCAGCACCTCGTCCTCTTCGGCCTGGAGCGCGATCATCGCCCCGCCTTCGGGGAGCGCCTGCATCAACCGGCCACGCGCCGCCACCAGACGACACGCATCCTCCAGCGACCACACCCCCGCCACATGCGCGGCCGCCAGCTCACCGATCGAATGTCCCACCAGATACTTGGGCTTGACGCCCCAGGACTCGACCAGCCGGTAGAGCGCCACTTCCACCGCGAACAGCGCAGGCTGCGTAAAACCCGTCCGACTCAACGCATCCGCGTCATCACCGAACACGACATCCCGAAGCGGCCGTTCCAGCTCTGTGTCGAGGAGCGCGCACACCTCGTCGAAGGCCTCGGCGAACACCGGGAACGCCTCGTACAGCTCCCGTCCCATTCCGGCACGCTGGGCGCCCTGTCCCGTGAACAGGAAGGCGGTGCCACCCCGCATGGTGCGCCCCTGCACGACGCCGGCGCCGGCGGCCCCACGAGCACCCTGGGCAGCCAGTTCCTCCAGGCCGCGCAGCGCAGCAGCCCTGTCGTTAGCGAGCACCACTGCCCGGTGTTCGAACGCCGTCCGCGTGCTGGTCAGGGAGTAGCCGACATCGATCAGGTCCAACTCGTCGTCACTGACCCGCGCCAGCAGTTGCGATGCCTGTGCGCGCAGCGCCGCCTCGCTGCGGGCCGAGACCACCCACGGAACGAGGGGCAAAGCCCGTGCGGACTCGCCCTCTCCCTGCGATTCCGCGAAATCCTCAGCTGCCTGTGCCGCCTGCTCGATGATCGCGTGTGCGTTGGTCCCGCTGATGCCGAAGGACGAGACCCCCGCCCGGCGCGGATGTTCATCCGCTTCCCACGGAATCGCCTCGGTCAGCACCCTCACATCCCCGGCCGTCCAGTCGATGTGCCGGGAGGGTCCTGAGACATGCAGGGTCCGGGGCAGGGTCTCATGGCGCATGGCCATGACCATCTTGATGATGCTGCCGACCCCGGCTGCCGACTGGGTGTGGCCGATGTTCGACTTGAGCGAGCCGAGCCGCAGCGGCTCGTTGCCTGCCCGCTCCTTTCCGTACGTGGCCAGGAGAGCCTGCGCCTCGATCGGGTCGCCCAGAGAAGTGCCCGTCCCGTGGGCGTCGACAGCGTCGACCTCGGCCGGTGAAAGCCCTGCCTGGGAGAGCGCGGCCCGGATGACCCGCTGCTGCGAGGGGCCGTTGGGGGCGGTCAGGCCGTTCGACGCACCGTCGGAGTTGATGGCCGTGCCCCTGACGACGGCGAGCACCGGATGGCCGTTCTTCCGCGCGTCGGACAGCCGCTCGACGAGCAGCATCCCGGCACCCTCCGACCAACCGGTGCCGTCCGCATCGTCGGAAAACGGCTTACAACGGCCGTCAGCCGCAAGGCCGCGCTGCTTGCTGAACTCGAAGAACATCGCCGGGGTGCACATGACCGCGACCCCGCCGGCCAGTGCGAGATCGCATTCGCCGCGGCGCAGAGCATGGCATGCCCAGTGCAGCGCGACCAGCGACGATGAGCACGCCGTGTCGACCGTGACGGCCGGGCCCTCCAGACCGAGGGTGTAGGCGACACGGCCGGAGGCCACGGATGTGGCGTTGCCCGCGAGGAGGAGCCCTTGTACGCCTTCGGGGAGCTCGGCCACGCCGACGCCGTATCCCGAGGTCGCGGCACCCACGAACACCCCGCCGCTGGTGCCGCGCACCGACGTCGGATCGATGCCCGCCCGTTCGAACGCCTCCCAGGCCACTTCGAGCAGCAGGCGTTGCTGCGGATCAGTGGCCAGGGCCTCCCGCGGGCTCATTCCGAAGAACGCCGGGTCGAAGTACCCCGCGTCGTGCAGGAAGCCGCCTTCGCGTACATACATCGAGCCCGGCTTGCCCGGGTCGGGCTCCGGATCCGGGTCGTAGGCCGCATCGACATCCCATCCACGGTCGACCGGGAACTCGGAGACGGCGTCTCCGCCTTCTGCGACCAACTGCCACAAGTCTTCCGGAGAACGCACGCCTCCGGGATAGCGGCAGCTCATCGCGACAATGGCGATGGGCTCCTGGTCCCTGGTCTCGACTTCGCGGAGCTGGCGGCGAGTCTGCCGAAGCTCGGCCGTCACCCGCTTGAGGTACTCCACGTACTTCTCGTCGTCAGCAGCCACCAACGTCACATCCTCGAGCCAAGCCGAGCGGTTCCCCGCGTCCGGTCACGACGTTCCCAATTCCTTGTCGATGAGGTCGAACAGTTCGCCGGCCGTCGAGGCCGACTCCAGTTCGCCGTCGTCGTCATCGCTCTCCGTGTACGGATCCGCCCCTCGCTCCGCCTGGCCGTTGCCCTGCCATTGCGTCATCAGCTCGCGCAGCCGGTCGGTGATCTCGGCCCGTTCCTCGTCCCCGACCGTGGAGCCGGCCATCGCGGCCTCCAGCCGGGTCAGCTCGCCGAGGATCGGCTGTGCACCCGATGTCTCGGGCAGTTCGATCTCGTCCAGGACATGGCGGACCAGGGCGAGCGGTGTCGGGTAGTCGAAGACGAGGGTGGCGGGCAGCCTGAGCTTGGTTGCCGCGTTGAGGTGGTTACGGAGTTCCACCGCCGTCAATGAGTCGAAGCCGAGCTCCTTGAACGCCTGGTCGGGTTCGATGTCCTCGGCCGACCCGTGTCCGAGGACGACGGCCACCTGTGTGCAGACCAGGTCGATCAGGTACTGTTCGCGGTCCGCCGAGGGCAGCGCGCCCAGCCGCTCCGCGAGATCCTGCTGTGTCTCCCTGCTCGCCGTCGCAACGGACGATGCGGTGGTGCGACGGGCGGGTGCCCTGACCAGATTGCGCAACAGCGGCGGTACGGCCTCGGGGTGTGCGCGCAGTGGCGCCGTATCGAGGTTCATCGGCATCAGCAGCGAACCGGCCAGGCTCGTCGCGGTGTCGAGCAGGCCGAGGCCCTGTTCCGGTGTGAGCGGGATCATGCCGCCGCGTGCCATGCGTTGCATGTCGGCTTCGGTCAGCTCGCCCGTCATACCCGCACCCGGAGCCCAGGCACCCCACGCCAGTGACGTCGCAGGAAGCCCCGATCCAGCACGTCGAGACGCCAGAGCGTCCAAGAAGGCGTTCGCCGCCGCGTAGTTGGCCTGACCCGCGCTGCCGAAGGTCCCCGCCACCGACGAGAACACCACGAACGCCGCCAGATCCAGCCCACGCGTCAACTCATCCAGATACACCGCCGCATCCGC
>NZ_JBIAPW010000080.1:0-4087 GCF_042888505.1 Streptomyces sp. NPDC002870
CGTCCCTGCCCTCCATGACCAGTTGCCACAGATCCTCCGGCGAGGACACCCCGCCCGGGTACCGGCACGCCATGCCGACGATCGCGATCGGCTCGTCCGCCCGGGCGGCGGTACGGACCGCGGGGGTCGCGGAAGCGGGCCCGGCGTCGGTGACGCGGGTGATGAGGTGGTCGGCCAAGGCCTGGGGCGACGGGTGGTCGAAGACGACCGTGGCGGGCAGCCGCAGTCCGGTGGTCGCGTTGAGCCTGTTGCGCAGCTCCACACCGGCGAGCGAGTCGAGTCCGATTTCGTTGAACGCCCGCCGCAGGTCGAGGGTGGTGCCGTCGGCGTGGCCGAGGACGGCAGCCACGGTGCCGCGCACCAGGTCCCGCACGGAGTCGAGCCGCTGGTCGTCGGGGAGCTCGGCGGTCTGCCGCGCCCAGTCGGAGCCGCCGGCCTGCGCGGTCCGCGCGGCAGCACGGCGCGGCCGGGCCCGGCCGAGCCCGCGCAGCAGAGCCGGCGGCTCATCGGCGAGAGCTCGCAGGGCCGGGAGGTCCAGCGCCACGGGCACGCGCAGCGCCGGCCCGTCGTCGAGCGCCGCGTCGAACAGTGAGAGCCCCTGCTCCGGGGTGAGCGGCCGGATGCCGATCCGGCTCCAGCGGGCGAGGTCGGCTTCGCCGAGGCTGCCGCCCATCCCGCGCGTGCTGTCCCACAGTCCCCAGGCGAGGGAGACGCCCGCCAGACCCTGGGTCCGGCGATGTGCGGCCAAGGCATCCAGGTAGGCGTTCGCTGCCGCGTAGTTGCCCTGGCCTGCCGTGCCGAGCAGGCCCGAGACCGACGAGAACATGACGAAGGCGGTGAGGTTCATGTCGCGGGTCAGGTCGTGCAGATGCCAGGCGGCGTCGACCTTGGGCCGCAGTACGGCGTCGAGTCGTTCGGGTGTGAGGCCTTCGATGGTGGTGTCGTCGAGGATGCCCGCGGTGTGGATCACGGCGGTCAGTGGATGCTCGGGTGAGAAGCCGCTCAGCAGTTGGGCGAGTGAGTTCCGGTCCGCCACGTCGCACGCGGCGAGCGACACCTCGGCTCCCAGTCCGGTCAGTTCTGCGACGAGGTCGTCGGCGCCCGGCGCGTCGGGACCGCGGCGGCTCACCAGCAGCAGCCGCCGCACCCCGTGCGACACCACCAGATACCGGGCGAAGAGGGCGCCGAGGCCACCGGTCCCACCGGTGACCAGTACGGTGCCGTCCGTGTCGGCCGCGAGCTCGACCGGTGCGTGGCTACGGGCCGCGCGCACCAGCCTCGGTGCCTTCAGCACACCGTCGCGTACGACGAGCTGGGGCTCACCGCAGCCCAGCGCGGCAGACAACAGCCGTTCGCCCTCGGGACCGTCCACGTCCACGAGGACCAGACGGCCGGGGTGCTCGGACTGCGCCGCCCGCACCAGACCCCACACCGTGGCGGTGGCCGGTGACACGACGGATTCGCCGGGAGCGGCCGCGACGGCGCTCCGGGTGACGACCAGCAGCCGTGCCTCGCCGTGGCGTTCGTCCGCAAGGAACCGCTGCACCAGGCGCAGCGCGCCGGTCGCAGCCTCGTGTGCGGCGTCCACCTCGTCGCCGTCCGGCCGAGAAGGACCGAACTGTTCGGCACGTACGACGAACGCGTCCACGCCAGACTCGTCCGGCAGTTCGCCGTCAACGACCTCGGCCAGCCGGACGCTGCCCGCGTCGGTCGCCGGGACAGCCGTCCAGTCCACCTCGTACAGGGAGTCGAGATGTCCGCCGGCGGCCGGGGTCAGCCGGTCACGGGCGACCGGCCGCAGGGCCAGAGCGTCCACGGTCAACACAGCTGCGCCGGCCGTGTCGGCGGCCGCGAGCGAGAAGGTGTCCGGCCCGGTGGGCGAGATGCGGACCCGCAAGGCGGAGGCCCCGGTGGCATGGAGGACCGTGTCGGTCCAGGCGAACGGCAACCGGATCGAAGTGGCCGTATCACTCCTCGCAGCGTCGGCAGCGAGCAGCACCAGAGGGTGCAGCACGGCGTCGAGGAGTGCGGGGTGGACCCCGAAGCGGCCGGCGTCCTTGCCGTGATCGGCCGGAAGGGACACCTCCGCGTAGAGGTCGTCGCCGGCGTGCCAGAGGGCGGTCAGCCCCTGGAAGGCGGGTCCGTACTGGTATCCGAGGCCGGCGAGACGGGCGTAGACGCTGTCGAGGTCACCGTTGTCGCCCCCGTCGAGCCGTTCGGCCGTGGCACCGGCCGGCGGCCACTGTCGCAGCTCCTCGCCGGCCGGGGAACCGGCGCCGCCGAGGACGCCGGAGGCGTGGCGGGTCCAGGGCTTCGGGTCGTCGGCGGCACTGTCCTCGCGGGCGTGGATGCCGAAGGCCCGGACGCCGGACGCGTCGGGGGCGCCCACGGTGACCTGGACCCGGACCGCGCCGTGTTCGGGCAGCACCAGCGGCGCTTCGAGGGTGAGTTCGCCGACGCGGTCGGCGCCGAGGTGTGCCCCGGCTGTCAGAGCCAGTTCGAGGAAAGCGGTGGCGGGCACGAGGACGGTGCCGTCGATGGCGTGGTCGGCCAGCCACGGGTGCGTGCCGGTGCCGAGCCGGCCCGTGAACAGCAGGTCCTCGCGGTCGGCCAGCTCCACGGTCGTCGACAGCAGCGGGTGCCCGGCGGGATCGAGACCGAGCCCTCGGGCGTCGGTACGGGTATCCGGAACGAGCCAGTAGTGCTCGCGCTGGAAGGCGTACGTGGGCAGGTCGATGCGATGGGCGCCGGGGAAGAAGGAAGCGGCGTCCAGGGGAGAGCCGTTGGCATGGGCGGCGGCGAGGCCGGCGAGAAAAGTTTCGCCTTCCGGTCGGCCGGCCCGCATCAGCGGTACGGCGGCTGGGGCGCGATCGCCGAGAGCGGTGGTGACGAGAGACGTCAGCACCGCGTCCGGCCCGACCTCCACGAAGACCGTGGCTCCCTGCTGTTCCAGGCTGCGTACCGCGTCGGCGAAACGGACCGCGGCACGTATCTGCCCGACCCAGTACTCAGGCGAAGCGAGGTCGGCGGGACGGGCCGGCTCGCCAGTGACGGTGGAGACGATCGGAATGGTGGGGGAGCTGAAGGTGAGGCTCTTTGCGACCGTACGGAACTCGTCGAGGACATCGTCCATGTGCGGCGAGTGGAAGGCATGGCTGACCTTGAGGCGGCGGGTTCTGCGGCCAAGTGAACGCCATCGGTCGGCGACCTCCTCGGCGGCGTCCTCATCACCGGAGATCACCACGGAGGCGAGGCCGTTGACCGCGGCGACGGCAAGCCGGTCCGGGTACTGCGCCAGATCAGCGGCGAGATCTGCCTCCTCGGCCTCGATCGCGATCATCGCCCCGCCCGCGCGCGCCGACTCCATCAGCCGGCCTCGGGCGGCCACCAGCCTGGCCGCGTCCGGGAGCGAGAGCACCCCGGCGACATGCGCGGCGGCAAGCTCACCGATCGAGTGCCCGGCGAGCAGGTCGGGGACGAGCCCGTGGTGCGTCAGCAGCCGGAACAGCGCGACTTCGACGGCGAACAGCGCGGGCTGGGTGTACGCGGTCCGGTGCAGCGCAGCCCCGTCGGCCGCGTCGTCGGCGGCGAACATCACCTCGCGCAGCGGCCGATCGAGGTGGGGGTCAAGCGCCGCGCACACCTCGTCGAGGGCGGCCGCGAACACTGGGTGGGACGCGTACAGTTCGCGGCCCATACCGGCGCGCTGTGCCCCTTGTCCGGTGAACAGGAACGCCGTGCGGCCCGCGCCCGCCGCGCTGCCCGTCACCAGGCTCGGCGCCCCGGCACCAGCCACCAGAGCGTCGAGGCCGGCCAGGAAGGTGTCGGTCGTGGTACCGACGACCACCGCCCGGCTGTCGAGGGCCGAACGGGTTGTGGCCAGCGAGAAGCCGACATCCGCGGGGTGGGCGCCGGTCTCCGCCACGAAGTCCCGCACCCGGGCGGCCTGGGCGCGCAGGGCGGTCTCGTCCTGGGCGCTGATCAGCCAGGGTGCGGGGGTGGTGAGGTCCTTGGTGGGTGTGGGGGGGTGGGGTTCGGTGGCTTGTTCGATGATGATGTGGGCGTTGGTGCCGCTGATGCCGAAGGA
>NZ_JBIAPW010000081.1:0-4041 GCF_042888505.1 Streptomyces sp. NPDC002870
GTGGAGCGCGAGGATCTGGAGGGTCTGGCCGGGACGTTGGGCCTGTCCGAGGATGGGGCGCTGCGTGAGGTGTTGCCGGCGTTGTCGTCGTGGCGCCGGCAGCGGCAGCAGCGCAGCACGGTGGACGGGTGGCGTTACCGGATCGTATGGCGGCCCCAGCCGGAGCCGGAGCAGGGGACGTTGGAAGGCAGCTGGCTGATCGTCGTCCCGGCAGACCACGAGAACGACGACCTCGTACAGTCGACGTCCCGCGCCCTCGGCAACCGGGCCCGCCTCATGCCCGTATCGACGTCCACCAGCCATGCTGAACTGGCGGAGCGTCTGGCCGTACTGCACAGTGAAGCCGACGGCCCCGGCCCCCTCCATGTCGTGTCGCTGCTTGCTCTCGACGACCAGGACGCCGACGGCCACGCGGGAGTCTCCGGTGGTCTGCTCTGCACCATCGCCCTGGCCCAGGCGCTCGCCGACACGGACCTGAACGCCCGTCTGTGGGGGGTCACCCAGGGCGCAATCTCCATCGGCACGCCCGGGCGGGGGCCGGAATCCGGCCGAGAGCCGGACCTCCTCGGCAATCCCGCCCAGGCCGCGATCTGGGGTCTGGCCCGCGTCTTCGGCCTCGACCACCGTGATCGGTGGGGTGGCCTGATCGACCTGCCGGGGACCCTGGACGACCACACGTTCCGCCGCTTCTTGTCCCTGCTCAGCGGTGATGGCGGCAGCCAGGACGAGTACGCCGTGCGCGCCTCCGGTGTCTACGTCCGGCGCATGGTGCACGCTCCCCTCGATACGGCGGCCAGGACCGAGCCATGGCAGCCGCGCGGCACGGTTCTCGTCACCGGCGGCACCGGAGCACTCGGCGCACACGTGGCGAGGTCGCTCGCTGCCGACGGCGCGGAACACCTCGTGCTCGCCAGCAGGCGCGGGCCCGAGGCCCCAGGCGCCGCCGAATTGTCCGCCGAGCTGACCGCACTCGGCACGCGCGTCACCGTGGCCGCTTGCGATGTGACCGATCGCGCCGCCGTGGCCAAGCTGCTGGATTCGCTGTCCGACGAGGTCCCGTTGACCGCAGTCGTGCACACCGCGGGCGTCGTCGGCGAAGCCCGGCCGCTCGCCGAGACCTCCCTCGAAGAGGCAATGGCAGCCGTACACGCCAAGGTCTCCGGGGCCCTTCACCTCGACGAGCTGCTGGCCGACCACCCGCTGGAGGCCTTCGTACTGTTCTCCTCCGGGGCCGGAGTGTGGGGCAACGGCGGTCAAGGCCCCTACGCGGCAGCCAACGCCTATCTCGACGCGCTCGCCGAATGGCGCCGCGCCCAGGGCCGGACGGCCACCTCCATCGCCTGGGGAGCCTGGGCGGGAGGCGGCATGGTCGACGAGGCCGTGGCAGAGCAGCTGCGTCGCCGGGGTGTTCCCGGGATGGCTCCTGACCTTGCCGTACACGCCTTGCGCGAGGCCGTCGACCACGGTGAGGCCACACTCGTCGTCGCCGACATCCGGTGGGACCGCTTCCTCCCCGCGTACACGGCGGGCGGGCCACGCCCGCTCCTGGACGAGCTGCCGGAGGTGAGGGAACTTCTGGCCGTCCAGAAGGAGAAGGAGGAGAAGGCAGACGACGCCGACAAGGGATCGGACCTGCCTGGCACGCTGGCCGCCCTTCCGGAGCCCAAGCGCAAGCGCATGCTCCTGGAACTCGTCCGCACCCACGCCTCCGCAGTGCTCGGGCACTCCTCGACGGACTCGGTCAGGCCCGCGCGTGCCTTCCGCGAGCTGGGCTTCGACTCGCTGACCGGGGTGGAACTGCGCAACCGGCTCAATGCGGCCACCGCACTGACACTCCCCGCCACGCTCGTCTTCGACCACCCCACTCCGACCGCGCTCGCTCAGTACCTGCGGGACGAACTCCTGCCCCTGCAACCGGATGCGGCTCCCGGAACCCGCATGGTCCGCGAACTGCAACAGGTCGAGAACGCACTGCGAGGGGCCAGCGACGACGACACCCGGCGGGCTCTCACCGACGGGCTGCGCAGCCTGCTCATCCAGTGGGAGGGCGAAGCGCCGCCGCAAGCGGAGGCCGTCGACGACGAACTCACGGAAGCGAGCGACGAGGACATGTTCGACCTGATCGACAGGGAACTGGGGATCGGCTGACCCGGTACGTACACCGACCGCAGGTTTCTTGAAGGGCTGACGCTACATGGACAACGAGGACAAGCTCCGCGACTACCTCAAGCGGGTCACCACGGATCTGCGGCAGACCCGCCGCAGGTTGCAGGAGGTGGAGTCGCGGGAGCAGGATCCCATCGCGATCGTCGCCATGGCCTGCCGGCTCCCGGGAGGAGTGCGCTCTCCTGAAGACCTCTGGCGGCTGGTGGCCGATCGCACCGATGCCATCGCGGCCATGCCGACCGACCGCGGCTGGGACCTGGACGGCATGTACGACCCGGACCCCGACCGGGTGGGCAGCAGCTATGTGCGCGAGGGCGGTTTCCTCTACGACGCCTCGGAGTTCGACGCCGGTTTCTTCGGGATCTCGCCGCGCGAGGCCGTTGCCATGGACCCGCAGCAGCGGTTGCTCCTGGAGACCTCCTGGGAGGTCTTCGAGCGTGCCGGCATCGACCCGACATCGGTACGCGGCAGTGGAGCCGGTGTCTTCGTCGGATCGAGCAACCAGGGCTACGCCGCTGCCGCAGACGGGGACACCGCGCCGGAGGGCGTCGAGGGCCATCTGCTGACCGGCGGATCGGCGGCTGTGCTCTCCGGACGCCTCGCGTACAGCTTCGGTCTCGAGGGGCCGGCGGTCACCGTCGACACCATGTGCTCGTCGTCCCTGGTCGCCCTGCATCTCGCCGTCCAGGCGCTGCGGCACGAAGAGTGCTCCATGGCGCTCGCCTGCGGCGCTACCGTCATGTCCTCGTCGCGGAACTTCGTGGAGTTCAGCCGTCAGCGGGGGCTCGCGCCGGACGGGCGGTGCAAGCCGTTCGCCGCCGCCGCCGACGGCACCGGGTGGGGTGAAGGCGTCGGCGTGCTGCTGCTGGAGCGGTTGTCGGATGCCCGGCGTAATGGCCACCAGGTGCTGGCGGTGATCCGCGGCAGCGCTGTCAATCAGGATGGTGCGTCGAATGGTCTGACGGCGCCGAACGGTCCGTCGCAGCAGCGGGTGATCCGGGCTGCGTTGGCGAATGCGGGTCTGTCGGCGGGTGATGTGGATGTGGTGGAGGCGCACGGTACGGGGACGACGCTGGGCGATCCCATCGAGGCGCAGGCGCTGATTGCTACGTACGGGCAGGAGCGGGTCGACGACCGGCCGCTCTGGATCGGCTCGCTCAAGTCCAACATCGGGCATGCACAGGCCGCTTCCGGCATCGCCGGAGTGATCAAGATGGTGCAGGCGCTGCACCACGGGGTGCTGCCGGCGACGCTGCACGCCGACGAGCCGTCACCGCATGTGGACTGGTCGACGGGGGATGTCCGCCTGCTGACGGACGAGGTGTCGTGGCCCGAGACCAGTGCGCCGAGGCGGGCAGGAGTGTCGTCATTCGGCGGCAGCGGGACCAATGCGCACGTCCTGCTCGAACAGGCGCCGGGGGAGGAACCTGTAGACGAGGAGCCCGCGGAGGGCAACGCCGAAGCGGAGGCGGCGGCCCCGGTCACGCTTCCGTGGGTGGTTTCCGGGCGTTCTGCTGAGGCGTTGCGGGCGCAGGCGGACCGGTTGGCATCGTGGGTTGAAGGTATGGAGGCGTCCGCGGCGGATGTGGGGCATTCGCTGGTGGTGTCGCGCGCGGGCCTTGAGCATCGGGCTGTGGTGGTCGGTGGCGACCAGGAGGCGTTGGTTGCCGGGCTGCGCGGGCTGGCGGACGGTGAGGTGCCTGCGGGTGCTGTGTGCGGTGATGTAGAGGCTCTGGAGGGGGATGCCGATGTGGTGTTCGTCTTTCCGGGTCAGGGGTCTCAGTGGGTGGGGATGGCGGTGGAGTTGCTGGATTCCTCGCCGGTCTTTGCTGCGCGGTTGGCGGAGTGTGAGGCGGCGTTGGGGCCGTTCACGGA
>NZ_JBIAPW010000082.1:0-4016 GCF_042888505.1 Streptomyces sp. NPDC002870
CCTATGTTTCTTTGGGGGGGGCGGGGTGCGCCCCCCCCCGCTTTGCGTTTATTGTTCGTTTGGGGCCCCGCGGGGGGGGGGGGGGCCCGCGCGCCCCCCCCCCCCCCCCCCCGGCCGCCGTCCAGTACGCGAAGGCCGCCGCCCCGTCGACCACCGCCGTGCGGGACACCGCGCTGCCGGACACCGTCGTGCCGGGCTTCAGCCGGTCGATGTCGAGGCGCTCAACCCATACCGGGCGGCAGCGAGCGCTGCGTGCACGGGTGCCGCGGAGTCCATGCAGGCCGCTGCGCAGGAGCACGGAAGGCGGACGGATGCCTGGGACCGCCGCCCCTGTTGAGGTGGTACGGCACGGACCCGATCCGGCGCTACCCGGCGACTGCGCCGACCCGCTCGACCTGCTGGAGGACTCCTGCCGCTGTGTCTTCTCTGAGGAAGTACCCGGTGGTTCGGAATCCGGTGTCGGGGTCCTCGCCCGTGACAGTGAACCCACCGGCCGGGCCCGAGAGATCCAGAACTCCGCGAAAGCGGAATACCTGGCCGCCGGACAGGGTGCGTGTCACCAGTACCGTGTCACCACTTCCAAGGCTGTTGATGGTGTCGTAGGCATCACTCGTGTGTGCGCCGTTCATTGTGTGTCCTTCGCCGTGATGTGCGGTCGGGTTGATTGGGAGACGGGCCGATGCTTCAACGTTCCATCGGCATACCCGGGTCGGTCCAATGCACGGCACACGTCGAGAGCATGGATACGTACGCGGCGATGGTGTCGGAGAGTTCGCTCAGCCGGCCACCTTCTGCCGCCGACAGCACGTGGCGCCGATCGGTGTGCCGTCCCCGGAGCACCACGTAGGCCGCTGCGGCTACGACGCATACTGATACCAGCGACGCCGCCGGCGATGGCCTTCTCATGGTTGTCCCTCGGTCGTGCTACCCGCGCCTGATGCGTAGGTCGCTGCTGTGATTCCTACGAGCCTGGGGTCGATCCGGTTCACCGCGACCACGGTCAGGCGAGGCTGTGACCGGTGACGAACCACAGCAGTGAATCGGTTGGAGCGGCCACACCGACTGCGGTGCTCCTCCACGGAAGGCCGGCGTGCTTCCGCATGCCAGAGCGTCTGCCGGTGAACCAGTCGGCCCACGAGCACGTAGTGCCCGCTGCGGACCACCTTCTCCGCAGCGCCGGTTCCGACGCCTTGTCCCGGAACCGGCGCCACGAGGGCCACAGGCCGCAGCGACAGGCTTCCGCACCGCGGGATCCGGGGTGCCGCATGCCAGCGGCTCAGGACTTCATCGCCTCGACGGCGCGGACCCGGCAGCCCGGCGCCCCACCCGACAGTGGGCGCCGACGGCACCACAAGACACAGGCTTCACCGACTTCTCCATCTTCAGGCGGCTCACATGAACTTCAGCAACGACCGGACGGCGCACAGGATCGCCCTCGGCAGGCTGCTCAACGAGATCCCGGGCAGCGACGAATTCCTCTTCTGGCACATCATCGAGACAGCCGGATATCTTCGGCCTGCGAAGAACGTGATGGTCGTCGAACCCTACGGTGACGGATCGACGGTACGACGACTGCGCCAGGGAATCGATCACCTTACCCGCGAGGCAGGGGACGAGGCCGTCGTCGAAGACCTCTGTGCACTACTCTCGGACCTTTTCGGAGACCCCGAAACCGCGCTCGTTGCCTTCCTCGACCGGTACATGGCCGACATCGGTCACACACAGTGGCGTGCGGACGTCTGGTTGGCGGACCTCGGCATCGCCCTTCGTGACCTCTCCGCCCCGGACGAGCTGCTCGCACTGCGCCGCAAGTGGATCAAGCCCTCTGCCAGAAGCGTGCAGCTGTCCTCTCACGACACAACGGGCCTTCGGAACGCTCAGAGCGGCTGACGGCCTCGCGCGTGTGGTCCGGGCTCCGGTGCGGAGCCGAGGAGACAGCGCCGTTCCTGCGCCGGTGAGGGCGGCACGCCGACGTCAGGGCCTTGTCGAGCCCCTGGCGAGATTCTGAGCCGACGCGGCCAGGCAAATCGGTGCTCGTGTTCACAAAGGCAAGGACCAATGAACCGGCTCCGTGAGACTGCCGTTGCCATTCATGAATCACTTGACACGGCCATCCGTTGCCTCCTGGAGGGAAAAGAATTTCATGACGGCTGTATTCGTCCACGGCGTACCCGAGACCAGTCACCTGTGGAATCGATTGCGGACCTGTCTGAGCACCGACTCGGTTGCCTTGCGGCTTCCGGGTTTCGGCGCCTCCCGTCCCGATGGATTCGAGTCGACCATGGACGAGTACGTGCAGTGGGTGGAAGGGGAACTGCACAAGCTCGACGGCCCGATCGATCTCGTGGGACACGACTGGGGAGGCCTTCTGGTGGCGCGGGTCGCCACCAGATCCACCGTCGCTCTGCGCAGTTGGGCCATGGACGTTGCCGGCATCCTCCACCCCGACTACGCATGGCACGACATTGCCCAGCTCTGGCAGACACCGGGCTCTGGGGAGGCTTGGGCGACTTCCACGCTGGAAGCTTCCGATCCCGGCAGTGCCCTCAGCGCCGCCGGTCAGCTCATAGCGGCCGGCGTTCCCGAGGACGACGCACGGTCCATGGGCGAGGACTTCGATCTGACGATGGCCTCGTCCATCCTCGCCCTGTACCGTTCCGCGACCCCCAATCCGTTCGCACACTGGGGGACAGAGCTGACGTCTCCGACAACGGCTCCGGGCCTGGTCATCCACCCGACGCTCGACCCGTTCGACGACGCCGCCTCACCAGCGGTGGCCTCCACCCTCGGAGCGCGTTTCGAACCCCTCGAAGGTCTCGGCCACTGGTGGATGCTGGAGGAACCCCGCACCGCGGCCGTCGCTCTGGAGAAGTTCTGGGCAGATCTGGATTCGTGATCCGTGCGGGTCGGATCCCGGACCGGTCCCCGGCAGCTCTGACCGCAACCCGGGCCATGAGCAGGACCGGCGCGGCGTGACGTATGCCCAGGCGCTGCTAGGTCTTCCAGCAGTCCCCGCCCGGCTTGACGACGGCGGACTTGAACTTCCTGCCGCTATTGTCCTCAAAGAAGTACTTTGCGCTAAGTACCGTCGAGTACTTGCCTTTGGTGCACAGCCACAGCGGCACATTTGCGGGGGTCCTGGGCACCGCTACGCGATGCTGGGCTCCGATATGCCGGCCGCAGCCGGGGTGGCCACTCCAGCGATCAGCACGAGTGTGCCGACGGCAGCAGCGGCTGCCGCAGAGGGATGGCGCCTGAGTGCTCGAAGATTCATGACTCTGCTCCTGTCTGGGTTCGCTCGCGCCTCCCGTTCTGAATCAGGACTGATCAGGACGCGCAACTACGTGCCGCTACGTCGCGTCGGCAGCGGCGGTTCTGAGCGGAGCTACCAGGAGCTCGGGGCGTTTTGGCCGGTCGCTGCGGTGGACTGTGGTCCGCCTGCACCGTGGGTGCCCCGCACAGCAGCGATGTCGCAAGGGGTGCACATCACCGACGACCTTGCGACCGGACGCTGCTGGTCTCACACCCCAGGGCCAGGCCGCGCCACCACCGCTCGCACTAAAAGCTAACCACTTGCGTTAGTAGGCGACAGGGCCTACGGTTGCTTAAAGCGAACGAAACAGCCTTTAGCTGAGAGGGAGAGTCATGCACAGCACCCCTGCGCAGCCTGTCTCCCCTCCGACTCGCGTCCCCTCCCCGCGTGGGCAACGCTCGTCTGTAGGCGGGGAAACCGTCCCACATGCTCGCGGCACGGCTCCGCGCCGCCGCCCAGCCCCGTACCTCATCCGCCTCTTTCGAGTGAAGGAAAAGCACATGAACCGCAAGTCCTCGGCCAACCGGTCGTTCAAGCGCTCTGTGATGGTTACCGTGGCCGCTGCTGCTGTTGTTTCTGCCCTCGGGGCCGCTGCCCTGTCCGGTACTGGTACTGCCGGTGCGGCCACTGCGTCGGTGTCGGAGCCGAAGCCGACGATTGTGCTTGAGCATGGGGCGTTCGCGGATGCTTCGAGCTGGAACGG
>NZ_JBIAPW010000083.1:0-1079 GCF_042888505.1 Streptomyces sp. NPDC002870
CGGTTACATTCCGAACCCGGAAGCTAAGCCTTTCAGCGCCGATGGTACTGCAGGGGGGACCCTGTGGGAGAGTAGGACGCCGCCGAACAATCTTTCAAGGACCCTTGGTCCAGCGTTCACGCTGGACCAAGGGTCCTTTTTGTTTTTTGCTTGCTTTTCCGAAGCGCGTCCGAAGGCCGGTTGCGCGAGAATGACTGCAGTACCCGAAGACAGGAGTCACGCCGATGTCCACCAACTCTCCCGACGATCGTCCGGAGCGCGAGCCGCGTCGTAGGGACGGTGGTGAGCGGGGCGGCTTCCGCGGTGGCCGTGACGACCGGGATCGTGGTCCGCGTCGGGACGATGACCGTGGTGGGAACCGCGGGCAGCGCGACGACCGTGACCGGCGTGACGATCGACGTGACGACCGGGGTCGTGATGAGCGTCCGGGTGGGTTCCGTCGTGATGACCGTGGCCGGGATGACCGGGGCGGCCGTGACGAGCGTCCGTCGTTCCGCCGCGATGACGACCGTGGTCCGCGTCGGGACGATGACCGTGGTGGGAACCGCGGGCAGCGTGACGACCGCGGCTCTCGTCCCAGCGGCGGCGGGTACGGCTCTCGTCCCAGCAGTGGTGGGAGCGGCTCTCGTCCCAGTAGTGGCGGTGGCGGCGGGTTCCGGCGCGACGACCGTTCCGGTGGTGGCGGTGGCTATGGGCGTCGCGATGACCGGCCGAGTGGGCCGCGTCGCGATGACGACCGTGGTGGACGTCCCACTGGTGGACGTCCCACTGGTGGCGCCGGCTACGGGCGTCGTGATGACCGTGGCCGGGATGACCGGGGCGGCCGTGACGAGCGTCCGTCGTTCCGTCGCGATGACGACCGTGGTCCGCGTAGGGACGATGACCGTGCTCCGCGTAGGGACGATGACCGTGGTGGGTACCGCGGGCAGCGTGACGACCGCGGCTCTCGCCCCAGTGGTGGCGGTGGCGGCGGGTTCCGCCGTGACGACCGTTCCGGTGGTGGCGGTGGCTATGGGCGTCGCGATGACCGGCCGAGTGGGCCGCGTCGCGATGACGACCGTGGTGGACGTCCCACTGGT
>NZ_JBIAPW010000083.1:1169-2558 GCF_042888505.1 Streptomyces sp. NPDC002870
CGTAGGGACGATGACCGTGGTGGGTACCGCGGGCAGCGTGACGACCGCGGCTCTCGCCCCAGTGGTGGCGGTGGCGGCGGGTTCCGCCGTGACGACCGTTCCGGCGACAGGGACCGCGGGCCCCGTCGCGATGACGACCGTGGTGGACGTCCCAGTGGTGGACGTCCTACTGGTGGCGCCGGCTACGGGAGCCGTGACGACCGCGGCGACCGTGGTGGATACCGCGGGCCGCGTGACGACCGACGTGACGACCGGCGTGACGACCGCGGTGGTTATCGCGGGTCCCGGGACGACCGTGGTGGCAACGGACGGCGCGACGACCGTGACCGTGACCGCGGCGACCGCGAGCCGATCAAGCGGCTGCCGATTCCCGAGGACGTCACGGGCGACGAGATCGACAAGGACGTACGGCAGGAGTTGCAGAGCCTGCCCAAGGGCCTTGCCGAGGACGTCGCCAAGAACCTCGTCATGGTCGCCAACCTGATCGACGAGGACCCGGAGCAGGCATACGCGTACTCCAAGGTCGCGCTGCGGCTTGCCTCGCGTGTCGCTGCGGTGCGTGAGGCAGCGGGCTTCGCCGCGTACGCGACGCAGAAGTACTCGGAGGCACTGGCCGAGTTCCGGGCGGCCCGGCGGATGACCGGGAGCGTTGAGCTGTGGCCCGTCATGGCGGACTGCGAGCGTGGGCTCGGGCGTCCCGAGCGGGCGATGGCGATGGCCGGTGAGCCCGAGGTGCAGAAGCTCGACAAGGCGGGTCAGGTCGAGATGCGGCTGGTCGCGGCCGGCGCGCGCAGGGACATGGGGCAGATCGACGCAGCCATCGTGACCCTGCAGAGCCCCGAGCTGGCGTCCAACTCCATACAGCCCTGGACCCCGCGGCTGCGCTACGCGTACGCAGATGCGCTGCTGGCGGCCGGGCGTGAGGCTGAGGCGCGTGAGTGGTTCGCCAAGGCGCTCGAAGCGGACAAGGACGGGGCGACCGACGCCTCGGACCGGCTCGCCGAGCTGGACGGTGTGGAGTTCGTCGACGCCATCGACCCGGACGAAGCCATTGACGCCGACGACGCCGAGGACGCGGACGACGCGGACGACGCGGACGACGCGCATGACGCCGACGATGCGCATGACCCGGACGACGCGGACGACGACGCCGCCGCGCACGACGCCGACGACGCGGACGACGACGCCGACGGTGACAAGTCCGAGTAGCACGACGTAGCGACGAAGGGCGGCACCCCGAGTGGGTGCCGCCCTTTCGTATGTCCCTATGCCCGATGTCCCTATGCCCGGATGTCCTAGTAGGACTCCGTTAGGTTGCTCTGGCTCTTGGGTTCTGGCTGGTGGTGGATGTTCTGGGCAGGGGGCGGTGGCAGGTGGTGCAGGTGCCGG
>NZ_JBIAPW010000084.1:0-2493 GCF_042888505.1 Streptomyces sp. NPDC002870
GTCGTGACTGCGTGCCTTTTGAAGAATGAGCCTGCGAGTTTGCGGTGTGTTGCGAGGTTAACCCGTGTGGGGAAGCCGTAGCGAAAGCGAGTCCGAACAGGGCGATACAGTAGCGCGCTCAAGACCCGAAGCGGAGTGATCTAGCCATGGGCAGGTTGAAGCGGAGGTAAGACTTCGTGGAGGACCGAACCCACCAGGGTTGAAAACCTGGGGGATGACCTGTGGTTAGGGGTGAAAGGCCAATCAAACTCCGTGATAGCTGGTTCTCCCCGAAATGCATTTAGGTGCAGCGTCGTGTGTTTCTTGCCGGAGGTAGAGCACTGGATAGGCGATGGGCCCTACCGGGTTACTGACCTTAGCCAAACTCCGAATGCCGGTAAGTGAGAGCGCGGCAGTGAGACTGTGGGGGATAAGCTCCATGGTCGAGAGGGAAACAGCCCAGAGCATCGACTAAGGCCCCTAAGCGTACGCTAAGTGGGAAAGGATGTGGAGTCGCAGAGACAACCAGGAGGTTGGCTTAGAAGCAGCCACCCTTGAAAGAGTGCGTAATAGCTCACTGGTCAAGTGATTCCGCGCCGACAATGTAGCGGGGCTCAAGCGTACCGCCGAAGTCGTGTCATTCCAGCATGAGGGCCAACGCCCGCTGGGATGGGTAGGGGAGCGTCGTGTGCCGGGTGAAGCCGCCGCGTAAGCGAGTGGTGGACGGTACACGAGTGAGAATGCAGGCATGAGTAGCGATACACACGTGAGAAACGTGTGCGCCGATTGACTAAGGGTTCCTGGGTCAAGCTGATCTGCCCAGGGTAAGTCGGGACCTAAGGCGAGGCCGACAGGCGTAGTCGATGGACAACCGGTTGATATTCCGGTACCCGCTTTGAAACGCCCAGTATCGAGCCCATTAATGCTAAGGCCGTGAAGCCGCCCCGGAGCCTTCGGGCAAAGGGGAGTGGTGGAGCCGCCGGCCCAAGGTGGTAGTAGGTAAGCGATGGGGTGACGCAGGAAGGTAGTCCAGCCCGGGCGGTGGTTGTCCCGGGGTAAGGGTGTAGGCCGTGTGGCAGGCAAATCCGTCACACATTGAGGCTGAGACCTGATGCCGAGCCGATTGTGGTGAAGTGGATGATCCTATGCTGTCGAGAAAAGCCTCTAGCGAGTTTCATGGCGGCCCGTACCCTAAACCGACTCAGGTGGTCAGGTAGAGAATACCGAGGCGTTCGGGTGAACTATGGTTAAGGAACTCGGCAAAATGCCCCCGTAACTTCGGGAGAAGGGGGGCCATCACCGGTGATCGGATTTACTCCGTGAGCTGGGGGTGGCCGCAGAGACCAGCGAGAAGCGACTGTTTACTAAAAACACAGGTCCGTGCGAAGCCGTAAGGCGATGTATACGGACTGACGCCTGCCCGGTGCTGGAACGTTAAGGGGACCGGTTAGTCACATTTCGGTGTGGCGAAGCTGAGAACTTAAGCGCCAGTAAACGGCGGTGGTAACTATAACCATCCTAAGGTAGCGAAATTCCTTGTCGGGTAAGTTCCGACCTGCACGAATGGCGTAACGACTTCTCGACTGTCTCAACCATAGGCCCGGTGAAATTGCACTACGAGTAAAGATGCTCGTTTCGCGCAGCAGGACGGAAAGACCCCGGGACCTTTACTACAGTTTGATATTGGTGTTCGGTTCGGCTTGTGTAGGATAGGTGGGAGACTGTGAACTCTGGACGCCAGTTCAGGGGGAGTCGTCGTTGAAATACCACTCTGGTCGTGCTGGATGTCTAACCTGGGTCCGTGATCCGGATCAGGGACAGTGTCTGATGGGTAGTTTAACTGGGGCGGTTGCCTCCTAAAGAGTAACGGAGGCGCCCAAAGGTTCCCTCAGCCTGGTTGGCAATCAGGTGTTGAGTGTAAGTGCACAAGGGAGCTTGACTGTGAGACCGACGGGTCGAGCAGGGACGAAAGTCGGGACTAGTGATCCGGCGGTGGCTTGTGGAAGCGCCGTCGCTCAACGGATAAAAGGTACCCCGGGGATAACAGGCTGATCTTCCCCAAGAGTCCATATCGACGGGATGGTTTGGCACCTCGATGTCGGCTCGTCGCATCCTGGGGCTGGAGTCGGTCCCAAGGGTTGGGCTGTTCGCCCATTAAAGCGGTACGCGAGCTGGGTTTAGAACGTCGTGAGACAGTTCGGTCCCTATCCGCTGCGCGCGCAGGAGTCTTGAGAAGGGCTGTCCCTAGTACGAGAGGACCGGGACGGACGAACCTCTGGTGTGCCAGTTGTCCTGCCAAGGGCATGGCTGGTTGGCTACGTTCGGAAAGGATAACCGCTGAAAGCATCTAAGCGGGAAGCCTGCTTCGAGATGAGGACTCCCACCTCCTTGAGAGGGTAAGGCTCCCAGTAGACGACTGGGTTGATAGGCCAGATGTGGAAGCCGGGTAACCGGTGAAGCTGACTGGTACTAATAGGCCGAGGGCTTGTCCTCAGTTGCTCGCGTCCACTGTGT
>NZ_JBIAPW010000085.1:0-2390 GCF_042888505.1 Streptomyces sp. NPDC002870
GCTGGGGGCAAATCTGGTCTGTTTCCACCCCCCGCGGGCCCCGCCGGCCCCCCGGGCGCATAACACCCGCCCCCCGTTTTTGTGGGGGCCCCTTGGGGGGGCCCCGCCCCGGCCGGGCGGGGCCGGGCCACCGACACATGCACGGCGCCGGTACTGCACGGTCCGACTCAGCGTCCGGCGTTTTGGATCCCGGCGAGGTTTCCGACAACAGGGGCCGGTGCGCCAGAGGTCATGAAGGCGGCCCGGGCTCGACCCGGTAAGTTAGCGATCTTCGGGTGGCCCAAACTCCCGGAGTCCTCGAAGGCGAACGCCCATGATGAACTCCGATCAGCCTCGCGCACGACTTCGCCTCGATGCCGCGCTGGACGGCCTGGCCGCCACCTTCCGCGGGATGACCGCCCACCCCGACGAGCACAACTGCGAGTGTCACTGGGGCAGCGCGGATGAGCTCGCGCAACTCAAGGTGCCGGATACGGAGCTGGACCCCGACCTCCTGCAGCGCACATGGCAGGCCATCGACTGGAGCGACCACGCATCTGTTCTGCGCCGCATCCTGCCCCAGTTCGCCACGTCCCTCGTCAGCGGTCCCGTAGAGCCCTCCTTCGGCATGGAGCGGGCCGGGCTTTCGTTCGCTCTCGGCCACTGGCAGCAGTGGCCTGCCGAGCAAGCAGCGGCAGTCAGGGAATTCCTGCAGGCATGGTGGGCGCACACGCTCACCGATCCGGATCCCGCCGTACCCGCGTACGAGGTCCTCGTACTGGGCGCCGAAGCATCTGCCACGCTGAGCCCCTGGCTCAACACCTGGAGCGCACTGAGAGCCCCCGTATCCGACCAGCACCTGGCCGAAGCGGCGGCACACTGGGAGTACGACCTACTCGGCGATCAACTTCCCTGGGACGCTTGGGAGAACGAGGAAGAGATACGCGCCGAGCTGACTGCCTGGCTCGTCCGCCACGCTCCCGCCCGGCTTCGTGCCCACGGCGTATCCGAGGAACTGCTTCACCGGATACGGCTGCTGGGCGTCACCGGCCTCGAACGCTGGGAGGACCCGCATTGGCCCGGCCATCGCTACTGATCCACCGAACCGCGCGATGCTCCCTGTCCGAATGCCGAGGCACGTGGGCCGAAGCAGGCCGCCTCAAAGGAATTGCAAGCGCGGTCGGGCGGAGTGCCCGGACGGTGACGGAACGGGCCGGAGATCGAAATACTGGGGCGATGCGGCGGGCCTACGTTCACGAAGCGGTCCTTGTCATGCGGCCGGACGCAGACCTGCGGGCGCCCGGGGCGGCGATCACCGCTGCGCTTTGCGGACATTGGGAACACGAGCCGCCGTGCCCGCTGGCCGCGCATCACACGAGAGCGGAACGGGTCGGAATCCGGGTACTGCTGCGAACGTTGTTTGCTACCGAGCCCGCCACCGAGCATGTGGTGCGCGGCCGTATCGATCTCGCCCTGGCGGCCGGTCGGATGCAGGGGCCGGATGCAGGGGTCACCCGCTGGCGGGTGCACAGCAGCGGGCGCAGTGACCTGACCGCCGAGGAGGCAGGCAGCGCCGAGCGCCTGACGGACACCTGACGCGGGCGAGGCTCCGGTGTTAGGCACTTCGTCGGCTCTGTCGCTGATCTTGTGACGGGGGCTGTAGCCCTGCGCGGATTATCGGATCGCGTCGATCTTCGGCATGGGGTGATCCCACGAGCCCATCAGTTCGACCATGATCTGACGTGCCAGCGCCCGGGCTTCGTTCCAGCCCGGGGGTCTGTCCCTAGTGTTTCCGTGGTCCAGCGGTCTGCATTCTGCTGTCCGCTCATCTCGGTGACGAGGGCATCACGCGTGATCGAAGTCGAGTGCCAACTGGTCGCCCGCCTCGTCCTCGTCGAGGACCTGCATGGTGGCGGTGTTGTGCCAGCTGGTGGCACGGCGTGTGGTGATCAGGAACAGGTCCGCTCTGACGCGGCCCAACGGGGCACGGATGTCCTCGAGAATGCCGACGTTGGGCCAGAGGGCCCGGCTCCTATGGCTGACGACGATGCCGTCCCCACGGTCTTCGGCCACTTCCGGCGGGTGTTGCGTCCCGGCGGGCACTGCTGCTCGGCTTTCACGTCGGCGACGAGTCGAGGCTGAAGACGCAGGGCTACGGCGGTTACCCGATGAACGTCTACGTCCACCGCCGCCAGCCTGACCAAGTGGCGGCCTGGCTACGCGATGCCGGGTTCACGGGCGAGGCCCAAATGCTGCTCGACGACGTCGACGAGAGCGTTCAAGGGGCGGTCCTTTTCGCGCGCCGTCAGTCCTAGTTACTTGCCCCTGAAGAAGTCGGGGCTGCCGGCGGTGTGACGCGTTGGGGAGAGCTGGTGGAGCCATCGGTTGGCCGGGACAGTTGACGTGGGTCA
>NZ_JBIAPW010000086.1:0-2333 GCF_042888505.1 Streptomyces sp. NPDC002870
TACGGGCCGGGGCGGAGCAGCACGTGGAGCCCCTCGGCCGAGGCGAGGTCGAGGAAGGCGGGCAGGTCGAGTTCGCCGTCCATCCGCAACCGGCCAGGGCATCGGCCTCGACGCTCAGCGCGTGGTCGACTAAATCCTCCATCAGCGCGTGGATCTCTTTCTCGCACTGGGAGATGGCCTCCTCCAGTCGCTGGAGCCGCTGGTTGGCATCGCGTGAGGCGTTCGCCTCCATCGGGGAGCCGTCCACGGCCACCGCCGAAAGATCGACCAGGCCACGTCGGCCGCACAGCGACAACACCTGCACGAACAGCGAGTTCAAGGCGGCACGGTGGCGTCGTACGAACGCGCGCCGGTGGAGTGGTCCATTCGGTGGTTCGCGGTGATGATTCGGCAGCCCACGTCGTCCCAGCAACCTGCCCGATGCGACGGGAGGAACGCACTCCCTTGCTGTAGCAGTACAGGAGCAACGCAATCAGGCTCGCGGGAGGGTAGGCCACCCCGCCCCGCCCGTCGTCACGGTAGCTGTTCCCGAACGCCGACAGGTCAAGTAGCTCGACAACGTCGAGCACCTTCCAGCACAGGTGCTCGGGCGGCAGCCACTCCCGCACATCCCGCGGCATCTCAAGATCACGTTCACGGTCGCACGACAAGAAGTTCCGCCCCACCAACCAAGATTCCGACGCCCCCCTGATCCTCGGAAGCGGCCTCCGCCCCCGGGCCCTGCTCAACGACGTCGACAACCCCGTTCTCGTGTACGCACCAGTCCAGGGCCTGGAGACCGGCGATCTCATCATCGAGCCATCGCACGCCCGCCCGGGTGCACCGACAGCCCTGGCGGTGCTGCTGGGCTGCACTCGCGCAGCCGTCCTGGATGCCCTGGCAGACCCCTCCGGCCGCACCACGAAACAGCTCGCCCAGCGTCTGAGTATCTCCCCCACCTCCGCATCGGAACATGCCACCGCCTTGCGAACCGCCGGTCTGGTCACCAGCCTCCGCCAGGCCAACACGGTGCGGCACACCACCACCCCGCTGGGAACCACGCTCCTCTCCACCGGGCGCGCCAACGGGAGAAGTCGACTCCCTTGAGACGCCTCCCGAAACGGCGGATCCGCCCTGGATGGTGGACAGATCCCAGCCTGAAAACCATGCGGTCCGGCAATCCCGGACACCGCCCGGAGCTGTCCGGCGTTCGTACGGGCAACGACGAGGATCTCTGACCGGGAACCGGCTCGACAACGACCAGCAGGCAACGCCAAATCACCAAGGTCAGGCTCGTGTTGACGCTTTCGGGGCAGGGAGATCACGGTGCTGCGTCTCTATTTCACGGTGGAGGATCTCGCCCGTACCCGCGTGGCCCTACTAGGGCCACTGGCCGAGACGCAGCTGAGCTTGCGGATGTTGCAGCGCCGCGACGAGAAGGTTCTGTTCGATGGGTGGCGCAGGGCACCCGTCAACGGGTGCCGCCGTATGTACGGGAGCTGGCGGCCTTCGTTGCCGGCCCGCGAACGTGGATGGTTGATCTCTTCACGCTGCTGGGGCCGGTGTCCTCGATCGAGGAGGGCCAGGAGCGCCTGCTGAGTGCGCCGAGGGCACAACTGCGTGCCGAGTTGTCCCCTGATGCACGGCTGGTGCGCCAGAGACCTTCCTGGCTGGCCGACCCAGGTGCACGCGACGGGGCGGTCGAGCGACTGGCGAACGCCCTCGTCGAGTACCACGCCGAGGCCGTTGCCCCCTCTTGGAACGGCGCGCTACGACCGCGACGGTCTAATATTCACCGCTGCCGCGCCGCTCGTTGAGGCTCAGACAAGCAGCCTATTGATCTCGAAGGAGTACGGGACGGGTTCAAGGCCCCTTCGCCGTATTGGCCTGAAGTAGGCCTAGCCCCAATGCCGGTGAGTTAGGGCGTTCTCGCAGGTGAGGGCGAGTAGCCAGGGGTTCCAAGTGACTCGGAGTGAGCAGCTGGCCTGGCTGGGAGGGCGGGGCTCATCCCGTCGCTTGGCTTCGAAGGTGTTCCTCGGTGGCTTCTTCACTCGTTGGCAGCGGCGGTCGCGGCGTGAGGGCAGGAGGTCATGTCGGGCAGTGCACAAGACCTGCGGGCTCGCTGCGGCCTGTCCAGCGGTCTTGAGCCGGGCGAGCCGCTTCGCCCGGCCGCCCGGCGGGACCTCGACTGGTGAGGTACTTCATCTGCGCGGGCGTGATCCGTTCCTTCTGCGCCGCGGCCTTCCGCTTCGCACTAGGCCTCCGCGCTCAGTCGGCCATGGCCTTGGCGAGCTCCGCGTTGAACTGCGCGCCGATCAGCAGAGCGAGATTGGACATCCACAGCCAGACCAGGA
>NZ_JBIAPW010000087.1:0-2162 GCF_042888505.1 Streptomyces sp. NPDC002870
GTCGTCGCCCAACCGCCCCACATCGCCGAGGTCGTTGCCGAGGCTGTCGCCGAGGCGGGTGACACCGCCCGCGTTGTCCCCGACGTGAGCCGCGCCCGCGCCGACCAGGGACGGTTCGCGGGTCGGGTTCGGCACGCGGGGGTTGTCCGCGCCGGCGGTCGGGTTGGCAGGGCCGGCGCCCTGGCCGCCCGGCTCCTTGGTGACCGCGGTGTGGTGCTGCTGGAGAGTGCCGTCCTCCTTGAGCAGGTTGCCCTTGCCGTCGACGTAGACGGTGTTGCCGTCCAAGTCGGTCACCTTGGCCGTGCCTTCGGGCAGCGCTGTGGTCCCTTCGGGGACCTTGACGGCGCCCTCCGGCACCGGCATCGAACCGGCCGGAGGCGGTGTGCCGTCGGGCATCTTGACCATTCCGTCGCCCAGGTCGACCGCGCCCCTGGGGATCGCCGCCCCCTCGGGCAGTTGGACCGTGCCCTTGGGGACCTCGAACGCGCCCTCCGGGATCGCTGCGCCCTCGGGCAGGTGCAGCGTGCCGTCGGGCATCTTGAACGAGCCCTCCGGCAGCGTGATCGCGCCCTCGGGAAGTGCGGGAATCTCGATCTTCCCCATGCCCTTGAGGCCGGCCATCACATCGCCGATCTTCGACAGACCCGCACCCGCGCCCTTGAAGATGTACGTCGTCGGGTCGATCGCCCGGCCCGCCTTGCCCGCGAAGGACAGGGCCCTGGCCGCCGCGCCCGCCTTGCCCGCGCCGGCCGCCGCACCTCCGGCCCCGCCGGTGAACACGGTCGTCACCACGTTGAAGGTGACCGCGCCGGCCGCCCGGGCCGGGTTCTCGCCCCACTGGTCCCAGGCCACCAGCGCCTTGCCCGTCTCCTTCATCGCCGTACGCGAGTCCCGCAGCCAGGCGGGCATGTCCTTGTCGTCAGCCGTCCAGAACACCGCGTTCGCACCCGGGATGGAGGTGATCACCAGACCGGTGGCGAGCTTGCCCAGACCCACCCACGCCTGGCCCGCGGCGTCCCAGCCGCTGAAGCCGACCAGGGTCCCCAGGCCCTTGATGGTGCCCCACACGCCGTCGACGATGACGCCCTTGCCGAAGTCCCAGGCGTGCTCCCACACCTGCCACGCAGGCGTCGACTCCTCGACCGCGTCACCCCAGGGCAGACTCTTCGACTGCTTGAGAGCCTCGGCGTCGTAGCCGTACATACCCGCCTGGTTGGAACCGTCGTTCACCTTCAGCGGCGTGCCGCACACCAGGGCGACGATTCTGTTGTGGCAGGTACGCTCGATCTCCTGAAAAGCCGCCCACACCCCGGCGATCTCATTGCGGCGATCGAGGTTCTCCTCGATCAGATCGCCGTCCTCACGCCACTTGTCGTCGCCGTCGATCCTGGTACGGAAAGCCGAAGCCTCGCCCCTGAGGTTGTCCAGCTTCTCCTTCAGCGGACGCGCTTCCCTCGCATAGGTGCCCAGCGCCCCCGCGATGACGCACAGGTCGGAACTCAGCGAAAGCCCGGTGTCCGAGACCGGCTTGGTGACCGCGAACAGCTGCTCCGCCTCAGGGGCCTTGTAGAAGGCCCGCAGCCCACCGAACGACGTGTGGACGTCACCGGCAGCGGTCGCGATCTTCGCACCGCCGGTGGACAGCGCCTTCACCTTCGTGTCGAGCACTTCCAGATCGCCGGTGAAGACCGGCACCTCTGCCGGGTCGACCGCCGCGTTCCCGCTCACTTGCGCCCCCCGGCGTCCTTGAGAAGATCCAGACGTACCGACTTCGCAGCGTCCTGCGCATGCTTGGCCGCGTCCAGGTCGCCCCCGACATACTCATTGGTGGCCTTGGCCGCACCCAGAACAGCCGCCTGGATACGCTCGCCCATCTCCTTGAGAGACGGATGGCGCTTGTTCAAGTACTCGGCCAGCGCCGCACCGACCGGCCCCGTCGCCTTCTGCGTCAACGGCTTCCCCGACGCCGTCGGCCCCTGCAGGGGAGTCTCGGCCGCAGAGCCCGGCACAGCCGTACCCGCCGCCTTCGCCGCCTCCGACATATCCGTCAGCAGAGCCGTCAACGCCTTCTCCAGATCCCCGGCATGCGTACCGGTGACCTTCAACTGGCCCTGCACACCCTGCGGCTTGATGTCCCACGACGACACGAACGCCCCCCTGCA
>NZ_JBIAPW010000088.1:0-2084 GCF_042888505.1 Streptomyces sp. NPDC002870
AGCTTGTTCTTTAACCTTTCAACCGTTGTAGGGCTATAAGTGTCTTCTCGCGGCGGACGGTTTTGCCTACGTCGTAGTGGGGTGTCCGGTGTCTGTTCGGGGTGCCGGGTGGCCGTCCGGGCCCGGGACGATGGGGTTTCGGCGCTCTGGCGGGGCAGGGCATGTGCTGGCGGAGGTTCCGAAACGTCCGTCTGACCCGGGCCGGGGTGAGCCTGTGTGGTGCAGCCGGTTTCTCCCACGGGTGCCGCAGTTCGCGGGTAAGCGGGCGGGCGAGCCGTAGCTGGGTGTAGGCCACGATGATCAGCCAGGTCCACCGGTCGGCCGCTTCAGGCTCCCGCAGCCTGGGTCGAGTCCAGCCCAGCGTTTGCTTGAACAGCCGGAAGGTGTGCTCCAGGTCGAACCGGCGGAGGAATGCCTGCCAGGCCCGGTCGACGTCCGAGCCGTCGGCGCCGGTCTTGGAGGACCACAACCACACGGCCGGCGCCGCCCGGTCCTTCGACAAGTGCTCGACCTTCAGCCGGATCAACGTGCCCTCGATCAGCGGAAGTTCGCCCTCGTGGTCCAGCCAGGCGGCCCGGTGGGTCAGACGTGGGTGGACCCGGTCCCACGCCTGCGTGAACGCCTTGCCGTAGTTGGCGGTGACGGTGCGGGTGGCGACAGCGGGTTCGGGCCAGGTCTCCGACTTGGCGAAGCGGAACTCCGGCCCGTGCTTCGGTGGCCGGCCTCCCTTGGGATCGTAAACGCGAGGCGGCTTCGGCAGGCGCATCACGCGGTCACCGCGGACGCGTCCGACCAGCTCGACGGGCAGGTCCCGCAGGATCCAGGCCAGGCGGGTGACGTCGTAGCCGGCATCGGTCACGATCATGATGTCCGGCTCGCCCGGCTCCCACTGGCCCGCCGCGATGAGCCGTTCGGCGACGTCGCGGAGCTGGGCGGCGGTCACCGCGGTGGCGTCGTCGGTCGGGCCGAGGCGGACCGCATCCAGGATCTGCGTCCAGGAGGTGGCACCCATCTCCAGCACCGCGACGAACGAGTACGGCCAGCCGGGGATGAACTGCGAAGCCGTCTTCGCCCGCCCGTAGACGTGGCAGAACAGCCGGTCCGGCGAGCACGGCGCATCCGACCGCAGCCACGGCGAGACGTCCACGGCCAGGACCAGACGCCCGTCCGCGAACCGCGGTAATGGCAGTCCGGCCAGCAGCGACCGCAGCCGATCGGCGTCGATCCGGCCCTGGTTGAGACCGTCGTACATCGCACCATGACCACGTCGATGTTCCGGCACGAGCGTCAGCTCCACCGCCGAGTGCACCGCACCCGGAGCACACAGCACCGCGTCCGCCAGCTCGAACAGCTCGTCACCCCGCGCGGTCAGACACGCGTACAACTCGTCCCGGAAGCGTGACGCTTCCGCGAACGCTTCTCGTGGAACTGCATCGGGCAGCAGACTCACCTTCACGGCCTTCGTTCTGATTAGTGCACCTTGGTCGGAGCACATGATCAGACGAAGGCCGCTTCGGCGTCCGGTACATGACCAAGCGGGCGAAGCAGTTCGAGACGCTGTTCGAGGCGCGAGGAACCGGCTCAGCCGGGCATCGCGACGGTGAGGTCCACCTCGACGAGCTGCCCTTCGAAGCCCAGCTGTGCAACGCCCAGGAGCGTACTGGCGGATGTGAAGGCCGGCCCGAGGGCGGAGGCGGTGAGCTGACGCCATGCGGTGCCCAGGACATCTCTGTCGTCGCTCCGCACGTAGATGACCGAACGCACCACGTGTTGCGGCTGGGCATTCACCGCCGCGAGAGCGGCGAGCGCGTTCACGACGATCTGATCGACTTGCACCTCGACGGAGCCCGGGCCGACGAGGGAACCGTTCCGATCGAGCGGGCACTGTCCCGCCAGGTAAGCTGTCCGGCCAGTCTCGACCACGGTGATGTGGTGGTAGCCGGGTGTTTCATGCAGCTGCTCGGGATTGATACGGATGATCTTCGCTGTCATGCCCGAGAGTCTGACCAGCATGCCGCCAACGCGCATCGCAATTTGCCTCATCGCGCGGCCGTCCGTCGCGGCGCGAGGTTAAAGGACAAGCT
>NZ_JBIAPW010000089.1:0-1720 GCF_042888505.1 Streptomyces sp. NPDC002870
GGTACTGCCGGTGCGGCCACTGCGTCGGTGTCGGAGCCGAAGCCGACGATTGTGCTTGAGCATGGGGCGTTCGCGGATGCTTCGAGCTGGAACGGTGTGATCGAGCGGTTGCAGAAGTCGGGGTACCGGGTGGTGGCCGCGGCGAATCCGCTGCGCGGACCGGCCAGTGACGCCGCGTATCTGCGCACGGTCGTGGACCGTATCGAGGGGCCGGTGGTTTTGGTGGGCCATTCCTACGGCGGCACCGTGATCAGTGACGCGGCCGCCGGTCACGAGGACAAGGTCACGGCGCTGGTCTACATCGCCGCGTTCATACCCGAGGCGGGCGAGACCTCGCTGGGGCTGTCGAACAAATACCCCGGCAGCACGCTCGGCAATGTCATCGAAGCGGTGCCCTACAGCCTGCCCGGAGGCGCGAGCGGCAACGACATCTACATCAAGACCGACAAGTTCCGCCAGCAGTTCGCCGCCGACGTCCCCGCGGGCGAGGCCGCCCTGATGGCCGCGGGCCAGCGGCCCATCGCCGCCACGGCCCTGGAGGAGAAGTCCACCAAGACCGCCTGGAAGACCATCCCCTCCTGGTCACTGATCGCCACCCAGGACCTCAACATCCCCCCGGCCGCCCAGCGCTTCATGTCCCAGCGCGCCCACGCACACACCGTCGAGGTCAACGCCTCCCACGCCGTCTCCGTCTCACGCCCCGACGCCGTCACCCGCATCATCCAGCAAGCAGCCACCACAACCACCCACTGACCCCAACACACCAACACACCCACACACCGGCGGGATGGAGCCCCCCCTCCCGCCGGCCCCGCAGAACCACAACCCCGCAGTCCCGCAGTCCTTTTCGCACATCATTCCTCTGGAGGAGAGACTCATGCCTTTCATCACCGTCGGCCAGGAGAACAGCACCGACATCGACCTCTACTACGAGGACCACGGCACCGGCCAGCCCGTCGTCCTGATCCACGGCTACCCCCTGGACGGACACTCCTGGGAGAAGCAGCTGCCCGCCCTCCTCGACGCCGGATACCGCGTCATCACCTACGACCGCCGCGGCTTCGGCCAGTCCAGCCAGCCCACCACCGGCTACGACTACGACACCTTCGCCGCCGACCTCCACACCCTCATGGAAACCCTCGACCTCACCGACACCGTCCTGGTCGGATTCTCCATGGGAACCGGCGAAGTCGGCCGCTACCTGGGCACCTACGGCTCCGCACGCGTCGCCAAAGCCGCCTTCCTCGCCGGACTCGAGCCCTACCTCCTCAAGACCGACGACAACCCCACCGGCGTCGACGGCACCGTCTTCGAAGGCATCCTCACCGCCGTCACCCAAGACCGCTACGCCTACTTCACCGACTTCTACCACGCCTTCTACAACCTCGACGAAAACCTCGGCACCCGCATCAGCCAAGACGTCGTCCGCGCCAACTGGGCCACCGCCGCCGCCGCATCCCCCCACGCCTCACGCGCCGCCGTCCCCACCTGGACCACCGACTTCCGCAACGACATCCCCAAAATCGACGTCCCCGCCCTCATCCTCCACGGCACCGCCGACCGCATCCTCCCCATCGAAGCCACCGCCCAGCCCTTCCACACCGCCCTCCCCCACGCCGACTACACCGTCATCGAAGGAGCCCCCCACGGCCTCCTATGGACCCACGCCCAAGAAGTCAACAACGCCCTCCTCACCTTCCTCACCAAGTAACAACCCACC
>NZ_JBIAPW010000090.1:0-1631 GCF_042888505.1 Streptomyces sp. NPDC002870
CCGACTCTTGATCATGCCGGTGCTCCTCGGCGGCGGTAAGACGATCTTCCCCGACGACGGTGCGCAGCGGACGCTCGAGCTGGTCTCGACCGTCACCAGCGCCAACGGCGTGAATGTGTGCACGTACCGGCGGGTCTCCAAGGCGTAGGCGGGGCGGCCGGGTACACCGACACCTCGGGGCGGTCGGTGTCGTCGAGGTAGAGGGACAGGCTGCCCCGGTAGCCGGTGCGGCTGCGGGCGAGCCGCGGCAGGGCGTCGTCAGGGGCGGTGGCCTGGAAGGCGTTCACGGGGCCGAGACAGGCGCGGACGGCGGTGAACTGGTCCCAGTAGTGGGGGTGGTGGGTGCCGGTGACGTGCACGCTGCCGCGCATCGCCCCGCTCAGCTCGAACACGACGGCGTCGTCCTGGCGGTGGCCGGCGGTGGCGCGCACGGTTCCGGCGGGCGTTTCGATGGTCAGGCTCGGGCTGGTCAAGGGCTGCGGCCCCTCGGGGTCGACTCGGTGAGCCCGGCGGACGGCGTCTGTGGGTTACTCCTGCGGCGGCTTGTGGCGGCGGAGGTTGCCCCGGTCGGTCAGGGTGTGTCAATTTAACGGCCCTGTCTCACATTCGGTGGTAGCGGAGGGTGATGCTATTCGAGGAGGATGCGGTGGCGGAGAAGAGGGAAGCCCGCTCTGCCGTACATCTGCCTCGCGATCAGCTTGGTCTTCGTGTTGACGCCCTCGGTGGGTCCGTTGCTGTACGGGAGTGTGAGAGCGGCGATGACGGCGTCGCGGTCGCGGTCGAGGCCCCGGGTGAAGGCGTGCAGATAGGGCAGATCGACTGTTCGGACCTGGGTGATCCAGTGCTCAAGGGCATCGGCGTTTCCTTGGGCGGGTACCAGGAGCTGGGCGAATGTCCGAATGTGGGCAGCCAGCTGGGTCATCTCGGGGCAGGCGGCGGTGAGCTGGGCCAGGAGGCCGTGTTGTTCGGACTTGAGGTTGTCGGGCCTGCTGAGCAGCATCCGGGCAAGTCGGCGCGGGGAGATGTGGCTGCGGTCGGCATCCGCACGGCCTTGGTTGATGTACTTGTGCAGGAGGTTGAGGCAGCCTGTGAACCCGAGGGTCTTGATCTCTTCGAAGAGGTGCAGGACAGGGACGGCGGGGTCCTCGGCCCGGCGTTTGCGCAGGTGCTCGCGGTAGGGGTCGACGAGGCTGGCACGGGATTTGGGGACGCGTAGCATCCTTTCGGGCCGATCGGCCCGGGCGTAGCGTTTGACGGTGTTCAGGGCCAGTTGGAGACGGCGTGCGCATTCGAGCAGGCCCACCCCCTTGCCGAGCAGGTCGTGGACCTGGTGCCAGCGCTCCAGAGTGGTCTGTGCACGGGGCCCGTCGTAGAGGGGCGTGTCCATGACGGTGGCCCAGCAACTGCTGTGGGCCTTGACCTCGCTCAGCGCGGCTTCGCCCAGGTTGTCGGGTCGGGTCCGGGCGCGGTTCCTGGATCACTCCAGGACCGTTTCCCGGACCCGACCCGACAACCTGTGCGAAGCCGCCGAGAAGTGCGTCTACCGGCACCGCGGATGCTTGCGCCCCATGCCGGTGCAGCCCGAGGAGCCGCAGGAAGAGACGGAGCCGACTGCGTCGTCGCCTTGGCCG
>NZ_JBIAPW010000092.1:0-1588 GCF_042888505.1 Streptomyces sp. NPDC002870
TGTCGGTGTTGCAGTACGCGGAGAACCTCACCGACCGGCAGGCGGCGGACGCGGTCCGCTGCCGTCTGGACTGGAAGTACTGTCTGGGCCTCGATCTGGATGATCCGGGATTCGACTTCACTGTCCTGAGTGAGTTCCGTGGCCGGGCGGCCGAAGGCGACCGCGCGGACCAGCTCTTGGCGTTGGTCGTGGACCGTCTTGCAGAGGCCGGGCTGGTCAAGCGGCGGGGACGGATCCGGACGGATTCCACCCACGTGCTGGCGGCGGTCCGCCGTCTGAACCGGGGCGAACTGGTCGCTGAGACACTGCGCTGCTCTCTGGAGGACCTCGCTCTGCACGGCGAGAGGTGGCTGGCCGCGCTCGTCACTCCTGACTGGGCAGACCGCTACGGCCGGCCTGTTCGCTATGACCGGCTTCCCCGCGGCGGAGACGCACTGATCGCCTGGGTGCTGCGGGTGGGTGAGGACGGGCTGCACATTCTGCGCGCGGTCTATCACGCCGATGCCCCGCCTGGGCTGCGGGAGTTGAGGTCCGTGCAGGTCCTGCGGCAGGTCTGGGTCCAGCAGTACTGGAACGATGAATCGGGCCAACTCCGCTGGCGGTCAGCGAAGTCGACCCGTGACCGGGCCAGCCGCAGGGCGACCGGGCAGAGGAACACCGGCAAGTCCCAAGCGGACGGTCGGCCGGATCCTGCTTCGGCTCGGGTGCCGTGGTCGACAATGGAGATCGTCACCCCGCATGATCCCGAGGCCCGTTACAGCCAGAAGGTCACAGCGGCCGGCCAGCGCGACTGGATTGGCTATCGCGATCACCAGACCGAGACCTGTGACGAGACGAGCCCCAACGTCATCGTCCAGGTCGTCACCCGCCCGGCGCCGCAGCAGGACATCGATGCCCTCGACGACATCCACAAACAGCTGACCCGCCAGGGCTTTCAGCCTCTCGAGCACGTCGTCGACGGCGGCTATGTCACCCCGGACAGCATCCACCAAGCGTCTATGAAGTGGGACATCCCGATGCTTGGGCCGGTCCGCGCCGACCCGCAAGCCGCCCAGCGGCCAGGTTTCACGAAAGAGGACTTCCACATCGACTGGGAAACCCGCACCCTCACCTGTCCGAACGGCATCACCAGCCCGCCCTGGAAACCCACCCTGGGCGACGGACACCCCCGGCTGTCCGTCCTCTTTCCCCGCAAGGCATGCCGGGAATGCGAGGACCGCCTGAAGTGCACCGGCAACATCGACGGCAAAGGACGCCACATCCTCCTGCTGCCCGAACCCCAACAGAAGATCCAAACACAGGTCAGGAAAGACCAGAAGACCAGCAACTGGCAGCAGCGCTATGCCATCCGCGCAGGCTGCGAAGCGACCGTCTCCGAAACGGTCCACGCTCATGGCCTGCGCCACTGCCGCTACCGCGGCCTGGCAAAGACGCACGTCCAACACGTGCTCACAGCCGCCGGAACCAACATCGTCCGCCTCAGCGAATGCTTCCCACCGGGCACTACACCGGCTTCTCCGCCACGACCACCCAGCCACTTCCAGCGGCTCTGCCAAAGGCTGACGACCTAGAGATCACCAACAGCATC
>NZ_JBIAPW010000093.1:0-1569 GCF_042888505.1 Streptomyces sp. NPDC002870
TACTTGCCCCTGAAGAAGTCGGGGCTGCCGGCGGTGTGACGCGTTGGGGAGAGCTGGTGGAGCCATCGGTTGGCCGGGACAGTTGACGTGGGTCATCGGCGGCCGGGGGTGGTGGCAATGTTGCGTGTCGCGGGAGTGCCGGACACGTGGTGGGAGGTGCTGCCGGAACAGGCGCGACAGCTGCCCCCGGAGCTGGCCAGGATTGATGCGTTCTTGGACGACGAACGGTTCATCGCCCCGTGGCGGGCGGTGTTCGCCGAGCGGTTAGGGCGTCCCTCGGTCCCGGTCGAGACACTGCTGAGGCTGCTGTACCTCAAGCACCGCTACCAGCTCGGCTACGAGACGTTATGCCGCGAGGTGGCGGATTCGCTCAGCTGGCGGCGGTTCTGCCGGATCCCGTTGACCTCTCCGGTGCCGCACCCCACCACGCTGATCAAACTGGTACGCCGCAGCGGCCCACAGACCGTGGAACACCTCAACGCCGCGCTGCTGGGGAAGCTGGTCGAGGACAAGCTGCTGCGGTGCCGCAAGCTGCGCATCGACACCACCGTGGTCGAGGCCGACATCGATCACCCCACGGACGCCGGTCTGCTGGAGCACGGGGTGCGCAAGCTGGGCCAACTGGTGCGGCGGATCAAGGCCGCGGGCGCCGCCAGGCGCACCCGCTTCCGGGACCGCAGCCGGTCAGCGGGCCGCCGCGTGAAGGAGATCTCACGCACGCTGCGGCGGCGCACCGGCCAGGCCATGGGCGAGATCGACAGGCTTACCGGCGAGATCGCCACGGTGGCCCGGGCAACACTGCGGGAGGTGGCCGCAGTGGAGACAAACGCCCGCCGGACACTGGGCAAACGGCCGTCAGGACAGCTCGCGCATCTGCTGGGTGAGCTGGCCGAAAGCGTGGCAGGCACCCGCCGACTGCTGGAACAGACCGCTTTGCGGCTGGCCGGCATCCGCACAATCCCCGACCGACTGGTTTCGCTGGCCGACCCGGACGCCCGGCCGATCCGCAAGGGCAAGCCCCAGCACCCCACCCAGTTCGGTTACACCGCGCTGGTGGCCGAGGATGACCGCGGATTCGTCGTCGACCACCAGCTCCAGCGCGGGAACCCGCCCGACGCACCCCAACTGGTGCCCTCGGTGGGACGCGTCACCAGGCTGACCGGCCGACCGCCCGGCACGGTCGTCGCCGACCGCGGCTTCGGCACCGCGGCCAACGACCTGGCACTCGCCGAACTCGGCGTCCAGCGGATCGGCCTTCAACGAGCCGGCAAGCCCGGAAAGGCACGCCGCGAATACGAACACAGCCGCTCATTCCGGCGGATGCGCAACTGGAGAGTTGGTATCGAGGCCCGCATCAGTCACCTCAAACGCACCTTCGGACTCCGCCGCACCCGCCTGCGCCGCCTGGCGGGTGCGCAGACCTGGACCGGACTCGGGATCTTCGCCTACAACCTGCAGCGCATGGCCGTCGTCAGCCGATGACACGGCCCCCACCCGCAGGAGACGCCACCACGATCCGACCCCGATATCACCTCTGAGCTGGTCGAACCCTTTTTCAGGGGCAAGTAG
>NZ_JBIAPW010000094.1:0-1523 GCF_042888505.1 Streptomyces sp. NPDC002870
GGGTCAGTAATCCGGTCGCCTGACGGCGACACCCTGTGTGCGTGAAAATCGGTGTGTGGTCGTCCGGCGGACGTCGTATCGCCTTGGCGCGTTCCGAGCCCGTGGGTCAGTAGGACGCTGGGGGTCCACCGACAGGCACCCGGATGTGTTGCTCCGAGCACGTGAATCAGACTCTTCCGCCTGCCGGACCCCCGCCGGGCGGTCGCGTGCTCGCGGCCGACGACTGGAGGGGGTGCCGCAGGGATGGACGTGATCCATGAACGGTGTGCGGGGATCGACATCAGCAAGGTTGACGTGAAGGTCTGCATCCGCGTGCCCAGTACCGGCAAGCGGCGCCGCAGCGAGGTCCGGACGTTCTCCGCGGTGACCTCCGGCCTGCTGGCGATGCGGGACTGGCTGCTCGCGGAGGGCATCACCGTGGTTGGTATGGAAGCCACCGGCGTGTACTGGAAGCCCGTGTTCTACCTGCTGGAACACGGCATGGAGTGCTGGCTGCTCAACGCACGTCACATGAAGTCGGTGCCCGGCCGCAAGACCGACGTGAAGGACTCCGAGTGGATCGCCAAGCTCGTCGAACACGGCCTGGTCCGACCCTCGTTCGTGCCGCCGGAGCCGATCCGGCAGCTGCGGGACGTCACCCGCTACCGCACCGAGATCGTCCGCGAACGCACCCGCGAGGCCCAGCGGCTGGAGAAGCTGCTGGAGGACACCGGGATCAAGCTGTCGGCCACCGTCTCCAACATCCTGGGCGTCTCCGGCCGCGCGATGCTGGAGGCCCTGATTGCCGGTGAACGCGACCCGCGCGTCCTGGCGGACCTGGCCAAGGGCAGCATGCGCCGCAAGACCGACGCCCTCGTCGAGGCGCTGACCGGCAACTTCACCAGCCACCACGCGTTCCTGGCGAGGGCGATGCTGGACCGGATCGACGCCTGCACCGCCACCGAGACCCGCCTGAGCGAGCACATCGAGGTGATGCTGCAGCCCTTTCGCCGCCGGATCGAGCTCCTCGTGACCATCCCCGGAGTCGAGGCCCGTGCCGCGCAGGTGATCCTCGCCGAGACCGGTGCGGACATCGGCCGTTTCCCCAGCGCGGCCGACCTGGCCTCCTGGGCCGGCGTGTGTCCGGGCAACCACCAGTCCGGCGGCCGGACCGGAAGCGGCAAGACCAGACACGGCGACCCCTGGCTCAAAGCCGCCCTCGGCCAGGCCGCCGTCTCCGCCTCCCGCACCAAGGACACCTACCTCGCCGCCCGCTACCGACGCATCGTCGCCCGCCGCGGCAAGAAACGCGCCCTGGTCGCCCTGGAGCACTCCATCCTCATCGCGGTCTGGCACATGTTCACCCACGACACCGAATACGCCGACCTCGGCGGCCAGTACTTCATCGAACGCACCGGCCGGGCCAGGCAGACCCGACGCCTGGTGAGCCAGCTCAACCAACTCGGCTACCAAGTGACCCTCCAAACAGAAGGAGCTGCCTGACCGGCGGCTACAGACACGAGACCGGGGGATTTTCGAATCAG
>NZ_JBIAPW010000095.1:0-1425 GCF_042888505.1 Streptomyces sp. NPDC002870
CTAGTAGTGCTTCGTTAGGTCGGGGGCTGTCTTCTTCTGCTGGGTGTGGTGGGTAGGGCGCGTCCGCAGGTGGTGCAGGTTCCGGCCCAGCACCGCAGGAGGTCCTGGATGGCGTCGAGGACGTGGTAGAGAGTCAGGCCGGTGTATGGGCTTTTGGGTGGAGCCGGTGGAGGGTGAGGAAGGCCTGGGCGGCGGTGACCAGGGTGACGTGGTGGTGCCAGCCCCGCCAGGTGCGGCCTTCGAAATGGTCCAGGCCCAGGCCGTGCTTGAGTTCGCGGTAGTCGTGCTCGATGCGCCACCGCATCTTCGCCCACCGCACCAGATCCTCGATCGGTGTGGCGCCGGGCAGGTTGGAGGTCCAGTAGCCGGTCGGGGCAGTCTCATCGGAGGGCCACTCCACCAGCACCGTCCGGACCGGCAGGACTCCGTCCCACTCGTAGTGACCGCCGCCTGCTTCCTGGGCGGCCCGCAGGGCCTGCTTGCCCGCCGGCCGCACCCTCAGCAGGGCAAAACGTGACGTCATCGGGCCCTTGCTGCCTTCACGCCAGGTGACCTCGGCATAGCGGGAGACCGGTAGTTCGGCCGCAAGGCGGGGCAGAGACCGTGGCGAGGTGCGATAGCGCGGCAGCGTCGGCGGCCCGAGCCCGCCATAAGCCGGTTGGTGCGGCTCGGCTGCCTCCGGGTGGGCGACCTCCTTGCCCGTCAGCGCCACCACATAGGACAAGCCCCGCTCCTCCAGGGCGAGGCGGAACGGCGTGCTCGCTCCGTACCCTGCGTCGGCAACCACCACCCGAGCGGTCAGCTGCCAGTCGGCGAGCGTGTCCAGCAGGCCAAGCGCCAGACGCCACTTTTCCTGGTGTCCGACCCCGGCCGGGACCCCGGCTGCCCGACAGCGGGCCGGGTTGTCGGTCCATTCCCGGGGCAGATACAGCTGCCAGTTCAGGGGGCAGGAAGCGGTGTCGGTGGCCGCGTGGACGCTCACCGCGACCTGGCAGTTGGCCCGCTTGCCCACCGCTCCGCAATACTGGCGGACCACCCCCACCGACCGGGTGCCGCACTTGGGGAACGACACATCGTCGACCACCCACACCTCAGGCGTGATCAACCCGGCCAGGCGTTCAGCGATCCGCCGCCGCACCGGCAACGGGTCCCACGGCGACTGGTTCACGAACTGCTGCAGGGCCTGCATGTTCCCGTCCGGCAGCCGCTCGGCCATCGGCTGGATCGACTTGCGCCGCCCATCCAGCATCAGGCCCCGCAGATAACACCCGCCCCACCGACGCTGATCCCGCCGCGGGAGCGAGGCGAACACATCAGCAACGAACTCCGATAACTCACCCCGGAGCCGTTCCACCTCCCCAAGCCTCATACCTTCACCATGCCCCCGACCAGCCAAGATCGGCAGACCTCACGAAGCACTACTAG
>NZ_JBIAPW010000096.1:0-1300 GCF_042888505.1 Streptomyces sp. NPDC002870
CTTGGGTTCTAGTGGTCGTCGCAACACCCCAGTTCAGGGGATGCGATGGACTTCGAGATCCGCGAGGAACGGAAGCCGCAGGGACCGCGGAAGCTCGCCAAGGAGCGCGAGGCATACTTCCGGCTCATGCAGCAGGGCGTGAGCGGCCGGGAGGCATGCCGGATCCTCGGGATCAACCGGCGAACCGGCCAGCGATGGAGCAACGGGCGCAATGCGTCCGGCAACAACAGGGCGGCACCACCGATTCGTGCGGTGGTGCCGCTTTCTGCGCCGTCGCGGTACCTGGGTGAAGCCGATCGGATCCACATCGCCGACCGGCTGCGGGAGAGGGCCACGGTCCGCGCGATCGCCGCCGAGCTGGGCCGCAGCCCCTCCACGGTCAGCCGGGAGATCCGCCGCAATCGGCATCCCGTCAACGGGCAGTACCGGCCCTACGCGGCCCAGGCCCGTGCCGATGCCCGCCGGCCGCGCCCCAAGCCCGGGAAGATAGGCCGGAACCCCGAACTGCGGGACTTCGTCCAGGACCGCCTCGACCAGCGGTGGAGTCCGGAGCAGATCTGCCAGGCTCTACGGGCCCAGTTCCCCGAGCGCACGGAGATGCACGTGGTCCACGAGACGGTCTACCAGGCCCTCTACGTCCAGGGCCGAGGGGAGCTCCGCCGCGAGCTGGCCAAAGCCCTGCGGTCGGGACGCACCCGCCGCAAACCACACCGGCAGGCCGCCTGCCGCCAGCCACGCTTCACCCACCCCATGGTCATGATCAGCGAACGCCCCGCCGAGGCGGAGGACCGGGCGGTGCCCGGTCACTGGGAGGGCGACCTGATCATCGGCAAAGACGGTGCCTCCGCCATCGGCACCCTGGTCGAACGCGCCACCCGCTACGTGATGCTCCTGCACCTGCCCGACGGCCGCACCGCCGAACACGTCCGAGACGCCCTCGTGGACACCGTCCAGACCCTGCCCGGCCACCTGGTCCGCTCGCTGACCTGGGACCAGGGCTCCGAGATGGCCGCCCATCACGCCTTCACCGTCGCCACCGACATCCCGGTCTACTTCTGCGACCCGGCCAGCCCCTGGCAACGCGGCTCCAACGAGAACACCAACGGCCTGCTCCGGCAGTACTTCCCGAAGGGCACCGACCTCACCACCCACACCCGCGACCACCTCGATGCCGTCGCCGCCGAACTCAACGGCCGCCCACGCAAAACGCTCGGCTGGGAGACCCCAGCCGAGCGCCTGCACAAACTGCTCGCGGCCTGATCAAACCGACCACGTGTTGCGACAATCCCTAGAAACCGCC
>NZ_JBIAPW010000097.1:0-1176 GCF_042888505.1 Streptomyces sp. NPDC002870
CCTCCGCGCTCAGTCGGCCATGGCCTTGGCGAGCTCCGCGTTGAACTGCGCGCCGATCAGCAGAGCGAGATTGGACATCCACAGCCAGACCAGGAAGACGATGACCCCGGCGAGAGACCCGTACAGCCGGTCGTAGGTGGAGACGTGGGCCGTGTACAGGGCGAATCCCGCGGAGGAGACGAGCCAGAGGACGACGGCGAGGACCCCGCCGAGCGCCCTGCGCCGTACACCGCGCGTCTGGGCAGGGCCCGAGCGGAACAGCAGCAGAACCATCGTCGCCACCAGACAGAGCAGGAGCGGCCACTTCATGACGTCCCATGTGGCGGCTCCCGCGCCCCCAACTCCCAGGGCCTGGCCCAGGGTCTGGGCCAAGCCGCCGCTGAGTACCAGAACCAGCGCGCTGGAGACCAGGATGCCCAGCAGTACGCTCGCAGTGAGCACGACCCGTGGCGCTGTGCGCCACACGGAAACCTGGTCCCGTACCCCGTGCATCGCGTGCAGCGCCCGGCGGAACACGCCCAGGTAGCTCGACGCGGACCACACCGCGCTGACTGTTCCGACAGCTGCGAGAAACCATGCGGCCGAGCGACGGCCTGCCATGTCCTGCAGCGCGCTCTCCAGTACCGGGCGCGAGGTAGCCGGCACGACTGCGGCCACACGCTCGATAAGCGCCTCGGTCTGCGAGGCATCGGCAATCCCGATGAAGGACACCGTGACGAGCAGGGTCGGGAACAGAGCCAGAACCGCGTAGTACGTCAGGGCCGCAGCCCAGTCGGTGACGTCATCGGTCCATACCGACACAGGCGTGCGGCGCAAAGCGCTGAGCACGTCGCGCCTGGGCGGCAACCAGCGTGAAATGGCGGCCCGGTCGCGATGCAGACCCAAGCGTGCTGTCTGTTCACCTTGCATGCTGTCTCCTGCGGCCCAGGGAGCCATCCGAAAACGAGTCGACGATCGACGGGCAGGCACTGCGGATCACGCAATCTGTACGACAGTTGCATACCCGTCGTGGCGCACTGTCTCCGCGCCCCGCCTGCAGCTCTCTCCCCCCGCGGTTTCGCCGCCGCAGTCAATCACTGATAATCGAGCGCCTCGCGGGCAGGGTGGCCCGGGAGCTCCTGGCCTGCGTCAGCGGCGGTCGGCAGAAACGAGGACGGAGACGAATGGGCAGCGCAA
>NZ_JBIAPW010000098.1:0-1069 GCF_042888505.1 Streptomyces sp. NPDC002870
TCCGGACTCGCCGGTGGCCAGCGGGGTGAGGCTGAGCGCGGCGGGGGCTGCGGTGCCGGTGCCCGCCGCCGCGGTGGGAGAGAACGCGGTGGGAAAGAAGCGGTCAGTCCTTGACGTCGCCGTTGATGTGACGCTGGACGAACTCGTGGGCCAGGTCGCCGAACTGGGCGCCGAACGCGAGTGAGGTCTCGACGGTCCTGCGGAAGTGGGTCCCGGCCCATACCCGGCTCTGTGCGCAGTCCTTCTCGAAGTCGGTCCAGGTGGCCCAGGTCAGTTCGAGGTCGGTGGCGGGGACGGTTCCCGGTTCCTTCTGTCCCGAGCCGGCCGGGAAGGTGTGGGTCCAGTTCAGGACGTCGTCCCCGAGGAAGCTGCGGGCCGCCTGTGCCTGGGCGGCGGCCAGGGTGGTGAAGCCGGAGGGGTACTCGGGGTGGTTGCCCGCGGGCAGGTAGCCGGTCCACTCATCGGCGGGGATGTCGTCGACGGTGCCGTTGCCCACCCCGCCCCAGGCCGTGACCGCCTCGCTGCCGTACACGTGCCGCACCGCGCTGAAGGGCCGTACACAGTCGTAGTCGCGTTTGTGGTGCCAGGCGGCGATCAGGCTGTCGAACCGTGCCACCGAGGCCGCCAGGAAAAGCTGGGCCCAGCCGTTCAGGTCCAGGTCGTGCGCCATGGCCGCGGCACGCGGCGACAGGGTGACCGACAGCGGGGTGTGCTCGAAGAACTCCGCCTTCACCTTCTGCTCGTCGGTGAGCCGCGCCGATGCCTGAAGGACCTCGTCCACCGCCTTCTTGTACGCCTTGGCGTCGGTGTGGTCGAGATGCCCGGGCGCGGGGAGCTCGAACTCGCTGGGGTCCTTGTACGTCTGGGGCGTGACCAGAGCCAGCTGCGGGGTGGCGAAGCGCTGGGCGGTGAAGACGCCCTTGTCGCCCGGCCCCCCCTCGATGCGGCGGCGGTGCGGCTCGATGGCCGGCTGCCAGCGCGAGGGGTCCGCCAGCTCGTCCGCGGTGTTCACGGGCCGGTAGCCGGTGTAGTCCTCGTAGGGCAGGCCGTTGTAGGTGCGGCCCTTGTC